>JAIFMH010000287.1 GCA_020048595.1 Bacteroidota bacterium | reverse complement strand
GAAACCAGTGAAATTCTCTCTATTCTTTGTTTTTTTAACTCTCATCAGCTTTTTCGCCAAAGCCGACGAAGGCATGTGGCTGCCGATGCTGGCCAGTAAATACAATTTCAATGCCATGCACCAGATGGGACTTAAGCTATCGGCAGAACAGATTTATAGCGTAAACCAGGCCTGTTTGAAAGATGCTATCATTTCCCTCGACCACGGAGGATGCACAGGCTCTATAATTTCGCAAAAGGGCCTGCTTATAACAAACCACCATTGCGGGTACGAAGCCATTGCCGAACAAAGTTCTGTTGGAAGTGATTTCCTGACTGACGGTTTCTGGGCTATGCGTCCGGAAGAGGAATTGCCCATTCCCGGCAAAACGGTTTCGTTCCTGGTACGGATGGAAGATGTTACAGCACGCATTCTGGCGCAGGTAAATGACAAAATGGATGAAGGCGAAAGAGGCCAGGCCATCCAGAAAGAATCGGATAAAATTATTGAGGAAACTGAAGCCGGTTCCGCATTTGAAGTTTCGGTTGAAAGCATGTTTGAAGGAAATGAATATTATATGTTTGTTTATGAGACTTTTACTGATGTTCGCATGGTAGGCGCTCCTCCTTCATCCATTGGTAAATTTGGCGGTGATACCGATAACTGGATGTGGCCACGCCATACAGGTGATTTCTGCCTGTTGCGGGTTTATTCCGGTACAGATGGGAAACCTGCCGAATACGCGAAAGACAACCTGCCTATGCAGCCAAAGCATTTCCTTCCTGTTTCACTGGCCGGTGTAAAAGAAAGTGATTTTTCAATGATACTCGGTTATCCCGGTGCCACTGACCGGTATCTTACTTCGTACGGAATACAGGAAAAACTTACCCAAAGTAACCCTGCCGATATCAAGGCAAAATGGGCAAAAATGGAAGTGATGAAAAAATATATGGATGCTGATGACGCAACGCGTATTGCTTACGCGGGGGATTATGCATACCTGGGAAATTTCTGGAAAAAGTCGTTGCAGGAAAGCAAAGCACTGCAACGGTTGAAGGTGTATGATGATAAAAAAAGGATTGAAGATGATTTCCAGGCATGGGTAAACCAGGATGAGAACCGAAAAGCCAAATACGGAAGTGTAATTGATGATTTCAAGGCTGTATATCAAACAGCCGCTGTAACCCGCGCCAACGAAGCAAATATTTATGTTTCCGAATTACTGATGGGCGCCAGGATCCTGTATATCGCTTTTCAATCCGGTGAACTTTCCAGCAGGTTCGATTCAGCCGATTTCAAAGAAATGATAGATATTAATAAAACCAGGGCCGCTAAGTTTTACAAAACGTTTAACCCGGAACTGGAAAAAGATATGTTCAGGAAAATGCTCCAGCTTTATGCTGATAACGTTGCTAAAGATTACATCCCTGACATTTACCTTACAATTAACAAGAAGTTCAAAGGTGATATCGGGAAATATGCCGACTATATGTTTGATCGTTCCATTTTCGCTTCAGAAGCAAGACTTATGGCATTTCTGAACAATCCCAAAAAGAAAACCCTTGAAAAAGATCCGGCTTATGTTGCTGCAAATTCGTTTATTGCGTCGTATATGATTGCCCGTCTGTCGCAAATGCTGGATGAAGATAAATTCTCAAAAGCCCGCCGTCTTTATATTGCAGGCTTACGCGAAATGAATCCGGGAACCACCTTTTATCCTGATGCAAACAGTACCATGCGGCTAACTTATGGCAGTGCAAAACCTTACCGGCCGGCTGATGCTCTTTTTGCCGATTATTACACCACTTTGCAAGGTGTAATGGAAAAAGAAGATTCCACAAACGCGGAATTTATTGTTTCTCCCAAGCTGAAAGATTTATACGCTAAAAGGGATTTCGGTCAGTATGCTGAAAATGGAATCATGCATGTCTGTTTCCTTACCACCCATGACATTACGGGCGGGAACTCCGGCAGCCCGGTTATAAATGGCAAGGGCGAACTGGTTGGACTGGCTTTCGATGGTAATTCCGAAGCCATGAGCAGTGATATTAAATTTGATGTAAACCTGCAGCGTACCATTAGTGTGGATATCAGGTATATCCTTTTCATAGTGGATAAATATGCCGGAGCGGGTTATTTGGTGGATGAGATGAAGGTGGTGAAATAGACTATCACAATCCAAATATAACTGATACAGGCAGTACTTTTGAGTGCTGCCTTTTTTTTGCAAATAAAAATAGCCGGCAGTTTTATTAATATTCTCACTTATTTTATTTTTATATCTTTGAGGACTAATTACCTGGCAAATTTTCAATAGCAATTGAATGTTTTGGTTATTTTAATGAACATTATTCAGTTAAATTTTATGCTTATTTATCCAAAATGAAGAAACAACTACTTATTATCCTGATTGCAATATGGAGTATTAACGGTTATTCACAGATTAAATATGAGACAGGTTATTTTGTGAGTAATGATGGCAGCCGGTTCAATTGTTTAATTAAAAACATTGACTGGAAAAATAATCCAAAAGAATTTACATACAAACTTTCGGGAAATGCGGATCCTTCGGTTGCTGATATTAAATCTGTTGTGGAGTTCGGAATTTCGGACTTTGCCATATACAAGCGGTTTACCGTTAATGTTGACAGATCCAGCGAAGTATTGAGCCAACTGAGTACGAACAGAAATCCTGAGTTTACAGAAGAGGAATTGTTTTTAAAAGTACTGGTTGAAGGAAAAGCAACACTTTACTCGTATGAGGAAGGAGATTTTCGGAAATATTTTTTTAAGATGGATAGTTCAGTTGTCGAACAACTCATATTTAAGAGCTATTCCGTTTCCAGATTTGAAACCAAGGAAAATAACAGTTTCAGACAGCAGCTGGTAAATAATCTGAAATGTGAGAAGATTTCTTCTGCCGACATTGAAAAAATCAATTATACAATCAATGACCTGGTTAAAATATTTAACTCATATAATGAATGTCAGAATTCAGGATCCAAAGACTACGAAAAAAAAGCAAACAGAGATAATTTTAATTTATCAGTCAGACCAGGTCTTAATCACTCATCGCTGGTATTCAACAGTCCTTCGGATGCGCTCGAAATTGATTTCGGAAAGAAACTAACAGTTAGATTTGGCATCGAAGTGGAAACCCTGTTGCCTTTCAATAAAAATAAATGGGCCATAATTATCGAACCAACCTACCAGTATTTCAAATCGGAAATTACATCTGGTAACAGGTATTTCGCCATTGATTATAAGTCAATTGAATTACCTATCGGAATCCGGTATTATATATTCCTTAACGAAAATTCAAAGTTTTATCTGAACAGTTCCTATGTTATTGATTTTGATTTTTATTCAGAGATCGTTACTGTTAACGGAACATGGAACGAAATTAGCTCAAGGCCTAATTGGGCATTTGGCCTTGGTTACACTCAGAATAACAAATATACTTTAGAGTTGCGATACGGATTAAGCAGGGATATAATAAGGGACCCAAATTTCAATTCTGATTACAAAACGATATCATTTATTCTGGGATACAAGCTATTTTAAATCCTTACCATTGCAGATAGAATTGAATGATCATTTAAACAAGAAACTTTTGTTTAATACTTATCCTGCTCCTCAGTTCCAGAGCTTCCACCATCGGCATTATCGTCGAAAGCTGTACAGTTGAAATAATCTTCCTTCAGGCCTTCGGGTCTTTCGAAATCGCCTCGTGTAAGTTGAAGCTGATTATCGGCATAAACTTTCTTCATATACAATGCCCATATCGGCAACGCCATATTGGCGCCCTGTCCGAGTGAAGTACTCCGGAAACGAATGGTACGGTCGTCGCCACCTACCCAAACACCTGTAACCAGGTCAGGAGTAAGTCCCATAAACCAACCGTCGGAGTTGCTTTGAGTAGTGCCTGTTTTACCTGCAATTGGATTGGTAAGACCATACTTCCCTCTTAACCGCGAACCTGTTCCGCTTTCAACAACGCCTTTCATCAACCCAATCATCATAAATGCAGCTTCTTCGCTGAGGGCTTCGTCCTGGTGGGGTACAAACTGATTAATTACATTTCCATGTTTATCTTCAATACGCGTCACAAATAAAGGCTGGATAAAAATTCCTTTATTGGCAAACGTACTCATGGCACCTGTCATTTCGTAGAGCGAAATATCAGGAGTACCAAGGCAAATAGATGGAACGGGTGGCAAGTAGCTGAATATACCCATCTTACGCGCAATCTTTATGACCGATTGTGGTGAAAACCGTTTGATCAGGTAAACTGAAATCCAGTTAATTGAATTGGCAAGTGCTTCTTTCAGCGTAACCATCTCGCCTTCTTTATAATGGCTTGAGTTTCCAGGCGCCCACAATTTCCCGTTTGCTTCAATTGAATATTGTACGTTGGGAACTTTAGAGCAAGGATACATCTGGCCGTCCTGCATGGCTACCGTATAAACAAAAGGCTTGAACGTGGATCCAACCTGGCGGCGGGCCACAACTACGTGATCATACTTGAAAAACCTGAAATTTATTCCTCCTACGTATGCTCTCACATACCCGGTTTGAGGCTCCATGGACATTACTCCTGCATGTAAAAACCATTTGTGGTATTTTATTGAATCCATCGGAGTCATAACGGTATCAATTTCTCCTTTCCAGGAAAAAACCCTCATGGGAATGGCTGTTTTAAATGCCTGTTCAATTGAGTCGTTCGACAAGCCGGCTTTTTTCATACTTCTATACCTGTCCGAACGTTTTTTAGAAGCCTGAAGCAATTTCTGAATTTCTTTTTTATCCGAAAGATCGTAAGGAGCATGAGAATTTCCTTTCCAGTGCTTGTAAAATGCAGGCTGTATATCCTGCGACATATGTTCGGTAACAGCTTCTTCAGCATACCGCTGCATATGCGAATTGATGGTTGTATAAATTTTTAGTCCGTCCTTATACAGGTTGTAATATGTACCATCTGCTTTCCTGTTTTTCGCTACCCAGCCAAAGGCAGGATCGCGAAGCCAGCGGACCGAATCGGCCATGTATTCATCGGGATTGTCGTAATTATCTTTTTCGGGCTTTTCAGCCATCAGAGCCTGGCGAAGGTATTCCCTGAAATATGTTCCGGGTCCGCTGTTATGATCCTGCAAGGTGTATTGCGACATATCGAGCGGCAAAACACGTACGGAGTCGTATTGCTTTTCAGTTATATACCCGTTTTCAACCATTTGGCTCAGAACTACTTCACGTCGTTTTTTCGATCTTTCCTTATTCCTTACCGGAGAATAATAGGAAGGAGCTCTCAAAAGCCCTATCAATACAGCTGATTCCTGCAGATTGAGCTGAGCGGGAGTTTTATCGAAATATGTTTTTGAAGCCGATTTCACACCATAAGCCAGGCTTCCGAAGTCAACGGTGTTCAGATACAAGGCAAGAATTTCCTCTTTGGTATAGTTACGTTCGAGTTTAATTGCGGTAATCCATTCTTTGAGTTTTGCAAAGCCGGTGCCGAATATGGTATAGTGATGTTCGCGTGGAAAAAGATTCTTAGCTAATTGTTGTGTAATGGTGCTTCCTCCGCCTTTGTTTTTACCAGTTACCATACCTATGGCAACCCGAACAAGTGCCCTGCCATCGATACCAGAATGTTGCTCAAACCGAAAATCTTCAGTAGCAATAAGTGCTTTGATGATCCATGGTGATAATTCCGAATAATGGACATTGGAACGGTTTTCCAGGTAAAAGGACCCGAGCACCTTCTGATCGGCTGAAATTACTTCAGAGGCAAGTTTGCTTTTGGGATTTTCGAGTTCCTCGAATGACGGCATAAAACCTAACCAACCCAACGAAAGTGCTGTAAAAAAAACGGCAATAAACACCATGGAAATGACATACCATTTCCAGAACCATTTCACCCATGCGTTTTCATTCATGCTTTTTTTCATTGGTCAAAGTCGTTTCAGTCAGGGTATTGAAAGTTAGTTAGCTTGTTTTTTGATAAGTATTCCTACGTCCGAAATGCCTTTAAGGTTTTCCTTGCGCATGGCCTGGTTTACGGCTATCACATAATTACCTGATTTACGAAAACGCACCCCTTTGCGGAACAGGAACCTGTTATCTTTATGCTTGCCCATTCCTTTGCCATACCATTTGCCATCAGGCGCAGCCAGTATGCATTCGGCAGTATCGCGCGAATAAGTAGCGCCCGGATAATATGCTGTTATAAACAAATAAAGGTTCTGCAAATCGTAATCCGTAGTATTGCGGACCTCAAAATAGAAATCGTATGATGCCAGCGTATCTTTTGATTCAAATGTATAAAAGAGGGTATCGGCTTCTTTCCATTCATTATTTTCAAGGTGAACGGATTCGGTGTAAAACACATCATTGTTGCAAGCTGTAGCAATAAAAACGATAACAACAAATATAGAAATCCTGTGGTGCAAGTGCCGCAAAGTGTTTTTTTTGAAAGCCATGAATATAGTATCTGACATCAGATTTATGATTCTATTATTTCTTTTTATCAAACCGGTAAAGATCTTCGCTGGCAACTACAAGTCCGATGGCTGGTTTCTTATCCTGCTTGATTGTAAAATCCTCTATTTTATCAGGAATCTTTCCTGCTTTGTTTAAAGCGATCACTTCCTTTACGCGGCTTACGGTTAAAGCAAACATTTCGTGTTCTTTCCCTTTGTATCCGAACCACATAGTCCCGCCAAAAACATCAATTTTCTGCAAAAGAACGTCGCCTTGCCTGGTTTTAAGTATTGCATTTTCGTCAGGGAAATCCTTTAATGCATCATTATACGCTTCAACTTCGTAGTTGAGGCAGCATTTAAGTTTTGAGCATTGTCCGGCAAGTTTCTGCGGATTCGGCGAAAGCTGCTGAACTCTGGCTGATGAAGTAGAAACCGAATGAAAACCACTGATCCAGGTTGAACAACATAATTCGCGCCCGCAGGAGCCAATCCCACCTAACCTGCTGGCTTCCTGACGCATACCGATCTGGCGCATTTCAATCCTGATCTTCAGTTCATCAGCCAGAATTTTTATCAGTTCCCTGAAATCAACCCTGTCCTCAGCTGTATAGAAAAAGATTGCTTTTGTGTCATCGCCCTGGTATTCAATGTCGTTAACCTTCATTTTAAGACCAAGCTTCAATGCTGCCACCCTGGTTTTATAAAGAGCGTCGTGTTCTTTCGAAATAGCATGCAGCCATTTATCAACATCTGCCTGTTTGGCTTTGCGGTAGAGCTTGCGTATGTCTTCCTTGGCTGGACTTACGTTTTTGCGGATCATCTGCAAACGTGCCGTTTCTCCTGTTAAGGTAACAATACCAATATCATGACCGGGGGATGCCTCTACAGCGACAATATCTCCGTTATGTATTGAAAGCCCTGTTGGAATTCTGAAAAAGTCCTTGTGGTTATTTTTGAACCTGACTTCTGCACAATCAAATTTGCCGGTGGTTCCGGGTAAGGGGAGTTTATTAAGCCAGTCGTAGGTAGCCAGTTTGGCGCATTTTTGTTCAGCGCCGGCATGCCTGAGTAAAGGGTTGCTGTTTCCGCAACAGCCCCTTGATCCGATATTTTCCCTGTTTGATATATTGGGTTGTATATTTTCTTCCATGTTGAATTTAAGTCTATCCTCCGGATACTTAAGCGTAAGAGTAACGAAGGTATTGCTGAATTAGTATAATCCTGACGCTTCGGGAAGCGCTATTTATACAACTTCCGATCCGGTTGGAACTGACAAATTTACACTTTTTTGGTTTCAGAAGTTGATGGAATTTTCAATATCCTGGCAATGAGGTGCGAAAGGTCGGTTAAAATGATATTGGCATTGGCATTCCGTTCAATATGAAATATGGCCCTGTTGAATTCCTCATCAAATTTTTCGATGTTTTGCGGATGTATATAGGGGGAGAATTTTTTCACAAAATCGAGCTCTTCTCCATCCAGTTTAACCAGGTGATGATTGCCAACGTTATAGAGCAGGCAGATCCTGAACATATCCAAGCCATAAGCTAACATCTCTTTTTGCTTTTCCCGGCTTCCGTCGCCGATTAAAAGCGGAATTGTTTCCTGCAACTTATCGTAGTCCTTCAGGTTACCGGCAATGGTAAAGCAGCGGCGCATCCATTCGCGGAAAGTGATAAAGCGGTCGCGTTCTGTTTCAAGCGAAACGGATCCTGATCCTGTTTTTCCGGCAAGCATTAGCGCAGCAGTATAATTTCCGTCAGCCAGGCGGGCAATTTTTGAAGCGTCGGCAGTGCTAATGCTGTGTTGTTGTTCCAGCGATTGTTGTATATCGGCATCATGCAAACGCGGGAACTTGATCAGTTGTGCCCGCGAAAGTATGGTGGCTATAATTTGTTCCTGGTTTTCGGATATCAGGATAAAAAGCGTTTTATCAGGCGGTTCTTCCAGGTTTTTAAGCAATTTGTTGGCTGAAGTAATATTCATTTTTTCAACCATCCAGATAATCATCACTTTGTATTCAGCCTCATAGGCTTTGTATGCCAGCGTACGGTTTATGCCGTCCGCATCTTCCGCATTAATGAATCCCTGTTTCTTTTCAATCCCGATCTTCTCATACCAGTCAGGTAACGAAACATAATAGTTGTTCTGTTGCAGAAATTCGCGCCATGGGGCTATAAATTCTTTACTCAGTACTTTGCCGCTGGCAACATCTTTTGTGCTGTTAATCGGGTAGAGGAAATGGAGATCGGGATGAATAAGCTTGCCATATTTTCTGCACGAAGGGCACTCGCCACACGAATCTTCGGGAGTACGTTTTCGACAATTAATATATTGGGCATACGCTAACGCAAGCGCCAGTTTGCCTGATCCCTCAGGACCAAGAAAAAGCTGGGCATGGCTCACGCGGTTATCGAGTACGGTACGTTTAAGGCGTTGTTTAAGAGGCTCCTGGCCGACGATATCACTGAATTTCATGTGCTGCGATGTGGAAAAACTTACGGTCAAAGGTAAGATTTTTTCAACTGCATAAAACAGGAATCATAGGTAGGTTGCAGCCGTTACCCATGACACATGTAAAGGCAGTAACAGTCCTCCGTTGTTACTATCTGCTATCAATTCTTTTTCAATACAATGGGTTCAGCCTGTTTAGCAATAACCTGATTATAAAATTCACGCAGATCAGCATATTCGGATTGCATATATATGCTCTTGTTGAAATTCAGCTTGAACAATATGGATAGCTTTCCCTCAGTAACAGTTGATTTACAAATATAGGAAGCTGAGTTTCCAGGCAATTTCATACTGGTACTAACTGGGAGGCTTATTATAGAATATCCTTCCGGTATAGTGTAATTAACAACTATTGACTTATCACGTGCATATCCAAAATCAATAGGATACTTTCTATCTTCGATCTTAAATGGATTTTCCTTTATCTGTTCAAATAATAAAGGGACAATATACAAATCTCCGTTTATGTCATTTACTGAGTTATTGCTTACAATCTCAAACTCTTCATTTATTGATTTATATAAACTATCGAGATTTTCAATTTTGTGTGATAATATCTTTAGTCCCATTTTCCCTTCTTTAAATTTGGTTAAATATTCCTCATCACTGTTAACATCCTGGTAAGAATTACGAAACTCCAATGCAGCGTAATCTCCTTTTAAATAAGAAATTTTTCCCTTTAAACTCATATCCTCTGATATGGAAAGGTCAAAAACTACCATCTGTTTATCTTTTTTAGTAGCAACAAGTTGAATCCATCCTGTACTTTTTTTATCCATTAACTGACCTTGCCCGTTCAAGGCACGTAAAGGCAACAGATAATATGGGCTATTAGCTTCAGTAGCGTCGAGCAGCAAGGTATCCTTGTCAGTAATAATTGCTGCAATCAGATAATTAAGTTTATTTATAGATGGTTTATTCTCTGAAAGTCTTCCATTACTGCGTGTACTTAATAAGACAGGTGCAGCATTAAAGTCAAGCAGCCGTAACAATTGAATTAAGGCCATATTAACCTCAGCAGAATTGCCTTTGCCTTCTTTAAAGGCGCTATTTAATGATGTTTCTTCCGCAAAAACCCTTTCGATCTCATTCCATTTCATTTGTTTGGTGTACGTGTATGCCGCTTTTATCAATTCGTCCTGATTGGTACAAGTGGCTTTAATTGATTGTGCGGCAGACTTAAGATAACCATCTGTATTCAAAACTGCACCAAAATAAGTGTACCCGTATAGCATTTCGCGGACTACATCCCAGGATTTTGCGCCTCCCCTATAGTGATATCCGGGGAAAGCAATATACTCAATATCGAACTCAAAACGAGTTCTGTAGTTTTTTGATGAAGTTATAAAGGGCTCTGGTTTAAATGCGGGTGTGTTCTGCGATACCCAGCGACCACCTGTTGAAATGTCTAATGGGATGAAACCGAAATAATTTTTGTGATAACCTAAGTAATTACTATATTCAATTATTAATTCACTATGAACTACGGGAATTTCCTGCTGGAAATCCCAGGCATTAGGTATGCCATAGAATTCAAATTCGATATCAATAATGGATCCGACTTTTACGTTTGGCATTGCAATTCTCATCTCATAATGATCCTCAGTAATCCGGGTCTCAAAAATAGATTCATTTTTAAGTTTGGTTTCAACAATATTATTGCCATCCATGTTATATGTTATTCCACGGATATTGGTCTTCGAATTCGTACTAAATGTTTGGTTTGCCCATCCATAGCCCTCTTTTTTAAGAATCTTGATCCGGAGTATTCTTACAAATTGAAATGTGTTTCCATAGAAATAGCCATAATCACATAATATAACTGCAGGTGCGCTAGTGTCGGGGGTATAAACACTGTTTATCAGATCAGCTTTATCAATTTTACCATATTTAACTGGTGCATTATCTGCAAAAGCAGAGCTAATAAATCCAATAGCAAGCAACAAGGTAATAAGTATTATTTTCATAGTTGGTAAATGAAACCTTATTATTAAAATCGGGAAGGTATAGTCAGGTATCTTTAAATCCAAATTAATTATTATGAGGCAATGAAAGAGCCGAAGTACTGAATTAGCTGGGTTAATCTCGATTTAGCAGATCTTTCGATGTTTTTTTTAAAACAATGAATAGATTTACTTTATCGAATAAGCATTTTCTAATACTGAAATTGGATTAAACTCAATTTCATAGATTAAAGATTAAGCCTTGGTTATTTCAAGCATCGTTAAGAAAGGCCATATAAGCATAACCTGGAATTTAAAAAAATCAAAAAAAAATTACATAACCTTCGTCAGTATGACTTTATTCTCATCTGCCGTCACAATTTTATCGATGAAAGTTACAATTTCGTCATATCTTTCAACCGGATGTTCCGCTTTAAATATTTTGAATGTCCGAATATACTGAAGCGAGGAACCTGATTTTGTTACTTCGGTTGTAAATTCTCCGAATTCGGATTGTAGTTTGATTTTTGCAGGAATTTTCTCCAGGGTGTAGCCTTTGGGTAGCTCATAAATTACGGTATCAACTTCATACACAGGCCATTTAATTGAAATCACACTTTTACGGCTTTCCGACTGGAAAGGGGATTCACTCAGTTTATTCATCATATTAAGGCAAAGCATCATTTTTTCACCAACTTTTGTACCATAACTTGTGATGGTCATAGTAAGCTGTTCCGTAACGAATGGATTTTCATCTTTGGTTTCCTGGATAGTAAAATTGTCGAGTTCGAAATTCGGGATATGAATTCGCCTGGTAACCATTTTTTTTCTGTCAGCCTGGTCGCTCAGCAGGATAGGAATATATGTATCGTAAGTTGCACCCCGGAATATGTTTTTGGCATCCACAAAGCCACTCCCGGTCGGGTCAAGTGTAACTTTTACATTTCGGGATTCGAGGTTTGATTCAAGATCCAGTGAAGGTGTATTAATCAGTTTCCCACCGTTCTCATCTATAACAAGCACTTTGCGATCGGCAGTAAAAGTTCCCAGGTAATTGAACGGAGTTCTTTGACTTGTACATTCAAGCCAGACAGTATCGTTGGCCAAAGGTACACATAGAATAGCATGATTAAACTGGTTCGAAGGGAAATCGGGATGTATAGTAGGATTTTCTTCACCGGCCAGAACCAACGTATATCTTGAACTTATTCCTGCAACTTCAAGAATGGATTTCATATAATTGCTCAACGCTTTACAATCACCATACGAAAGCCGGTCAACAGTTTCGGCATCGAAAGGCTGAAATCCCCCTATCCCTACCTGTATGCTCACGTAACGGGTTTTGTTTTGCATGTATTCATACAATTTCCTGATCTTGGCCCGGTCATCAGTCATTCCTTCAGTCATTTTTTTAATCTTGACTTTAGTCAAATCGTCGAGATTATTCCGATCCTGATTAAGTTTATTGATCCAAAGTCCAAAATTTGCCCACGACTCAAAATTCCCTGTGTACCCGTCAACATTTACTGTCAAAGGAGCTATGAGAACAACAGGGGTAATATCAAAAAGCGCCGGGCTGAAGTTCTCATCAGCCAGAGCAACCATATCAGTAAGCTCCCAGGTATAATTTTCTCTTTCAGCTGTCTTCTCTATCAGTACTTTCGACTTTATATTTTGCTCATAGTACCTGCAATTTGCCTGTTTTGACATGATAAGCGAATACTTCGATTTCTCGATGGAAACATTATTGTCAACAACAGGATGCCATCCCGGAAATTGAATAACTCCTGAATAGGTTACTTCATACGTATATTCAACCGTGTAGGGAAATTCATACTGTTCCGGAATCATAGCCTTAACCCTGTTATCTGCATAGGTAGTACCTTCCGATATCATAGCATAATCCAAAACATCAAAACCACCTTTCTTTTTAAACTCAACCCCCGACTCATTATAAAGCCTGGCTTTTATACCGCTGACTTTAACATTTTTATCATAGGGTTGCATAAATGTAGCATTACGTTCGCCATTCTTATTCAGAATGGTGATGGCATACTTAACTTTCTCAACTACATCTGAATTAGATTTGATATAAACTTCAATTTCTTCATTTCTAACTACAGCTTTGGCATCCTTAAGTAATGGTTTCGGGATATCGACAACGCGGTATTTTATATCCCCGGCACAAAATCCGGTTGAATTTGCAAACAGTACAATGAGAAAGAAGGGTACAAGAAAATAGGACGTTTTCATAGAAATAAAATGATATAATTGATACAAGCAGTAATGATTGAAAATTACATGATGACAGAACCAGAAAGTTACTTAATTCCTTTTCAGAACAATAGGCTCTGCTTCTTTGGCCACAATCTGGTTATAGAATTCGCGCAAGCCTTCGTATTCAGTCTGTATAATCAAACTATTGTTGATATTTAATTTGTACATAACTGAAATTTTTCCTTCGGTAACAGTTGCTTTACACAGAAAAGATGCCGCATTACCGGGTAATTTTAAATTGATTGTAGCCGGCAGGTTTACAACAGTATATCCTTGCGGAAATGTATAGTTAACAATATATGTATTATCACGTGCGTAGCCAAAATCAATAGGATATTTCCTTCCGGTAACCTTAAACGGATTCTCGGTTATTTGTTCATATAATAATGGTGTAATGTATAATTCGCCATCCATATCGGCAATGGAATTGTTACTCACTATTTCAAATTCTTCGTTGCAGGGTTTATACAAACTATCCAGATTATCAATTTTATGCGAGATGATCTTCAGTCCTTTTTTCCCTTCTTTAAAGCTGGTCAGGTATTCGTCATCGCTGTTATAGTCTTCGTAATCATTGCGAAAATTGAGTGCGGCATAATCTCCTCTCGAAAATGCGATCTTCCCTTTTAAGCTCAGGTCATCTTCAATGGAAAGGGTGTAAACAACCATTTGTTTGTCTTTTTTATGTGCTTCAAGTTGCACCCACCCTGTTCTGTTTTTGTCAATAAACTGGGCTTGTCCGTTCAATGCCCGCATAGGAAGCAGGTAATACGGGCAGTTTTCCTCGGTTGCATCAAGCAAAAGAGTATCCTTTTCAGTAAAAACAGCAGCTATCACATAATTGAGTTTGTTGATACTTGGCCGAATAGACGAAAGCCGCCCATTTCCACGTGTACTCATTACTACCGGGCCGGCATCAAAATCGAGTTTGCGCAACAACTGAACTAAGGCAAGGTTAACTTCTGCCGAATTTCCTTTCCCCTCTTTGTAGGAACTGTTCATCGAGGTTTTATCCGTGTACAACCTGTTTGTTTGGTCCCATTTTATTTGTTTGGTATATTCGTAAGCCATTTTAATCATTTCTTCCGGGCTTGTGGTTTTGGCTTTGATGTCTTTAGCTGCATTTTTCAGATATCCATCTGCATTTAATGCAATGCCGAAGTAAGTGTTATCATAGAGCAGGTCGCGCACGGCACCCCAGCTTGTAGTAAATGACTTGTAATATCCCGGAAAAGAAACAGATTCATAATCGAACTCCAACCGTGATCTGTAATTCTTTGATGAAGTCATATAGGGTTCCGGTTTAAAAGCAGGTACATTCTCTGATACCCAACGACTTCCAGTGTTAACCGTTAGCCCGATGTAACCGTAAAAGTTTTTATTGTATGAGACGTAATTGCTGGGCTCTATTATCAGTTCACTGCGAACTACCGGTATTTCCTGTTGAAAATCCCAGTCGTAAGGTATGCCTTCATACATAAATTCAATATCAATAATGGATCCTACTCTCACGTTAGGCATGGCAACCCGCATTTCGTACCTGTCCTCGGTTATCCTGGTACTGAAAATGGATTCCTTTTTAAGTTTTGTTTCAACAATCTGGTTGTTTTCGAGGTTGTAAGTAATACCCCTGATATTTGTTTTCGAATCGGTGCTGAAAGTCTGGTTAGCCCAGTCGTATCCTTCTTTTTTAAGGATCTTTATACGCAGTACCCTTACTGTCTGAAAACGGCTTTCAGTAAAATAACCATAGTCGCAAATAATAATTGCGGGGGCGCTGGTGTCGGGGGCAAAAACATTGTTAAGAAGTTCAGCCTTACTGATTTCTCCGAATTTTATCGGAGCTTTTTCTGCGTGAGCCATTCCAAAGAATCCCACAAGTAGAACGAGAGTTATAAATTGTTTTTTCATAGAAAAGATGATGTTTAATCATTAATAATTAAAAGTTAGCTATCAGGTAATACTTATATTTTATGATTTCGTGGTGTCACGAAAATGAAGGAACTATACACAAATAAAGTTGAATATTCATAGCGAAAAGGCGGATTAAAATCCGCCTCCGCTTACTTCTTTTTTCTGCGATCCGATTTTCGCTCCCAGGAACTCACGGTTCATGCGTGCAATATTATCAATCGAAATTGATTTTGGACATTCAGCTTCGCAAGCGCCTGTATTTGTACAGTTGCCAAAACCAAGTTCATCCATTTTTGCTACCATTGCCTGTACTCTTAAGGTTGCTTCGGCTTTGCCTTGTGGCAATAATGACAGGTGCGAAACTTTAGCTGCCACAAACAGCATGGCTGATGCATTTTTACAGGCTGCAACACATGCGCCGCAACCGATACAAGCTGCGGCATCCATTGACGAATCAGCATCTTGCTTTGGAATCAGTATTGCGTTTGCATCGGGAATTCCACCGGTATTAACCGAAATAAATCCACCGGCCTGAATGATTTTGTCAAAAGCCTGCCTGTCGACCATCAGATCGCGGATAACCGGGAAAGCTTTGGAACGCCATGGTTCAATTACTATGGTGTCACCATCCTTAAACTTACGCATATGCAACTGACAGGTGGTAACTGCATCATCGGGTCCATGCGGACGACCATTGATATACAAACTACAAGCGCCACAAATCCCTTCGCGGCAATCGTGATCGAACACAACCGGATCTTCTCCTTTTATAACCTGCTGTTCGTTTACTACATCAAGCATTTCGAGGAAAGAACTGTTGTCGCTGATCCCGTTTATTTTATATGTGACAAATTTGCCTTTGGCTTTGGCATTCTTCTGACGCCATATCTTTAATGTAAAGTCCATAGTTGAAGGTGTTAGGGTTAAGGTGTTAGGGTTTAGGGATGGTACCGGTTAGCTGGTGATGTCCAAAAACCAAAAACCTCTGTTCCTTAATTTTTATTTATTTGTACTTTCGAGTTTTGATATTAGAGCATTAAGCATTCTGCCAATTTCATTTATTGTATTTTCCATTTCATTGCAATTTTCCTGGCTAATGTAATCCTGATTGAAGGAAATGATAATTAAAGTATTAAGTTCATAGAGTGATCCACGGGATATCTCCAGGAATTGAATGTAGTTTTTTGTTGTGCCTCTTCCCCACCCTTCAGCTATGTTAGCAGGAATCGAAATAGCTGCTCTTCTTATTTGACTTGTTAAACAATACAACTCGTCTTTTGGAAAATTTTTAGTCGCTTTGTATATATTATTTACAATTTCAATTCCTTTTTGCCAAACAAATAGATCTTTAAACGACTCAATCTTTTTACTTTCCATGAAATAAAGGTTTTAGGATTTAAGGTTTAGGGAAGGTGCAACGTATTATTATGTAGGATAGGACCCTAAAACCTAATCCCTAAAACCCATTCCCTCTATTTATAATTCCTCTGTTTCACCTCTATCGCCTCGTATTCAAGTGGTTCCTTATTAAGCAACGGAGTTTTATCATCACCGGAAAATTCCCAGGCAGCAACATACATATAGTCATCATCATTACGCAAAGCCTCACCTTCAGGAGTTTGGTATTCCTCACGGAAATGGCCTCCGCATGATTCTTCTCTGTTCAAAGCATCTATTGCCATCAGCTCACCTAATTCAATGAAATCGGCTACGCGGCCTGCTTTTTCCAGTTCAGGATTTACCTCGTTGTTTTCGCCGCTTATCTTAACATCTTTCCAGAATTCAGCTTTAACTTCACGAATCATTGTAATAGCTTTCTGAAGACCTGCCTTATTACGTGCCATACCAACATATTCCCACATTATTTTACCAAGCTGGCGGTGGAAATGATCTACAGTTTTGGTTCCTTTTACATCAAAAAGTTTTTGCAGCCGCGATTTCACCTGTTTTTCGGACTCCTCAAATTCAGGAAGATCTGTTTTAAAACGAGGCACATTGATCTGGTCAGCCAGGTAGTTTTGAATAGTGTATGGAAGAACAAAGTATCCGTCAGCAAGGCCCTGCATCAATGCAGAAGCTCCAAGCCGGTTTGCACCGTGATCAGAGAAATTGGCTTCGCCGGTAACAAACAATCCAGGAACAGTCGACATCAGTTCATAGTCAACCCAAAGTCCACCCATAGTATAATGTACTGCAGGATAGATCATCATTGGATTTTCGTATGGATTTTCATCCACAATTTTCTGGTACATCTGGAAAAGATTCCCGTAACGTTCTTCAATTACATGGCGGCCTAACCGCTTGATGGAATCAGCAAAATCAAGGTAAACAGCGAGCCCGGTTTCACCAACGCCGAATCCTGCATCGCAGC
>JAIFMH010000341.1 GCA_020048595.1 Bacteroidota bacterium | reverse complement strand
GCAACAAATATGCCTTTGTTAGGTATTACGTTCGATTACACAAGCAATACAATGTTTGGTATTAGTTGGGATGGTTTTGCTTCTTCGTTGTATAGTATTAATACAATCAACGGAACCACAACACTTATAGGTCAATGTGGTACTGACGTTCTGATAAATCTTGCCTGCGATGCTGCCGGGAATCTTTATTCGGTTGGAATATTTTATGATTACCTCTACAAGATCAATAAATCAACCGGTGCATATACAGCTTTAGGTTCTATCGGAATTGATGCCAATTATGAGCAGGATATGGAATTTGACCTGAATACCGGCATCCTTTACATGGCAGCTTATAACAGCAACACTTCTTCCGGCGAATTCCGGACTGTTGATCCGGCTACAGGAGCTTCAGTATTGGTAGGGACATTCCAGGGTGGCGCTGAAATAACAGGATTGTGTATTCCTAATACTGCCATTAGTGTTGGTCTTAAAGAGCTGCCGGAAAATAAGTCATTTGCAAAAATTTTTCCAAATCCGGGACCTGGAATTTTTACTGTTGAATCTGATAGTAAAACGTATTCATTTGATGTGACAGATCTTCTTGGTAAACGAATTTATTCAACAATTCTGAATTCTGACAAAGCCGAAATAGATCTGAGTAAAAATCAAAAAGGAGTTTACTTCTACCAGGTTAAGAGTGGCAGTAAAATTTTAGAGTCAGGTAAAATTATTATAGAATATTGATTAACTCATTAAAAATCAAATTATTAAATGGCTTTAACGGATATTGTTTTAAGTGAAAAATGAAGGTTTACTGTCTGTCAGTAAATGCCATTGAGCAAATTAACAGTAAAGCAGGACTCTATTATTCCACAACTAATTCGTCAGCAAAAATCCAGCAGGGCTGTCCTCTGTATTCATGCCATTCGGGAAGTACTTTTGGGCTGTTGGCAGATACTTTAATATATCTTATATCCAGCTCTGAGATGTTTATTGCGGCTGTTTTTACTTCTTGTTCCGATGGCGAGAGTGCATCAAACTTTGTGGGGGTATGATCTTTCCAGTTTTTTCCATCCATTGAAGTTGAAAAAACAACTTCAGTCGGGAACAGAACCCAGTCCTCCGGATTCTTTACGAAATTTAGTTTAATGGATATGATCTTTGTCGGCTGAAGCAGATCAACCGTAAATTCCATATCCGTTCCTTCGTAACCCTGCCATCCTGTTTTATAGGAGTTTGTGCCTGTCAATCCGTCGGTCATTGCTTGTTCTCCGGTTCCGGGATATTTAAAGGAATAAGGTTTGATAATGGTAACCGGTTTCCCTGAAGCTTTATTCACTGTTATTTCACGCTGTTTTATAGTGCCTGCAATTTTACCTTTTCTGAAAAGTACTGCTTTTACAACAGCTGATTTAGTGAGTTCGAAAGGTTCAGTATAAAGTTTTGAACTACTGACAGGATCGCTGCTATCTGTCGTATAGCGGATTTCCCCTTTAGTTTCGCTTGATAAAACAACAAAGTTGCGGTTTTTATCCCTTTGGGTGGTAAAATCAACAGTTGATGAACCTTTGCTGTATTTTACACCTAAATTATCCAGCCGTTGAAATTGGTTATCCATACGTGTGATAAAGTCGTCCCAATTACGGAGATGCTGTTGCGACCAGGCAATTTCGGCCAATGCAATTGCCCGCGGAAATGCCATGTACTCAACATATTCAGGCGTTTTAATGAATTCAGTCCATACGTTGCCCTGAACGCCAATAATATGAGTGGTTTGTTCCGGAGTGAGCACTGGAGGTAAAGGATTATAGGAGTACACAGTTTTAAGTGTGAGGTATCCGCCGGCTGCTTCAGGTTCAGTAGCCGGATCGCCCTGGTAGTAATCGAAATAGCAATAATCAACAGGTGTCATAATAGCATCGTGACCCTGGGTTGCGGCATCAATGCCAGCCTGAATTCCGCGCCATGCCATTACAGTTGCTTCAGGTGGAAGTCCACCTTCGAGTATTTCGTCCCAGCCTATAAGCCTGCGGTTTTTCGAAACAAGGAATTTTTCAATGCGCCTGATAAAATAACTTTGCAGTTCATCTTCATCTTTCAATCCTTCTGTTTTTATACGGGTCTGGCATTTCGGGCAGTTTTTCCAACGAACTTTTGGGGCTTCGTCGCCGCCTATATGAATATACATCGATGGAAAAATATCCATAATTTCGGTCAGAACATCCTGGTAAAAAGTAAATACAGAATCGTTTCCTGCGCAGCATATATCATCAGCTACTCCCCAGTGAGTCCGCACTTCAAAAGGGCCGCTGGTACAAGCCAATGACGGATATGCCGTTAAAGCTGCCACCGAATGCCCTGGCATTTCAATTTCGGGAATTACTGTAATGTATTTTGATGCAGCGTAAGCAACAATTTCACTTGCCTGGGCCTGAGTGTAAAATCCGGAATAGGGGATAGAATCTATTTCATCTGTTTTGCTTATCTGGGTGCCTTTCCGGATTGATCCGATTTGCGTTAGTTTAGGATATTTTTTTATCTCGATCCGCCATCCCTGGTCTTCGGTTAAATGCCAGTGGAATGTATTTATTTTATACATAGCCATCAGATCGATGTACTTTTTGATAAATTCCACAGGAAACATATGTCTGCCTACATCCAGGTGCATGCCGCGATACCCAAAACGTGGCTTATCTCTGATATTTACAACAGGGATTGAAAATGATTTCAGCCCCGATTGTGTTTTCTCGATATCAGCAGGTAAAAGCTGAAGCAAAGATTGAAGACCATAGAAAAATCCGGCTGCTGTAGTAGACTTAACAAAAACCTGTGTTTCTGAAATATCGATTGTATACCCTTCTTTTCCTAATGATACATCCGCCCCTAGTGTAGTAAAAACTATAGCATTGTTTTTGGGGAAGGCTGCATTATAAGATCGTATTTCAATACTGAGTCCGGATGAAAGCCGTATCTTATCAGACAGTAAACCAGCCATTTCCATGGTTCCGTTGGTTTCATCAATCAGTATTATTGTACTGCTTTGGATGGTGAAAATACCTTTTCCTTCAATAACCTGCATGGGAACAGGAACAATATTTATTGAACCGGCTGTCAGGTTGCCATTAAAAGCCAGTATTATTATGGTAAAAATTAAAAGTCTGACTGAGAATTTCATCGTTGTGGTTTTGATCGGTTTAACGAAATGCAATGGGATTATTTTCTGCTGTTTTAACTACAAATACCAGGTGATAATCAGTATTTATTAAATTCAGAATACGCAAAGATAAAACATAGAGATAAATAAAATAGTAAGTTTACGCTCTTCAGGCGGAAGAAAACTTCTTTGGACTTTAAACGAAAAGTACTTATATAAACGTATTAAACCTTTATACAAGTACTTTTAAAATTTAGCTGAAGGATTAAAGCAAATTAAAATTAAATGTATTTTAACTTATTTCTAAACCTATGAATCAATACTTATAAACTTATTAAACACCTTATTTCTCAAGTGCATGCAGTACAATCTCCTGCATCTTATCAGCATTTTTTTCCATTGCTTCTACCAGTTGAAACTGAACTTTCGCTCTAACCAGGTTGTGGTCAGGATACGAAGTGCGGAAATAAGTATCTCCATCAATAAAATCTGTGAGAAACCTGATGCCGATAATGAAAGTCATAAATCTGGCTGAAAAAGCCAGATTATCAATTTCAGCAGCTGTTAATGTATGCTTTGTGGATTTAATAAATCCTTGGGTGTATGCTTCATATATTGGCAGGTTAATATCAACTTTCGACAAATCTTTCTCATCTTCATCAGCTGTATTGGCTCCGGTTCGTATCGAATCGCCAAAATCGAACAGAATACTGCCTGGCATCACAGTGTCCAGATCCACAATGCATGAGGCATGATCGGAACTATCGAACAATATGTTATTAAATTTGGTGTCGTTATGCGTTATACGTTTCGGCAGCTGCCCTGATTTGATAAGTGCCGGAATGGTTAGCATTTGCTCAGTTCTCTTTTTTACAAATTCAAGTTCGCCGGCAACTTCCTTTACCCGGTCTGCTTTGTCGGCTTTCACAGATTTATCGAAAGTGTCAAGTCGTTTCTCCAGGTTGTGGAAATCAGGAATGGTTTCAGTAAGTCCATCGGCGGGTAAATCAGCAAGCAGCGACATGAAAAGACCGAATGCTTTCCCTCCTTCATAAGCTATTTCGGCATTTTCAACCACATTGTATCCATGTGCATTATCAATAAAGGTATAAAGGCGCCAGTACTGCTTTTGAGAATCAAGGTAATAATTTCGGCCATCAATACATGGAATAACTTCCAGTACTTTAAAATCCAGATCTTTATTATCAGCCAGTTTAGCGGCCAGATGACCTGTGACTGCGCAGATGTTATCCATCAGGCCTTCAACATTTTTAAATATGTTGTTATTTATCCATTGCAGGAAATACCCGGGATGATCCGGTGATTTAGTGTTAATAAAGTAAGATTCATTAATATGTCCGGTAGTATTTTTTTCAAATTCTACACATTCGCCTTTAACTTTGAAATGGGAAAAGATTTCCTTAATATTACGTTCCATAATGCTATTTCCAGAGTTTTGCAGGATACACACCTGCTTTAATTAGTTGAGCCAGTTTTTCGATTACAAGAGGTTTGTCTTCTTTGTATGTAACGCCAAACCATTTTGCATCGCTGCGGAGAACTTTAACACTTGCACTTTTACTATTGATCAGGTTGTCGATTGCGAAAGGGATGTAAAATTCAGCTTTTATAGAATCGTAGTTTGCTTTTACGAAATCGCTGAACATGAGCTCTGTTTGTTCAAAATATTCCGGTGTGAATCCCCAGAAATTCATCGAAACCAGGTCATCACTCTTTAAAAATACAAACGAATCGTCTTCATTTTTGAATACAATACCTCCCTGAGCGTATTGAATATGGTGGCGCTCGGTTACCGATACAAGAAACTGGTTTTCATCTTCGATGCAGTGTTTTGGTTTCGGGAGTTAATGAATTCAGGTAATCAGCCATGGTTTGAAAAGCTCCCGAGCCGTAAAAGTCATCGCCGTTAATCACCGCAAAGGGTTCATGAATCACATCTTTTGCCATAAGGACAGCATGTGCTGTTCCCCATGGTTTTGTGCGGTCGGGTGATACCTTCAAACCTTCGGGCACTTTATCAATTTCCTGAAAAACATATTCAACAGGAATATGAGATTGTAATTTGGAGATGAATATATCCTTGAAATCCTGTTCAAAGCTTTTGCGGATGATAAAAACTACTTTCCCAAAACCTGCCCTGATAGCATCGTAAATGGAGTAATCAATAATTGTTTCACCCGACGGGCCAACCGGATCTATCTGTTTCAGGCTTCCATACCGGCTGCCCATTCCGGCAGCGAGTACTAGTAATGTTGGTTTCATATCGTATTATGTATTATGGAAAGTTAACTGCGTATTTTATGTCCTTTAACTGCAAAGTAAAAAATAAATAAGTAAATCGGAACCATCAGCCAGTATGCTTGCTGATTTCCGATTAATTCAACAAGTTGACCGTATCCCAGTGGAATAAGAGCTCCTCCGGCTATACCCATTACGAGTAGAGCCGAACCTGCTTTGGTGAATTTTCCCAGGTCAGCAATGGCAAGCGGAAAAATTGCCGGCCACATAATAGCGTTTGATAAGCCTAGTAAAGCAATGAATGCAACACTTGTCAAGCCGGATGTAAAAATGGCTGA
>JAIFMH010000145.1 GCA_020048595.1 Bacteroidota bacterium | reverse complement strand
TCAGCTCTCGTTTCGGTCGCAGTGGCGTAGTCAACAGCGGCTATCTTTTCATTTTCAGCCTTCACAATCTTATTCATGGTTTCCTGCACATCTTTCGGCGGATCAATCTCCTTCAACTCAGTACGCACAATTTCAATTCCCCAGTTTGCGGTTTCTTCGAGCAGAGTACCATGTAATTCCTTATTGATCTTTCCACGCTCACTGTTAGCCGATTTCAGCGTCATGGTGCCAATAATATTACGCAAGGTTGTTCGGGCAAGGTTCACGATCTGGTATTCAATACTGTTGACGTTGTATTGAGAGTTTTTAACGCTTTCCTCATCCTCTTTGATCTTGAAATAAACCTGCGCATCAACACTTGCATTCAGGTTGTCGTTGGTGATGATTTCCTGGGGTTCGGCATTCACCATTTTTTCGGTGATGTTGATCTTATACATCTTGTCGATGAAGGGAATAATCCAGTTAAAACCCGGAGGCGCAAAATGATGGTATTTGCCAAGCCGCTCAATCAGGGCGCGGTTTGTAGGCCTGATAATACGAATTCCCGCAAAGAAAAACAGGAGTACAATTCCAATGATAATAGGCAACAGATTTTCCATAGTTATAATTTTTAAAACTAAATTAAGATAATGTGGATTAGGTGAATTTTCTTTAGTACAAATATAATTTCTTTATATACGTAATTCAATATAATTGATGAATATAATTAAATGAATCTGAAAGTCTGTACTTCACTTGTGTCAGTCATACTTCTCTATCTTGCCCTTCATTTTTAATTTTTATTCAATTCGTCCATGAAATCGATGTGCAGTGTTTAACTTTCCCCATTTTTCCATTTTCCTATTTTCCCATTTTTTCACCCTGAGCGAAGTCAAAGGGCCCCATTTTCGCATTTTCAAATTCTTAAATAATTCTTTACCTTCGCATTTCCGAAAATTCAAATTCCAATTATATGAAAAACATTGATTCTTACGATTTTACCAGTAAACGTGCCCTGATCAGGGTTGATTTTAACGTTCCGCTCGACGACAATCAGAAAATTACCGACGCAACACGTATCGACGCCGCTTTGCCGACTATCCGCAAAATACTTGCCAGCGGTGGTTCAACCATCCTTTGTTCGCATTTAGGCAGGCCTAAAAAAATCGGTGAGCCTAAACTTTCACTTCGTCACCTGGTGCCTTACCTGGAGCAGGTTTTGAATACTACCGTAAAATTTGCTGACGATTGCATGGGCCAATCTGCTGTTGATCTTTCTGCAGCATTGAAACCAGGCGAAGTTCTTTTACTCGAAAACCTCCGTTATTACGAGGAAGAAGAAGGAAAAGCCCGTTTGCCTGAAACCGCTACCGACGAGGAAAAAGCAGCCGCAAAAGTGCGTGTTAAAGCAGCACAAAAGGAATTTACGAAGAAACTTGCCAGCTATGCCGATTGCTATGTAAACGACGCTTACGGCACCGCGCATCGTGCTCATGCTTCAACAGCTTTAATCGCGGCCTATTTCCCCAACGATAAAATGTTCGGTTACCTGATGAATAACGAGGTAAGTAACATTACCAAAGTTTTACACGAGGCGCAGCATCCATTTACAGCAGTATTAGGCGGAGCCAAAGTTTCCAGCAAAATTGAAATCATTAACAACTTGTTGAGCAAAGTTGATAACCTGATTATCGGTGGCGGAATGATGTTTACCTTTATTAAAGCCAAAGGTGGTAAAATTGGCGGATCACTGGTTGAAAATGAATACATTGAGCTGGCAAAAAATATTATGGCAGGTGCCGAAAAACTGGGTGTTAAAATCCTGATTCCATCAGATGCCGTTATTGCCAACGCATTTGCCGATAATGCCGACCGTAAGGTTTGTAAATCGGATGAAATTCCTGATGGATGGCTGGGTATGGACATAGGTCCGGATACCATAAAACATTTCAGCGAAGTACTTGTAGGTTCAAAAACTATTCTCTGGAACGGACCCATGGGCGTTTTCGAAATGTGCAACTTCCAGAAAGGCACCAAGGATATTGCCCTTGCTATTGCTGAATCAACCGCACAAGGCGGATTTTCGCTGGTTGGCGGAGGCGACTCGGTTGCTGCTGTTAATAAATTTAAACTTGCCGATAAGGTAAGCTATGTTTCCACCGGCGGTGGAGCTATGCTTGAATCTATTGAAGGGAAAGTGCTGCCTGGAGTTAAAGCGATTTTGGAAGATTAAATTATAAAATTAAATCTGAATTGCCTGAAGTCCAATCTGGATTTCAGGCAATTTTTTATTTTCTGATATTAATGCGTTCATTGGTAGCGGAAAAAATTAAGTAAAGCTAAAAAATAGGAATAATTTACTGTCTAGGTGATACCCTTCATGTTTTAACCCAAATTATTCAGCAGCATAAGCGATTAATCAAATCTAATGTTTATCAAATGATTGTCAATAGTAGGTTAAAACTCGTGAAATTTATGACGCATTTGGCTATAAATATCAACCATGGATGCGAAGATCGGTATTATCAGAAAAACAATGTTGAAAAATCGAACACACCGGAAACAGACAGATGCAGCAGGTATGGGTCCCGGTTGGGGTGATGTTTAACAATTATCTTCTATTCTTATTCAATACTATCAGGGTTATGAGAAGAGCATAAAAAAAACCTGATCCGGTTGGGATCAGGTTTTTTAGCATAATCAAGCAGTATAATAGTCGAATGCAGTTATTTTACAATTAATCTTGTTGACGTGGTTTTATAGTTTGAAGTAACTTTTAAAATATAAACTCCAGCATTTAACTTTTTAACATCAATACTATTTAATGAGGTGTTTTCAATCAAAACTCTTTTTCCGACAACATTGTAAATCTCAACCTGCTTTAAAGAGTTAACAGGGTCAACAAAATTTAAATAGCCATCGGATACCGGGTTAGGATAGGCAATAAAAGGCTTATTGCTGATCTTATTTATACCAGTTGTAGGTGAGCCTTCCTGTGAGACGTTTACAATTTGAGCAGTAACTCCTTCAGCTGAAACAGTGACATTGGCAGTCCTTATTTCCGAGGTTGGATTTTCGCTTGCTGTTAACGTGAGTGTTGCATCTCCAGAACCTGAGCCACTGCTTAACGTTAACCAATCCTGATCGCTAACTGCTATCCAGCCTGTATTTGAAGTAATATCAAATGTATTTGTGCTACTTGCTGCTGCTGCAATTGTTAGAGTATTTGTCGAAACAGACAGGCTTGGTAAAACAGCTTGTGTGATAATTACAATTTGATCCGCTACTCCTTCAGCTGAAACGGTTACATTAGCCGTTCTTGGTTCAGCAGCAAGATTTTCGGTTGCTGTAACAGTGATTGTTGCATCACCGGAACCTGAACCGCTACTTACAGTTAACCAATCCTGATCACTTACTGCTGTCCACGAAGTATTTGATGTAATATCAAAAGAATTTGTAGTGTCGGCAGTTGCTGCAATAGCCAAGGCATTTGTTGAAACTGTTAATGCCGCTGTTTCATCCTGAGTTAAATCCCATGCTGTTTTTACCCGAAAACCATCAACAGTGATTTTTTGAGCAGACTCAAACTGGCGGAGTGCAATTTCATTTGCATTGATATCAGGTCCAAGCGGTGTTAAAGGATCAGTAGGGGTAGTATGTGTTGCCGTTAATGGACCAAGGGTTGGGACTGCGGGCTCCGTTGTGAAATCATCTCCCGCCTTAAATACATATAAGCTTACATTGTCATTTTCTGCTCCATCCACTATCGTATACTTAACAACAAACAGGTAAGTTTCACCAAAATTTAATAATGTTGGAATGCTATCAAGGTAAGCCGAAGCATTAAATGAAAATCCGATCCTCATCTTACCCGTTTCGGGTTTTATAAATGTTCTGGCTCTGAATGCGGTACCGGCTTCTTCGTCCCGATACATAAAGAAGTAACCACCTTCACCTGTATTTAATGTGGAATTTACCAAAAAAGAGGTATAAAGAGACCCTGATGTTTGTGAGGTAAATGTTTTATTAACATCCTGTCCATTGTTGTTTAACCCTGCAGCAAGGCCAATATTTGAACCAACATATCCAGCAAATGTCAACCCAGGATCAGTAACCAGAATAGGACTTGTTGATGCAGCACTATGAGCAGTCCAATCATGGTCTTTTATGGCATCACCTGCCGTGTAAGTAAAATCCTCTACTAACAGTGGCACTTGTGCAAAAGCCAGGCTGCAAATTATTAATAGAGATAGAATTGTAAATGTCTTTTTCATACTATTGATTTTTAAATGGTTGTGATTAATTATTTGAGCAAACACCGGAACCTTAACTGAATGAAAGATGTAAGATTTCAAGAAACACTTTACTGAATTTATCATACCATAACCGGACTCCTTTCTTTTTTTAATTTGACATGAATTTTTATTGGTATAATACCATATAATCATAAACAGCTTTTCTTATTACTACTACATTCTCCATACTCATTCCACTTGGGATATAAGTGTTTTCGATGGGATTTTTGTTAAACATTGAAAAATAAAAAACACATGCTGCGGTATAGGTACCCGATAGAGTGGGATGCTTATTATCGGAAATATAAAGTTCGATCTGCGGGTAGGTTTTCTGAATATACTCCCATACTTTTCCGACAGGGGCAACCGGGGCATTGAGTTGCTTCCCGACTGCCTGGTAGGAAGCCTCCAGGCTATCCATATCCTCTGGTACATCTTTATTTGCCCAGGTCATATAAAGCATGGTTCTGGCATTTGCTTTTTTTATTTCACCGTCCAGTTTACCGGCATATTCCGAAAACAGTGCGGGATTATTGATCGGCCGGGTGCTTTGTTCCTGTAACACAACTGTATTCCACTTCTGACTTTTTATTTTTGTAATTGTCAATGGATCATTGAAATGAGCTTGTAAAGTATAGGCTCCAACAGCAATTTTATCCATAACATAATTAATAGAATCCGACGATGAATCAGCTCTCAGCATTTTTTGAAGATGGAAATCCACACCATCGTTATAATATGTATAGCTGTTGCCAACAAAAAGGACTTTAAAGTCTGTTTTTACAAAAACAGGTGGAATTACGGGAGTTGGATCAGGATCTTTTTTGCAGGCCCAAAGACTATGGGCTACAAAAAGAAGGAGAACTAGCGTTTTTAAGATTTTCATGGATATTATTATTAATTCTTCTTTAAAAGTGAAAAGTTGAAATGGTATTTAGCTTTGCGGCTACTAATTAATACACCAGCCTTTTCCATGTCAATCTCATTTTCCGATTTTGAAACCACTACAGTTGCTACTGCATTGCCAATAATATTGGTAATGGCACGTCCTTCGCTCATAAAACGGTCGATACCTAAGATGAGGGCTATAGCTGCAACAGGAATTCCTCCTGCTATGGGCAAAACTGCTGCCAATGTGATAAATCCACTTCCTGTAACTCCTGCTGCGCCTTTTGAAGTAAGCAATAGAACTAAGAGTAAGGTTATCTGGTGCGAAATATCCATATGCGTATTGGTAGCCTGTGCCAGAAATACGGCTGCCATTGTTAGATAAATTGAGGTCCCGTCGAGGTTAAAAGAATATCCTGTAGGCACCACAAGGCCAACCACAGACTCAGAACACCCCGCATTTTCCAATTTCTTCATCAGAGATGGCAAGGCCGCTTCAGAGGAGGATGTTCCTAATACAATCAACAATTCTTCTTTGATGTATTTTAATAACATGAAAAGGTTAAATCCTGAAAATTTCAGAATACCCCCCAAAATGAATACAATAAACAAGATACAGGTTATATAAAAGGATAACATCAACTGACCCAGCGATGCCAGGGAGCCTAATCCATATTTGCCAATTGTAAAGCCCATAGCACCTAAAGCGCCTAAAGGTGCAACCCTCATAATAATATTTATCACAGCAAAAAGTCCTGCTTCGAATGATTTAATTACGACAAATACCGGTTTTGCTTTTTCCCCTATTTTTGATAATGCAAACCCGAAAAGAACAGAAAAAAACAAAATCTGCAGCAAATCGCCACTCGCCAATGCATTGATAATATTTTCGGGGATAATGTGCAGTAAAAATTCCTGTACTGAATGGCTTTTACTTTGTGTAAGGAAGGTCTCCACAGATTTGGTATCTAATGTTGAAGGATCAACATTCATTCCAACGCCTGGCTTTAAGATATTAATTACAATCAGGCCAATTATTAAAGCAAAGGTTGATACAATCTCAAAATAGATGATTGCCTTGATACCTACCCGGCCCACTTTTTTAGTGTCCTGCATTCCTCCAATACCAGTTACGATGGTGCAGAAAATCACCGGACCTATCATCATCTTTACCAGCTTGATAAACCCGTCGCCCAGGGGTTTTAACTGCACGGCAAAAGACGGATACAGGTATCCGAGCACTATCCCGAGGATAATTGCAATTATGACCTGAACGTAAAGACCTTTGAGTAGTTTCAACATACTTTATTCATTATAACCAGGATTCTGAACCATTTTGCGGCCAGTGTTTGCATCAATTACTGATTGAGGAATCGGAAACAATGCCGGTGCATTGGCAATGGTGGGCCCTGCAAAATCATTATACAACTGAACTCTTTCGACTAGTTTGCCGGTGCGGATCAGTGCATGACGGCGGTGCTCCTCGGTTATCAATTCACGGGAACGTTCATCCAGAATAAAATCAATGGTAACATCAGCACCTGTAATTGGAGTTGCATGCGACCGCTCTCTCACTTTATTGATCCAGGTTGCAGCATCGTCAAGCTTCCCCTGTTGGAATAATGCTTCGGCCAGGACAAGGTATGAGTCGGCTAATCTTAAATAGATAATGCTGTTAAATTGATCTGAGCTGCTTGCCTGGGCAGGAATAGGATTTACCCATTCCCATTTACGGGTGGATGGCCACAGATAATGGTCAAGGTCGTATTTCCCCTCGGTAATGGTGTGTTCGGTAGTTGCTGTACGTACTGTTTCTAAAACTCCTGCATCATCAGGCATAACCAGGGTTTTCTTAATAGCATATTCTGAGAAACGGTCATCCTGTGGCTCATACCATGAAAGTGCCGGAGCTGTAATTGAATATCTTCCTGCACCTTTACCTCCATTGTAAGTATGAAATTCATCGAGATCCAGTTTTTTAATTACATTATCTTTACTGTAATAGGTTTGCCACATGTTCCTCATATAACTGGCAGGTTGCGATCCATACGAAACTTTTTCGGGCTCAACATTCAGGAGTATAAATAAAACTTCTTTGTTGCCATCAGTATAAAAAGGATTTGCAAAAACATCCATAAAAGCGACACCCGGTTTGCCGGCATTTCCCCCAAAACGCTGTGTCATCAATTGAAAGTCAGTGCTTTCGCATAATTTACGTGCTGCTGTTTCAGCTTTCACATATTCACCCATAGCCAGGTATGTTTCGGCCAGATAATGGCTGGCAAATGCCCCGCTCACAACGGCCTGGTTTGCATCACGCATAGGCAAATGATCAACGCCGAATTGTAAGTCGAGAACCATCTGGGCCCTGACATCCGCAACCGGGGTTCTCTCCCAGTCGTTCCGGTATGTTTCGCCATTTACCTCCAATAAACTCAGCGGAACATCGCCCCAGGTATAGGTTAAATGGCGGTATGCCCAAGCCCGAATTACCCGTGCCTGTGCAATGATATAATTCTTTTTTTGTTCATCGTCGCCTGCATTTACTCCCTGCCAGCTAACTTCAGGGTTTTCGGCACGGGCAATAACCATATTACAGGAGTTTACAATCAGGTACAGCCATTCGAAGTCATTTTTAAAAACTGCCATACCCGTATTAATATTTGTTGGCCAGTTCAGAAAAATTTCTTCTCCTACTCCGTTATTCATAAATCCATTATCAACTCCCAGGTTCCAGATAGAACAGCGGGTGAAAGGTATTCCTCCGGTTGCAGGATTATCCCCGGGTGCAAACGTCCGGCCTTTTTCTGCCCTTACCCAGGCATAAACGCTATTCATCATATTTACAAAACCATCATAGTTTTGCAAAAGGTTTTCTGCATAGATATTGTCTTTAGGCTTTTCCGTCAGAAACTCCTCTTTGTTGCATCCCTGGAACCCTATTGTTACAAGGAAAATTACCAGAATTGTATATTTTATGTTTTTCATGAGTACCATTTTAAAAAATTAAAAACTAAATTTTGCTCCAACGATATAACTCTTTAACTGCGGCGCTGCTCTTTGCTGATTTACAGGAGAAATTGCAAGGAATTCAGGGTCTAACCCTGTCCATTTGGTCCAGGTTGCCATGTTTTTTAAATTGATGAAAAATTCAGCGTGACTAATTTTTACTTTTTCAATCAAACTCTCAGGCAATTGATAGCTTAAGGTTATATCCTGCAGCCTGATAAAGCTCGCATCCTCATAAAAATCCATACTCAACGGATTAACGTTTCCATCCACATTTGCCGGATAATCGTTTGTTGGATTGGTAGGTGACCAGAAGTTTTTATCGTATGAATTAATCCTGAAAGAAACTTGTCCGGTTCCGTATAAGAGATTACGGTAAGTTACACCTTGTACGGCATTGATTAAAAAGCTAAACCTGAAATTTTTATAGCTTAATGTATTTGTCATACCAGCAATAAACATCGGGTCCCTCGAACCTATTATTTGCTTATCGGCAGTAGTTATCAGGCCATCCCCGTTTACATCTTTATATTTTATATATCCAGGCAATGCTGTAGGCTGCGGACTATTCGCGATATCCTCACCTGTTTGCCATACACCATCATAAACATAATCATAATTAACTTGTATAGGCTGACCAATAAACCATTCGCTGGCTACATCATCAATATAATCCCCATTTTCATCCGTTAATCCTACATTTACGATTTTAGTTTTATTGTGCGATATGTTAAAATCCGTTTTCCAGTTGAAATTGCTTTTACTGATGTTTACGGTGCTTATCTGAAATTCAATCCCGGTATTTTTTGTTTCACCAATATTTTCCCTGATATACGTATCGCCATTTATAGGTGAAATGGATCTATCGAGCAACAAATCAGTAGTTGTTGACCAGTAAATGTCAAGAAGACCTGTCACACGATTTTTCCACAAACCGAAGTCGATGCCTGTATTGAATGATTTTGTGGTTTCCCATCCCAATAAAGGATTACCAAGTTTTTTGGGGTAAAAACCAAATGCAGGTTTAAAATCGGGAGTGAGATAATCCAGGGAAGAAAGACTTGGTAACGTAGAATAAGGGCTTATTGCTTCATTTCCATTCGTACCATAGGATACTCTTAATTTCAGGGTATTAACGAAGTCAAGTTTGGTCATTTTCTTTATAAAATCTTCGTTTGTCATATTCCACCCTGCGGCAAAAGAAGGGAAAGTGCCGTACTTTGTATCCGTTCCGAATGCTGAATAACCATCATGTCTGACAGTAAAAGTAAATAGGTACCTGCTGTCGTAGCTGTAATTTGCCCTGAACATTTGAGATAAATGGGATGCTTCGCGATAGGAGGCACTTGATTGGGTTGTCATTGCTTTGTCAGGCTGATAAAATGTCAGCACATCGCTTGGAAAGTCTAATCCCTGGGTAGTATTTATTTCTCTTTTTTCGTTTTGGGCACTATATAAACCGGTTAAGAAAATTGAATGCCTGCCGAATGTATTGTTGTAACTCAGAATATTTTCCAGTAGCCAGTTTTCATTAGATTGGTTGTATAACTCGAGTTTGCCATTGCTTTGACTTCCTTCGTACGTGTTTCGGCCGGCGTAAGTCTGTGTAACCCATGTACGGTATTCATAACCGGTATTTAACTTATAGGATAATCCTTTTAAAAACGGGAAATCAATCTGTACATAATTGTTGGTATTGATACTTTTTGTTTTGTCGCTATTAATATAATTGAGCGAATTCAGTGGGTTAATTGCATAAAAAGGATCTTCCCATGTAAGCATGGTTGTGGTTCCATCTTCATTGTAAGCATTCCCGAGCGGATTCATCCGGAAAGCATCAAAAAAATCGGCCTGAACACCGCTTCTGTCGTAATATCCCAGGGATGTGTTGGTTCCGAATTTTGCCCATTTTGCTACCTGGATATCTAAATTAACACGCAGTGTGTACCGCTTAAAATTATCATTTATGGCAATGCCTTTTATATTATTTATTGAAGTTGAAACAAAATACCGGGTCACATCATTTGCACCACTGACCGATAAATTATGCTGACTTTTCAACCCATTCCGGGTTGCTTCTTCAATCCAGTTTGTATATTTGCCTGCATCATAATTAGTTTGCTCAATGTTGGTAAATGTTTCGCCATATTCTGCTTTGCGCATATAAAACACAGAACCATCCATTAGTTTAGGGATATAGGATATTCTATCAAAACTATAATATGAATCGTAGGATACTTTTGGCTTGCCCTTCACACCTAATTTGGTCGTAATCAAAATTACCCCGTTTGCTCCCCTGGCCCCATAAATGGCAGTAGATGATGCATCTTTTAAAACTTCCAGCGATTGAATATCGTTTGGATTTATTTCAGTCATATTTCCGGAGAAAGGAACTCCGTCTAAGATGATTAAAGGGTTATTTGAGGCTGTTATTGAGTTTTGGCCCCTTATCAACATACTTGTTGATGTACCATCGGCACTCGAACCGTTAACAGAAACGCTTAACCCTGCCATGCTGCCCTGTAAAGCCTGTACAATATTGGTACTTGGCCGTTCAGCCAGTTTTTCCATATTAACAGATACAACTGAACCGGTAACATCGCTCTTTTTTTGTGTGCCATACCCAACCACAACAACTCCTTCAAGGCTTTCAGCATCTTGTTCCAGTGCTACATTTATAACCGATCTGCCTTTAACTGAAACTTCCTGCGAAACATAACCGATATACGAAAATTTAAGGACAGCATTCTCATCAGTAACTTTCAGTGAATATTTACCTTTTAAATCGGTTACGGTTCCGGTAGCAGTACCTAAAACAACTATACTCACACCAGGCAGCGATTCGCCTGAAGTGGCATCTGTAACTACTCCCGATACTTCTAATTGTTGATTAGAAATGACGGTATTCCCCTTTTTTGAATCCGGTGGTGCAGATGCCTGAGACGTTGTGGGCAAGAAAAGCAGTACACAAAGCCCTGCAAATACCAGTAGATTTGTAATTTTCAATTTCATAATTTTCAATTTTAATGAGTGATTGATGTTTACCTAATTCGTTTGGATGATTTCACTTCTGTCAATAATCTATACACCGGGATTTCTCCTTCGGAATTTGCCTTTATCATTTCATATTTGAAAAACCCGTTTTCCATTTCCGGCTCCAGGATAGAAACTGCCAGGTTCGCATTTTTTTGCGCTGTAGTTATCACAAAACAACCCTTGGGAAAAACTCTTTTTTGTTTGGAAATACGAATGGAAGAATCGGGTGGTAATCCAGGTTTTGTATCATTAGGTTCCAGCATAAAAACTTCTGTTTTTATTTTAACATCCGATTTCAGAGTATCGACTACGAGACCAAGGATCTGAAGTTTTCTCACGATCGGGGCATTCTCAGCCAGCAATAAATAAGCTTTCGGCCTTTTTCTTGTTGAAACTGATTGGGAACGGCCCACATCCTGAATTTGCATATCCAGTGAAACGTATTCAAGGTTTTTCACATCAATAAAATCCATGCTTCCCTGGTATCCCAAAGGCTTTGAATCAAGTACAATCGGATTTGCTCTTTTTATAGTTTCATTAATCGAAGCGTTTACCGTTTCCAGAACCTTTGCCCTGTTTGCTAAAGTTGTTTCCATAATACTTCTGGCAATAAGATATCCGGAAAAAACTCTTCGCTTATAGGAATTTCTATCAAGGCCAATTCCTCTGATCTCGAAAAGAATAGAAACGGCATTGGTCAGGCCAAAAGAGGTTGAACTGGAGCGGGGACTGTCGCCACCCATGCGCAAAACATTCATGCCATTGCCATCCTGATCCGGGACAAAATAGTTATTGAAAGTAATTTCATTTTTTCCAAGTATCTCTTTTACATCCGATAAATACACCAGGTTTGTCAACTCGCGCAATTGAACCGGAATATTTAAGTTGCCACTGGGCAGGAAAAGAATATCCTGGGCAATACACAGTTTTTTGTTTGAAAATTTATCCAGCTCTTTTCTGAATGGCCTGAATTCATGAAAATCAATTGCTACGGCAGGCGCGAAATCGCTGAATGCCTGTTTCAGGTAAACCGATTCCTTTTGCTCCAGCTTTACCTGGTCGCGGTTCAAATCAGCTTTATTATCATTTAGCCTGACCTGTTTTTCATATCCATCAATATTTGCCATCGGAACGAAAGCAAAACTGATATAATTGAGTATTGAATCAATGTTCTTAGCTTCAATCAATTCATTAATGAACATCAATATACTTTCCGTTCCGGCAGGTTCGTTTCCATGTAAACCACCTTGCATCCAGATTTTTAATGTTGGATTTCCGGATTTTTTACCTAAATAAACAAGAGGGATTTTTTTACCTGAAATGCTCTCGCCAATAAACGTAATTTTAACGATATCACTTCTTTTATCTGCCTTCATTTGCAAATAATTCATCATATCGTTGTATTTCATGAAGCCATCCGAATGGCTGAATCCGGGAGTGTTAATTTCAATATCAGGATCAGGAAAAAATTTTGACACAAGAGTTCCTGTCTGCAATTGAGAGAATGCATCAGTGTTATTACTCACTGATAAAAAAAGCGTGAGACAGAAAATGTATGCCAGAGTTTTCATTTCTAATATTTATTAGCTTTTACTATTTCGCAATCTTTCATCATTATATTGCCTCTTGAAATCACATCAGTTAAATTAAACTGTTTGTCAAAAAAACATAAATCAGCATCAAAACCGGTCATTACTTTTCCTTTATGTGCTAAAGAAAGATTCCGGGCCGGATTGGTGGTAATTAATTTGAATGCATCGCTAATTGCCATCCCGGCCTCCTGGATGAGGGAAATAACTTGTTTCAGATTGAGATCAACCGGGGCTTTATACAGATAAACTATATTGCCGTTTTCATCTGTCTTAGCCATACCGGCATTGCCATCACTGCTTAATGTGATATTATTTATTGATACTCCTTTTTCGAGAGCGTATAATACTTGCTTAAAGGGTAAGTCATATTTTGTTCCACCGGTCGAAATATCAATCATTCCACCAAGTTTGGCAAATTCGATAGCTTGTTCAAAGAGAGGCTTTGTGCGTCCCACATGGGTTGGCGAGATATGGCGGATAGGGAAATGATGTTTTTTTACCAGGTTGAGCAATATATCCATCCGGCTTTCGAGTGCTCCCAGGTGTACATGCAAAATGCCCCCTTTGCCTGATGTCAACCCGCCTACATGAACTTCGCGTAATACTTTTAAAAGCTCGTTTTCGGTAGGAAACGAGGCACGGGCATCACTTATAGCTGTTTTGCAACCAATTACCTTGTCGATAAAAACTATATCTTCGAGCACGCTACCTAACATGGTAGTTGTGGGAATACCAAAATATCCGGTAAGCATATAGGCACTTATCCCTTCCTGTTCCAATCCTTTCACTTTGGCATACAATCCCTGTAACGATCGGGTAACACCATCGGTTCCAAGCATTCCCATCACCGTAGTGGTTCCGCATTGTATGAGTTCGCTTATGCTTATTTCCGGGGTCATCGACGAAAAAGCATGCTTGCCACCGGCACCGGTTAAATGAATATGTTGATCAATAAGTCCTGAAGTTACTATCTTACCTTGTGCATCAATCTGATCGGCAGATTTTAAGTTAATATCAATATTGTCTTCAACGGCAAGAATTTTTTCGCCCCCGATAAGTATGTCCTTTCTTCCTAAATATTCAGGGGAATAGACTTCAGCATTTTTAATTATTTTCACCATAATGGGTAATGTTATAGTATAAAGTGATAAATGAGCATGGCCATTAAAACGGTAGTTAACGGAATCAGATTCCGTTTGGCTACCTGGTAAGGAGTAATCCCGGCAATTTCGGCTGTAGCAATTATTACACCGGCAATAGGCGATGTGGCACGACCCAGGCTTGATGCCAGTTGCATCGGCAGGATAATACCCGCGCTGTCAACGCCCATTTTTAAAGCAATACCCGGTACTAAAGGTCCAAATGAGAAAAATGATGCGTTTCCGCTTCCCATTAGCATGGATGCGCCGAAAATCATTAAAGTCATAACAATTCCAATTCCGATTGCGCCAAAACCAAATTCCTGGGAAATGGAGACAAGGCTGTTAATAAATCCCAGGCTGATAAGGCCATATGAAAAAACCTCGGCTGAAATGATGAGTGTGATAACCGAAGCGAAAACTTTCCCCATAGCCTCCCAAAAAATTTTAAGAGAAGAAAAGACTTCTTTTACATTTTTTTTGCGGATCATTTCAAATATCATGGCAACAAACAATGAAAAAATCATGGCCGTTGTTGTGCTCAGATCTATAGGCGGATTAAAAAAGGTAAAAAATTTGGAGAAAACGATTAACAATATCAGCGGAAGTATTGGAAGAATCCCGTAAATAATTGGCGCTTTTTGCTTTAGAGTGGTTATATCAACTTCTTCATGAACATAACCTTCTTTTTTATCGTAATACCGGTTAACGAAAAAATATACTGTAGCCATTAAAATTGTTAATGGAATTGCCAGCGGGAGCTGGTTTTCGATAAAATAATGAATGTTGGATTTCCCGATTAATTCAGATGCACGAGCTGTATTAGCCGATGAAGGGCCCATATCAAATACGGTACAAGCTGTAATAACTGAAACTGCTGAAGTTTTGCTTACTCCAAGGCTTACCAGAACCGGAAAGATGGAAGCAATAAGAAGAAGTCCCAGGCCGGTAGCTGAAGGTGTGGTTATAAATAATAACTGCCCTACCGGAATAACCAACGATGCCAAAAGATATGGATGTTTTTTAAAGGCTGAAAGTGGTTTCATCGAAAGATAAACCAAAGTTTCGCTTGCCCCAATCTTTTTCATATATGCCACATAACCTCCTATAGTCATGATCATTAGTCCAACAGCAGCACCTTTCGAACTGAGCGCCTCTTTGATTATTTCAAAAACATCGAAAAACTTTATACCTGTAGGTTCTTTTATCCCTGGTAAAGCAAAGCCGGCAAGCATGGCAAAACCCATCATAAGCAACCCGCTGAAAAGCAGTACAGCCTGTGGATTGTACTTTTTATAGAATAAGTACGCCACTAAAACAATAAAGATCAAGCTGATGATGGTTCCGGCTAAAATCATAAAATCTGGCTAACTGCAATTAAAATCATATGATTAAATTTGATTTTGTCAAAGTAACCTGCTTTCTCACCATATTTGTCATACCAATTATAATTATTTATTCATACCAATATGGAAACCATACTGAGTCGAATATCCCGGTCGTTTGAAGAAAAGAACTTGCGGCAGAAGTCTCCAAAATATTCCCAGGGGCTTTATCAACGAATATTTAATCTTATAAAGAATGCCATTTTGAATAATGACATACCGGAAGGAAGCATTTTGCCTTCAACCCGAATTGTGGCAAATGAATTAAACGTTTCGCGCAGTACCATAATCCGGGCTTATGAATTTCTTGTAATGGAGGGCTATGTAAAAGCAGTTGTTGGTTCAGGTCACAGGGTTATTGGGATTATTGCAGATAAGGGTCTGTCAAGCCCTGAAAGCCATAATGAGTTTGCTTACCCTGACTTATCGGATACGGGAAAATCTTTCCAGAAAAACGTTTCGCTAATAAATACCACAGATGATATTGGGATTGCATTCAGGCCAGGCTTACCTCCACTCGATATTTTTCCGGTAAACCAATGGAAAAACCTGAGCAATCTTTACTGGCGTAATATAAAAGCTTCTGCTTTAACTTATTCAGCTTCTTCGGGAACAGAACAATTTAAAAAAACCATGGCTAATTACCTGAATTTCAGTCGAAATATCAAGTGTGATTCCAGGCAGATTATTATTGTTGCGGGCTCATTACAATCATTATTTCTGATTGGTAACGTTGTGTTGAATCCAGGTGATTTCATAAGTATGGAAAACCCGACATTCCCTAATGTACATTCCATATTCAAAGGTTTACGGGCAAATATTCAGCCCATAGGCATTGATTCGGATGGCATTAAGGTAAGTGAAATGACAGAATATGGGCATGTAAACTCCAAATTGTTACACACAGCTCCATCAAGTCATTATCCGACTGGTGTAAGAATGAGCCTTAACCGAAGATTGGAATTGCTGGAATGGGCTAATAAACATAAAACACTAATCATAGAAAATGATTATGAACATGAGGTTAATAATTATAAAGACTTTGTGCCATCGTTGTTTAGCCTGGATAAAGAGCAAAGGACCATATTCCTGGGTACTTTTAACCGGTTGCTTCACCCTTCAATCAGGGTTGGCTATATGGTTGTACCGTTTTATTTGCTGGATGCTGTAGAAGCATTACTCAAGCATTCACACCGGTTTGTACCATCATCGATACAAGTGGTTCTGAGTCAGTTTATTGAAAAAAACTACCTATATAATCATGTCAAAAAAGTAATAGAAATGGCAGAAGAGAGAAAAGCGCTGTTTTCCAGTACTTTTGAAGAGTGCTTTGGAGAGTCTCTATCTCTTATGAGTAGCCAGACACGAAGTCTCCATACCATGGCCATCCTTGGGAAAGGCATTAAGGATACTGACCTGGTAGCACATTTTGCAAAAAATAATATAATTACTCATGCATACAGCAAGTGTTTTGTTGATGAAAATCCGTTACAAGGACTGATTCTGGGCTACACGCCTGTCAGAGCTCCAATGATTAAACAAAAAATACGGCAAATGGAAAAGCTATATCGCGGATTCACGCCATAAAATCACAGCCATTTTCCCTCATAACCTTTCAAAAACCTTCGATAGAATTGTGTCGCATTTTGCCTGAGGAGTCCATATATAAATGGTTTGATTTCAATAATGGAATCTTGCTTTTTAATCAAAAGAATTTCTTGAGGCACTACCTCAGGCCGAAGCTAACAAAAGGAATACTTTATTTGGTGTGTGATTTTAAAAATACAAAATAAAACACGATTGATATAGTACTTCGTTTTTTTTTTGTGAAGTATAGGCGGAATGCCTTAAACAGAGGAGTTGAGCAAACACTGATTGATGCAGGTGAAGGAATTAGTGATCGATATGAGATATATTCTGTTGAAATTGAGCAAAAGAATTACATACATTTCTTGAATCAAAGTGTTCCAAGAATATCATTGGAAATAATTGTATGAACAGTACAAAGCATAATGGCAAAGGGAATATTCAAAAGTCAACCAGAAGTAAAGCGGATATTATGGGGTTGAGATTTTTAGACAAGTGGTTACGATGCAAAAACGTTATATCAGTATGGTAACGATGAAGTACTAAAAAGGGATACACGTGAAAAAGGTACAGGAAAAGATAAAAATTATTCTATCGAGCGCAACCACGATTGTTTGATAATTAGAA
>JAIFMH010000299.1 GCA_020048595.1 Bacteroidota bacterium | reverse complement strand
TATGGAAACCATCATGCAGACAAATCCTGCCAAATTCCAGTGCACTTTCAACCATTCCTTCAGGCGTATCCCCATAACGATCCATAATGCGTGCGCTTAGCGATCCGTGATTGGTTCCAATTCTGATGGCTGTGCCATTTTGTTTACAAATATTCAGCAACGGATGCAATCGTGCAGCGATCCGTTCAAGTTCTTCTTCGTAAGTTTTAGTGGTAAAGCTTTTAATCGACTCGCGTTTATCAGAATAATTTCCGGGATTTATTCTTACTTTTTCAACAATCGCGGCTGCTATCTCAGCCGCACCAGGATTAAAATGAATATCAGCAATAAGCGGCACTTTAATGCCTTTTGAACGTAATCCCTTTTTTATCAAAGCCAGACTATTGGCTTCAGTAATTCCCTGAGCCGTAATCCGAACCATTTCGCAACCAGCATCAACAAGGCGGATACTCTGACTAATAGTTGCTTCAATGTTGTTGGTATCGGTATTGGTCATGGATTGTACCCTTAACGGGTAATGGCCGCCGAGTGGCAGATCGCCGATATTAACTACTTCCGAAAGGTATGCTAAGGCCATTTTTTAGCGGCTTTGGTACTTTCAATACCTGATAAAATGAAATGCTAATGAATAATTCCTTTGAGGTCAGGATCGTTTTCAACCATTTTTTTCAATGCTTCCTTGCAAAGATATTTTTTGGTTTTTGCATAAAACTCAGATTTGTACCCCATGTTTTCTGCAATATCTTTAGCCGACATTTTAGTGAGGAACAATTTCAGTAGTTTTTGGCAGTCTTCGCTCAGGTTTTCAAATTGCCGGATAAACGACTGGTATTTTTCTTCATATTCCAGGTGTACTTCAACTCCAATTTCAGGAGTATCAAGGTAGCGCGTGAGCTCATCCTGGTTTTTATGTGTCATCCGTTTGCGTTTAAGCCTCTGGAGCCATATATTTTTGCTAATCGAATACAGATATGTAATAAATGAAGAGCTTAACTCGAAATTATCATCTTTAATCTTAGTTAAAATTACAAGTAATGCTTCCTGAAAAACGTCTTCCGCGTCTTCTTCGAGACCGGCATTGTTTTTAATAAGATACTTTATGGTTGGAAAAAATTCCTTATACACATAGCGAATGATAAAATCACTATTAAGCCGGAGGCCTTCAACTATGGCAAAATCAGAATAGTGAATCATTTCCTCTGCAAGGGTATTTTTATTCAAACGGAATTTGAATCCTGCAAAATATCTCCTTGCGTCACAATTAAGGTAATGAATTTCAGATCCTTAATGCAGGTTTCAGTGGTTTTCGGGTTGTGAAGGTAATAAATATTTTAAAAACCAAACCCCATAGTTTTTGCATTTTTTAATAAATCATTGTTATAGCGTTTAATGTCAGTTGTTTAAGGTTTGAGTATTTTTTTTGAAATATGTAAATTATTCCATATTTGCATGATTTCATCAGCGGGATCATGATTTTGTCCCGCAAATATAGATACGTTGAACATAATAATGATCTTCCCCGTTAAATTTTACAGTTTACCTGGTATATCAAAACCTATTTGAATTGTATCGTATTATAATTAGACCGATATACTAAAAATCGTTTTGTATAGTTATATGTGTACATCTCATTATTATCAGGTCATATGACGTTTTCCCGCCGTATTTTATTGGTATTTTCTTTACTGATTACAACACTGTATCAGGCTGTATCTCAAAGCGCAAGCTATAACCAATGGCTTGATCACTTACCTTATAATAATTGTAAGTCGGTGGCAGAAGCCAATAACATTATTTATGCTGCTACACCCTATAGCGTTTTTTATTTTGATAAAACGGATAACAGTCTGAACAGGCTTAATAAGGTTACTCCCGATGGCCTGTCGGATATAGGAATAAGCTGTATAGCGTATTGCAATCCTCTTAAAACATTGGTTGTAGCGTATTCCAATACAAACATCGATCTTGTAAAAGGTTCAGAGGTAGTGAATATTCCTGATATCAAACGGAAACAGATATTAGGGAACAAGACCATTAACAGTATTCTGATAATTGATAAACTGGCCTACCTGGCTTGTGGCTTCGGAATTGTTGTTCTGGATATCGAGAAAGAAGAAATTAAGGATACATACTACATAGGCCCTTCCGGTTCACAGATTGATGTTAAAGATCTTACATTTCATGAGGTGGATAATAAGTTTTATGCCGCTACCGAGAAAGGTATCTATTCTGCATTAGCAACCGGCAACCTGGCATATTATGTTAATTGGATTAAAGATAATTCCATTACCGGGCCGAATAGTAACTTTAATCTAATACAATCATTTTCCGGTAAAATATATACCAATAAATCATTGGAAGGCAAATGGGATCAGGATACAATGTATGTGAATGACGGAATCAAATGGTCGTATTTCCTGCCTGACGACCACTCCAACCTGGCTTCGATGCAGGTGAGTGCTGATCGGTTGGTAGTTTGCAACAACTGGAATGTAAGCGCATATAAACCTGATGGTTCACTCGAATCACGTTTTTCTTCGTATAATCCGGGTTCCATTACACCAAAAGATGCACTGTTTGATAAGGACGGTAAGATTTGGATTGCAGATAATGAAATGGGGTTATGGAGTATTGGCGATGATTTAACCGGCTCAAATTATACGTTTAACGGTCCTGCATCCTATATGGTTACTGCTATGGATATGAGTGGAAAGCAGTTATGGGCTGTACCCGGAGGAAGAGATGGCTCATTTGGTAATCTTTACAGATCGGCGCAGATTTATATGCTGGCTGACAATACATGGAGTACTTACAATTATTCAAATACGCCGGAGTTGAATGATGCCCGTGATATTTTATGTGTGGCAGCTGATCGCCTGGATGGCAATCATGCCTTCATGGGTAGCTGGGGTTATGGATTATTTGAATATGATAATGGAGAGTTAAAAGAAATATATACTCCGTCAAACAGCTCGTTACAGTATGTGGTTGGTTATGGAGAAGGATACCTTCGGGTTGGTGGTGTTGCTTTCGACCGGGATAATAATTTATGGGTAACTAATGATCTGGCTCCCAATATTTTATCAATGCGAAAATCCACCGGCGAATGGAAATCATATAATATGGGTGATAAGGGTACAGCTATTGATGTAGGAGGGATTGTAATCGATAATGAGAATCAGAAATGGATGCAACTCCGCGACCTTGCATTATTTGTTTTTAACGATAACAATACTCCGGACAACACTTCCGATGATAAAAAACAAAAACTTACCAGCACGGCAGGAAACGGTAATCTCCCTGGCTCTGCTATTATGAGTATGGCTGTGGATCGGGAAGGACAATTATGGCTTGGTACAGATCAAGGTGTGGCTCGTATTTTCTCCCCGGGAAATGTTTTTACTGGTGGTGATTATGATGCGCAGCGTATAATGGTGGAAGAGGAGGGATACCTTCACCCGCTATTAGAAACAGAAGCTGTTACTGCTATTGCTGTAAATGGGAACAATGAAAAATGGCTCGGAACTGATAAAGCAGGTGTCTTTCTGATGTCGGCTGACGGGGCCACTGAATTGTTACATTTTACCGAAACAGACAGCCCGTTATTGTCAAACTCCATACAATCAATAAAAATCGCCAGCAACGGAGAAGTGTATTTCGGCACTTCATTAGGAATTGTTTCCTACAAGGATTATAAAGTTGAATCAACCTATGCCTTAGATTCGTTAAGTATATACCCGAACCCGGTAAGACCAGAATACCAGGGCCCGGTTTATATTAATAACCTGGTTAGCGAGTCGAATGTAAAAGTTACCGATGTTACAGGCGGATTGGTTTGGGAAACCCAGGCCCAGGGCGGACAAGTGATATGGGATGGAAACAACCTCGAAGGTCGCCGGGTAAATACCGGGGTTTATCTTATTTTTGTCACAAATTCCGATGGAAGCCAGAAAAAAGCAGGGAAAGTGCTGTTTGTAAGGTAGTAGCTGCATGCTTCTCCTGGTATAACAGCCCCGACTTTTAACTCGGGGAATATTATCAAATAACATATGATACTCTCAACCAAAGGAGTTGTTCTCCATTGCATGGATTATTCCGAAACCAGCATTATTGCCCGGATTTATACCGAGCAACTCGGGTTGCAGACCTATATAGTAAAAGGTGTTCGTAAAAAAGGAGCCAGGATAAAGCGAAACCTGTTTGCGCCTCTTTCAATTATTCAATTGGTTGCAAACCACAAAGAAGGCGAAGGTATGCGCGTTATGCGCGAGGCTTCATGCGAATACCAGCTCAATGGCATAGCTACGGATATGGCGAAAACAGCTGTAAGTATTTATATCAGCGAGTTGCTTTCCCGTTCTGTTTCAGCCCAGATGGCCGATCCGAATCTTTATGGCTTTATAGAAGATGCAATCCTGAATCTTGACCGCGCAACAGGATCTGTTGCCGGATTTCCGTTGTCATTTACCATTGGACTCACTCAATTCATGGGCTTTGATCCGCATAACAATTTCACTGGCAACGATACATTTTTCGATATGGTTGAAGGCAATTTTAGCTCACATCCACCTGATCATGCGTATTATTTATCATCACCACTCAGCAACCGCCTCTCCGAAGTACTTACTGCTCTAAATGCAGGTGTAATAAGCATTGTGGCAGATCATGCAACACGCAGTGAATTATTGACAAGAATGATTGAATATTTCAGGATTCACATTCCCGGTTTCGGTGAAATAAAATCAGTACAGGTACTCAGTGATGTGCTGAAGGACTGACAGGATTTATTTTATAGAGTACAAACTCCTTATTTTCCCATTGTTTGGTAAGGCGGCTTTGCATCACCCGCGAATAGCGCTGCAAAGCGTCATTTGTAAGCCTGTTGTGTATTAAAAGATAGTTCGCCCCGGCTCCCATTACCTGTTTGTGTATAAGTGTCGGGTTATTGGTGAATGGATCAGCCATGCTGCTGCAACCGCTATACAATGCAAGTGCACGAGGCTTGGCAAATACTACAACGGCTTCGGCCGGTACATTTTTACTGATGTAATTGAATGCCTCAATGGATGATTCCTGCTGTGGTCCTTCGAGTGTATTCCCTCCTGAGCGCGCAGTACTGATAATTCCCGGCAAAAATAATAAAATGATCAGAATGCATGGAGCAAGAGCTTTCTTCCAGGTTGCAATACCTGATAGTAGTTGTATTGATTTTAATCCTGTTGCTGCATAAAACAGGAAAATAAATCCCAGTGGAACCATTAACCTGTAGGCCGAAAAGTTGTTTGGGAAAATAAGTAACATGCCTGCGTAAAAAATAAAAAACCAATCAATTGCTCCTGGTCCACTGAGGATTCGTTTCACAAATCCGAGTAACGTCATGGCCACCATAACAGATCCAAGTAATAAGGAAAATCCTCTGAAAGCTCCTGCCTCAGGGACATATAGAAATCTGAACACCTCGGTATGATGAGACAGGTTTTCGGGAATGGATTGTAAATAGTTGCCGGAATTAAAGAAAAGAAGATAGTCGTGGATGCTGCCACCCGAAGGGATTTTGAACAATAGTGAATTAATTGCGAAATAAACCACCATAGGAATAAGTATAAAGGAAACGGTTTGAATAGTAAAATCTTTCAATCCTGTTTTTTGTCTGATAAATAAAAGCAGTTGTTCCATCGCCACAGCTGCAACAAATACAATTCCGGCAGGCCTCACTGCCAGCATAAACCCGGTTACCAGCACAAGAACAATAAGTTGCTTCAGATTGCCTGGTTTAAGTTTCTGATAAAGTATAAAATTTAGAACCAACAAGGCTGTAAAAGGAATATCCGACATGATTTCGCGCTTGAATAACATCATTTGCGGATTGTACAGAAAAATAAGTGCCAGAACCAATGCTGTGATCCAGGAAAAGTATTCCCTGTAAAAGATCACCATGAGTAAGCCCAGGATAATGTATATCAATGAAATATATGTTGTAAACGCCGTCATGCTATTCCCGGCAATGGCATAAACAGGAGCAAGCAGTAATGGAAAACCTACCGGATAAGCCTGGGGACCTATATAATTCAACTGGTTGTAAATGTATCCGGTTTCCGACTGAGGAATACCTTTAACAATATTTCCGGCCTGATGGATATATTGGGCGAAATCATCGCCCCAGTCGTGGCTGGAATGAGTGCCGATAAATATCAGCGGAAGAAAAAGCAGGGTAGCTAAAACAAGTACCGATGCGGGTTTTGAGAAGATATTCTTAAAGTAAAGTTTAGTATTCCCGTCCATTCATGTTTTTTTATCCGGTTCAAAGTTAAGGAGTATTTGGTCTGCTTCAGTTTTTGGAAAACAAAACAAAGGTTTCACCTTCGTGATAAAAATAGAAGAACATTTTAAATTCCAAAAAACAGAAGAATGTTGTTTGTTCTATAACGTGCAGATAATCAGGGCGTAGTTATGTTTTCAAATTGTGATAACATTAAAATCATGTTTTTAAAGGATTTCATATAAAAATTAATGATTTACATTTGTAGAGGTAAGTCCGATACTCAGAAATGAAATTTCTGATTTGTAGTTCTGATTTTTTGGCTTTGTTTCACTGAAATCAATTATGGCGTGAAAACTTTCAGTGTATTACAATGTTTTTTCAAACGTTTCTTTGATTTTATTGTTTATCAGATACATACACCCAATCACAATTCTTTTAAAATGCATATGACAATTCGGGTTCTACTCTTTCTTTTTATTACAACGCTGTTTGCTTCATGTTCCTCAACCGGTAAGGTAACTGATAATCCAAATGGAAAGCGGCTGGTTTTCGGTACGGGAGGAGGTTTTACCGGAATGTATTCCATTTATGAACTTAATGAAGATGGAAATCTATTCGCTATTTTGCCTGATAGTACATCAAAGCCTCTGAAAAAGTTAAAGCGTAAGCAAACCCGAAACATTTTTGCACAGGCGGACAAACTCAAACTGGCACAACCTGCATTTAATCATCCCGGAAACATGACCAGTTTTATAAAATATGTGTCTGATAGTGTTTTAATCGAATATAAATGGGGCGATCCAAACGTATCTGTACCTGCCGAAATACGAGACCTTTATTCCCAATTGAAATCCATTGTAAAATAAATTTCTGAATCATGAAACAATTATCTACATTCCTTTTAGTATTGATATTCCTGAATTTTGGCATGTATCTGCATGCGCAGAACAGTGCTTTTTCAGTCAAGAAAAAGTTGCCTGGTTCTTCCGTACAGGTTCCGCAGGCTGTTAAACCATTGAACATTTCTAAAAAAGCATATTCGCCGTCACAATCACAATTTAAACCGTTACAAACTAGTTTCAGCGCAATGAAATTAGATCGGCAGGTATTCACCAATCCTGCCTACAACGAAAAAGGAAGACTTGTTTTTGTTGAAGGAAGCCTTCCTTCATCCTCCAAAGCATATGGAAAAGCTTCCGCTGAAAAGGAGCAATGTATTGAATATCTTTCGGCATTGCAGCAGGCTTTGGATATCTCTGATCCTGTGTCAGAGTTTGAAATCGTAAAATCAGAATACGATGAAGTTGGAATGCAACATATTAAACTAGTACAGAAATACAAAGGAGTTCCGGTTTATGGTGGCGAAATTTACCTGCATAAACGTGCCGGGAGTATTAATTTGTTTAATGGAAACAGTTTTCCTACACCCAAAATAAATTCTGTTGTTCCGGTAATAGCTGAATCATTTGCTGGTGAGTCGGCAAGCAAGGATTTAACGCAACACACTTCGTACCGTGATCTGCTTCCCGCGGAAAAAACCTTTTTAAGTTATAACGGTCCTCAAGCGGAACTGGTAGTGTATCACAAAAATGCAGTAGCCGGATCCGAAAAACTTACCTGGCATATTACCATTCGCCCGAACTTTATCGAGCGCTGGGAATACTTTGTTGATGCTCAATCCGGAGAAATTATTCATTTTTATAACAATACCCAAAGTGATGGGGATGTAACAGCCACCGGTACTGATTTGAATGGCGTAAGCCGTAGTTTTCATACATACCTGCAAGCGGGTACCTACTACATGCTTGATGTTTCGCGGCCTATGTTTAATGTTCAGGATGAAAGTGGTGTAATTGCTACCTACGATGCCAATAATACTTCATATGGCGACAATTTTGCTGCTTCGCTGGTAACTTCTACCAATAACTCATGGCTTCCAACAGCAGTATCAGCGCATTATAGTGCTACAGTAACGTATGAATATTATAAAAATATTCATGCCTGGAATTCTATCAACAACCAGGGTGCCAGTATTCCAATGATTATAAATGTTACCGACGAAGATGGCAACAGTATGGAAAATGCTTTCTGGAACGGGGTTGCCGCCTATTTCGGAAACGGAGGAAGTACTTTCAAACCTTTAGCTGGCGGATTGGATGTAGGAGCTCATGAGCTCGGGCATGCAGTTGTCGGAAATTCAGCCAACCTCGAATATCAGTATCAATCGGGTGCATTAAACGAAAGTTTTGCTGATATATCAGGTGCCATGCTCGATCGCGGTGACTGGCAAATTGGAGAAGATGTTGTGAAATCAACTGCAGCAGGTTTTCCCACAGGGGCATTGCGTGATATGTCGGATCCTCATAACGGTGGTACAGGATTAAATTCACCTTCGTGGCAACCTGCCCATATGAATGAAATTTATACAGGCAGCGAGGACAATGGCGGAGTGCATATTAACAGCGGTATTCCTAACAAAGCATACTATCTGTATGCCACAAAGGTTACACGCGAAAAGGCTGAAAAAGTTTTCTACCGGGCTTTGTTTAATTATCTTACACGTTCTTCGCAGTTTATCGATCTAAGGCTCACCGTTATTCAGGCTGCAAAAGACCTGTACGGCAATTCTTCGGTTGAAGTAACTGAAGCCGCAAATGCTTTCAACCAGGTGGGTATTACAGACGGTTCGGCCACTGATGTGGAAACACAATTGCCTGGTAATCCCGGCAGCGACTTCATTTTGTCGTTGAATATTGATCCGGAGTATAGCGGTACATTATACAGAACATCTACCAGTGGCACCGCTTTTACAGTACTGTCGCAAACGGATGTAAATAGCCGCCCGAGTGTTATTGACGATGGAAGTAATGCCATATTTATTGCAGGCGATAATACAATACATGCAGTAAGTCTTGAGTCCCCATATGATGAGTCAGAAATTCAGGGTGAATCTATCTGGGGCAATGTTGCAGTATCGAAAGAAGGAAATATGATAGCTGCTGTTACAACCGAGCAGGATTCTGCAATATGGGTTTACAGTTATCAGAGATCAGAATGGGCCAGGTTTCACCTCTTTAATCCCGGAACACAAACCGGAATTCAAACTGATAATGTACTATACGCGGATGCACTGGAATGGACTTATGACGGTCAATATATAATGTATGATGCATACAATCAGTTTAATAACAACTCAGGTCAGCCAACTGATTATTGGGATGTTAGTTTTATTAAAGTGTGGGATAATGAAACCGGTAATTGGGCCGACGGTTCCATTTTTAAAATGTTTACCAATCTGCCGGAAGGTGTAAGCATCGGGAATCCGTCATTTGCAAAAAACTCACCTTATATCGCTGCTTTTGATTACATCGATAATTCGGTAAACGAAGTTACGATTCTTGCTGTGAACCTTGAAACAGGCGATGTTGGCGAAGTTTACAACAACGGGGATATGCTTGGCTACCCAAACTATTCGAAGAACGATGATAAAATAATTTTTAATGCTTCAACAGGAATTGATGATGTAGTAGGTGTGATATCAATGCAACCGGACAAACTTAATCCGACAGGTGATGCTACTTCATTGATTCCGGGAGCAAAATGGGGCGTTTGGTATACCCAGGGCATACGGACTGTAGGATTAAATGATTTCACAGAAAAAAGCCAAATTCAGGTTTACCCGAATCCGACTTCCGGGAAAGCAGTAGTTGATCTTTCCGGATTGAACGAGGAAGGCGGATTAATTGAGTTGTTTGATATCAGCGGGAAGAAACTTGAATCAAAAAAATACTCAACCGGGCAGTCAGAAGGAGTATTGGATTTATCGGCGTATGATAAGGGCATTTATATTCTGAAAGTAAAAAATAGTCTGTCCTCAGCAACATTGAAAGTTATCCGGAAATAGTTTTGAAAGGTTGAATAAACGGAGAGAAATCTCTGGATCATGTTATATTATTCAATTACAATTAAAAACGGGGGCTTTTCATTATTGAAGAGCCTCTGTTTTTTTGCGGAGGCATAGATTTACTGAGGTTCACGGAGTTTTTTCTAAGTGTTTCTAAGTGACCTTAAGTGCCTTAATGGTTTTCTTTTACCACGGAGGCACAGATTAAACAGAGGTTCACAGAGTTTTTTCTTAGTGTTTCTTCGTGCCCTTAGTGCCTTAGTGGTTTTCTTTTACCAGGAAGACACAGATTAAACAGAGGTTCACGGAGTTTTTTCTTAGTGTTTCTTAGTGCCCTTTGTGCCTTAGTGGTTTTCTTTTTTAATCGAATAAGGCAAATTCTTTTTCTCCGTGTTTCGCTGTGCTATCCGTGCCTCCTTGGTTTATTGCTTCCATGCTTAGGGAATTATCGGATATCTGCCCTTTCTGCGACTTTCACCCACCAATTTCTATCTCACTTCTATTTCCTATCTTTGCAAAAAATTTCAAAAATGAATCTTGAATTAAGCGAACAGGAACAAATCAGACGTAATTCATTAACCGAACTTAACGCACTTGGAATAAACCCTTACCCAGCCGAGAGTTTCCCCGTAAATGTTACAGCCCAGGCAATACTTACTGATTATAACAGCGAAAACCATCATGCATTTCAGGATGTGACCATTGCCGGCCGCATTATGACCCGCCGTATTATGGGCGCTGCTTCCTTTGTTGATCTGCAGGACAGCACCGGTCGGATACAGTTGTACATCAAACGTGACGAGATTTGCGAAGGCGAGGATAAAACACTCTACAACACAGCTTTTAAACGCCTGATGGATATCGGTGATATTATCGGAGTTAGCGGTTACGTTTTTATTACTCAGATGGGTGAGATATCAATCCATGTGAAATCGTTGAAACTACTCAGTAAATCGCTGCGTGTACTGCCTGTTGTAAAAGAAAAAGATGAGCAGGTTTTTGACGCATTCAGTGATCCTGAAGTCCGGTATCGTCAACGTTATGTCGACCTGATCGTAAATCCTGAAGTTCGTGAAGTATTTGTAAAACGCACGCGACTGGTGAATACCATGCGAAACTTTCTGAGCAGCAAAGGCTACCTCGAAGTTGAAACACCAATCCTGCAACCATTATATGGCGGAGCTGCAGCACGCCCGTTTACAACGCATCACAACAGCCTCGACATGACACTGTACATGCGTATTGCCAACGAACTTTACCTGAAACGATTAATAGTTGGCGGATACGACGGCGTTTTCGAATTTTCGAAAGACTTCCGTAACGAAGGTATGGACCGTTTCCATAATCCTGAGTTTACACAAATGGAGCTTTATGTAGCCTACAAAGACTACGAATGGATGATGGATGCTGTAGAAGAAATGGTTGAACGTATTGCCCTTGACCTGCATGGAAAAACAAAAGTACAGGTTGGTAATAATGAAATAGATTTCAAACGCCCCTGGAAACGCTTTACTATGTTTGAAGCAGTTCAGCATTTTACCGGTATTGATATTTCAGAAATGAATGAGGAAGAACTTCGCGCTACCTGCAAAAAGTTTAATATCGAAACCACTGAAAGTATGGGCAAAGGCAAGCTTATCGATGAATTATTTGGCGAAACTGCCGAAGCCAAACTTATACAGCCCACGTTTATTACCGATTATCCTGTCGAAATGTCGCCGCTCGCTAAAAAGCACCGCAGCAAACCCGGACTGGTTGAGCGTTTTGAAGCCATCTGTAACGGTAAAGAACTCTGCAATGCTTTCAGCGAGCTGAATGATCCTATTGATCAGCGTGCACGTTTCGAAGAGCAGCTCGAACTGGGCAAACGTGGTGACGATGAATCCATGGTTCTCGACGAAGACTTCCTCCGCTCGCTTGAATATGGAATGCCACCAACTGCTGGCTTAGGGATTGGAATAGATCGTTTAACCATGATCATGACCAACCAGCAATCGATTCAGGATGTGCTTTTCTTCCCGCAGATGCGTCCTGAAAAAGCAAGCGCCGTTGTTGGAGCCACTGATGAAGAATTTGTTGCACTCGGAATTCCTGCCGAATGGGTTCCTGTATTGCGCAAAGCCGGTATTAAACTGCCATCGGATCTGGCTGAATCCAATCCAAACAAATTACTTCACGAATTAAGCGGATTACGTAAAAAACTGAAACTCGAAATTCCATCGCTGCGCCTCGAAGAGGTGAGTGCGTGGTGCGGGAAATAAATAAAAGTTTGATTGTCAGGAAAAGCCTTCTCCGGAAACGGGGAAGGCTTTTTCGATTATCATTATCTGGAATTCGGGATTATCTTTATTCTCATAACATAATTAAACGGAAAAACCTTCCCGCTGCAGCGAAAAGGTCTTTCTGTACTTTAAAAATAACCTATTAATTATTCCTGAATTATTTAACCCATACTTTTTTAACAAGGTTGGTTTTAGTGGTTGAAATCTTTACAATATAAATGCCGGGTACATTGATGCCAATACTGTTGAGCCCCTGAGCAGCTGTTAATGAATGGATAAGCTTACCTTCGGCTGTGTAAATATGTATATTGCCTTTGGCGTTGTCATTCAGGTTCACAAAAATAGTTTTATTGAAACTATAAGCTGCTGCCCGTGCATTTTCAGCAGGTTCAATCCCTGTATGTAAGGCAGTTACATTGCCGCTGGTGGTTACATCTACAGCAGTAGCACCACCACCTGTATTGGTTATAACTTCATTGTTATACAATCCTTCACTTAGCCCGTTTTTCAGCATAACATAAATAGGAGTGCTTACAAGTGAAGCTGTTTCGAATGGAATGCTTACACTTCCGCTGAAGATGCTGTTATCATCAGAAACTTCATAATTTGTACTGCCGGTAACGGTAATGGTTCCTGGTGCGCCAGAAAGATTGGTTCCACTGAGAGTATAACTTTGTGATGCCGATGGGCCACTGCCTTGCAGGTAAGTAAACCCTGATAATGAAGCCGGAGATACTGAAAGGATTGGTATTGCTGGTGCACATACATTCAATCCGGTAGCAGTGTTCCGTGGTATAGGCGTTCCAAGTGCAAAATCCATGGAATTCTGATCAGTATCGGTACATCCGTTTAATTCGCGGATTACCGCAGTGGTATTGCTTGTTGAAGGAGTAGGGGCGGAGCCTTCGGAACAACTGGCGGTACTGCCATAACCAACTAAATCAATAATACCGGTTTCCGTCGGGCATGTACCAATTAGCGCAGTTGTACTATTTACAAGAGCAACTTTCCCGTTAGTTCCTGACATAGCCAGCGTGCCGGTTACATCCGGTGTAGGGAGTGCTGTTGTGCCTCCGGTTCCGGCTGCTTCCTGTATAAGGCAATACTGGCCTGGCGATAAAGTGATATTTGGCAAGCCGGTTATTGACCAGCTTGATCCGGTAGCTGAAGCATACTGAACCGACCATCCTCCTATATTCACCTCTGATGTGCCACGGTTAAAAATTTCAATGAAATCATTGGTGAATATTGCTCCGGAGTTTCCACCGCCACCATATACCTGGCTGATTACAACCTGTGGTGTTGTATATCCGGTTCCCGTTCCGCTTACTTCTACATTCTGTACATCAGCGCCTTCACTTGTATGGGAAATACTTCCACTATACTCCTGAACTGATAGCGGCGTAAAACGCACATAGATCATTGTTGAGTTTACAACGCCTCCTGCTTGTGCTAAAGTTAATGTGCCGGGATTTGAAATAAAGCCGGTTCCGGGGCTCAGTGAGATTTCGAAACCTGCAGGTGGTGTTATAGTTATATCAGAAATTAGTCCGCTCGCAGAAACGGAATAGGTCTGCTCTGATGATACCGTATTAATAGTTTGATCACCAAAGAGAGCGAGCGTTCCTGCAGAAATCAATGGTATTTGAGTTGATGTTACATTTCCGTTACATATAACATTCACTGCAGGAGCATCACCACCAGTATTGGTGATAATTTCGTTGTTGTAGTTTCCTATACTCAGGCCTTCTTTCAGCCTGATATATAAAGGAGTACTGGCAAGGGTTGCTGTAGCGTAAGCGACTTCTGCACTTCCGTTGAATGTGATGTCGTCAGTTGAAATCTCATAATTTGTGCTTCCGCTTACAGTAATATTACCCGGCGCACCGGTAAGTAAACTTCCACTAAGGCTGTATGTTTTTGATGTCGATGGGCCACTTCCGGAAACATAGGTAAAACCATTTAAGGTCGAAGGAGTAACGAATAATGTTGGAGTAGTTCCTCCTGCTGTTATCACGCTAATCACATTTGAATTTTCAGTTGTTATGCTCCCGCTGGTTGCCCTAACCCTGTAATAATAAGGTGTTGAAGCAGCAAGGCCGGTTACAGGCTGTGATGTTGCGTTTACCGGAAGGTTATCATAACCAGCTATAAATGAAGATACGGATCCTCCTGAAATTATATTGACATCGTCAAATGCTAAGTTCCCAGCACTTTTTGTATAGGTAAACCTAAATTTTACAATGTCGGCAGGTAACGCAGGAGATGATGATGAAGTGTATGTTATGGTAGTACCTGTTGTTGCCAAGGAGGAGATACTTTCAATAGTTGCCCATGAATTTCCGTTGTACCCTTCTACTTTTAAAACACTCAAAGCATTGGTGGTTTGTCCTTTATACCAGAAGCTTAACTGTACAGCTGCCGAAGCAAGTTCAGGTGTTTCAACCGCATCGCCGCTTGCATCCATTTTAAGGGAAGGTAGATCTGCTCCATAATTTCCTGCTGTGGAATATGTAGTTATAGAGTTGAAAGACCAGTTCGCCGGAGCCGTTATGCCACCGCTGAATCCTTCGGTAAGGGTTGATGTTCCGCCTCCGATACTAAAGGTAGGGTATGCAGATACATCGAGATGGTATGATGCAGCGCCTTCAACAGCATTCCAGTTTGCCGTAAAATTTGTTGAGCCCGTTGCTGAAGCTGATGTGGCTACAGGAACAGTAATGCCTGCTGTAGTAAAGCTTACGTCATTTCCGTATGACGTGCCGGCTGCATTGGTGGCATAAGCCCGCACATGGTAGAGTGTAGCCGGTATAAGTCCGGTGATTGAACTTGTAAAAGGACCCATTCCTGTGCTGTTGGTGGTTAGTGAGTTGAGAACTGTAGGGTTGGCAGCCATACTCCAGCATACTCCACGTGTAACAGTGCTGCCTCCGTCGGCTGTAACAGTTCCTCCGCCGGTTGCCGTTGTAGCTGTAATGCCTGTAATTGCGGAGGTAGATACTTCAGCCTGGCCGGGAATAAAAGTAAGGTCATTGCCACTTGTTGACCCATCTCCATTAGTAGCAACCAGGCTAAAATGATAGGTTGTCCCGGGTATAAGTCCGGTGATTCCGGCCAAAACTGCTATATCTGCTGATCCTGAACCTGCTGAAACGGTTGCCGTAACATTGCCATATGCGGTAGTTGTTCCCCATTTGAAATAATAATTGGTTGCCAGGCCATTTGGATTTACAGTACCATTTAATGTAGCAGTTGTTGAAGTAATTAATGATGCCACCTGTGTAACAACGGTTGGATTCGCCAATACTTTAAAGCTGGCAATTTTTGTTTTGCGGGCATCTCCGCTACCAACATATTGTGTGGTAAACCAGAATGTTTCATTATCTGATGGGTCAACTGAGAGCAAGGAATAATCGCCCCAGCGTTCTGCGCCTGATTGTGAAAATGATCCTGTATGAATTATTTCTTCTGTAACATCCAGGGTGTTATTTGCACTGGCATAAGCGTTGGCCGACTGTCCGCAATAACGGATACCCGGGTATTCAGTTGAACTCGAAATGGAATATCCCAGGCCTATTTTTCCGGTAGCATTTAACATGATACTTCCCATCCACCTTGAATGCTCGTCGGGAGCATAAGTGCCTTGCTGACGTACACTCCAGGCACCTGTTGTTTTACGTAATTCGTACCAGCGGATTCCTGCATGGTCAGTTTTATCTACGTCAACGGTATGGCAGCAGACAATAGTTTGATACGTGCCGAAATTCCTGTACTGAGGTACATTCATTATCACCTGCGGAATAGCATCCAACTCCTGTGATGTGCCTGGTTGTTTAATATTGGTCCAGTCGTTCCCAAAGTTACTGTCGAAAGCAGTAACATTGATCTGCTGTGTGCGTGCAAAAGTAGAAGATGCAGGAGTGGCCCAATTGACACTTAATTCATAAATCCAGAGCTGATCGCTGCCACCTGCAATAGCATCGTCGTTCATGGCAATAAATAAGCCCGGTGATCCGGCAGGAGCAAATGTTCCATCATTGTCAATAGGCGGTATGCACATAAAACCATCAATAGAAGTTGGCCTGTTCGGATTGTCAAAAGCAACCATTTTAGGCGATTGCGATCCGGCTATCATTGCCTCACGCTCAAATACATAGATATCTGTTCCTGGGTCAGTATTGGTTGCCATATAATATCCATCGCGCCATACGCTCATTTTTTCGTAATCCGGTGTGTCGGCCACATCGAATGAATATGCATAATATGTACCTGAAGGATCAGGGGACGACGAAACTGCAATAAGCATGTATTCATTTGTTCCGCATAGCGAGAACTCTACAAAAAGCCATCTGTCAGCCTGGTCATCATAAAGGATGATCGGATCACCGTCGTTGCAGGACGCCCCGGTTACACTCCCGAATATAAGGTTTAGATCGGTTGGTCCGGCTAACTTTGTGCCTGCTTTATTATATATAGCGTAGGAGGTATTTACGGTCTGAAAATAATGGTTTGGTCCAACCGAACCGTTGCAATCCGGAGGGTAATAAGGCGATGTCTGACCTTCGAAATTACGGATCGGTGCTCTGTTTTTACTTTGATTGGTACCCATGGTTTTCTGCCAGGCAGCATCCGGTCCTTCTGGTAGAGCTGTTGGTGCAAATGGAAACGACCGGTCTTTTAGTTTTGGATTAAGTAGTTTTTTGTTGGCTTTGGCAACCATACTGTTGTATGTTTCCGGCGAAATAACAGGTAGGTCTCTCAGCGCTTTTGTTTCACCCAAAAAAGTACCGGTATTTATTAATACTGGTGTGGCTGGAAAATCCTGAGCTTTCAATTGAACTGAAAAAGTAAACGAGAAAATAACAATGGCTAGCTTGCCTTTGAGAGAAAACGGAAATTTCATAGGGAATCTGTATTTAGAATACAAAAATAGACGAATATCGGATTGCACTTACATATATTGAGCAATTTGTTATATGGAATATTGGGCTGCAGGTTTACTTATAATATTCAATGTGCAAAATTCCCGGCTTTAACCGGATATTCTGCACATTGAAAAACACCTGGCAAAACCTATATTATACTAATTCATTTTCACAATTTTCACTGAATTAATC
>JAIFMH010000094.1 GCA_020048595.1 Bacteroidota bacterium | reverse complement strand
ACCGACTTTAACAACTGTGAGTTTTTCTGAATGAAATTCAGCCATTTATTATGATGATTAAGAAATTTTATTGATTTGAAAGTATCTCTTCAAGCGCATTAATAAGCATATCAACATCATTTTTATTGATGCTTAGTGGCGGGAGAAGGCGTAACGTTTTTTTACCGCTATAACCGGTAAATATTTTATGTTTAAAAAGAAGATCTTTCCGAAGTTGAGCAATTTCAAAGTCAAATTCCAAACCTACCATTAGCCCAATTCCCCTGGTCTCTTTCAATCCTTTCAGATTTTTTGATCGTTCAATCAGATATTCGCCAACAATTGCTGCATTTTCAACCAGTTTTTCATCTTCTATCACATCGAGAACCGCTTTGGCTGCGGCACATGCAAGATGATTCCCGCCAAATGTGGTTCCCAGCATTCCGGATTTTGCTTGAAAAGCCGGACTAATCAACACCCCGCCAATCGGGAAACCGTTTCCCATTCCTTTTGCAACAGTAATAATATCAGGCCGTACAGCCGAATATTGATGAGCGAAAAATTTGCCACTTCTTCCATAACCGCTCTGAATTTCATCCAGAATCAGGAAAGTGCCGTGCTGTTTACAAATAGCATGAAGCTCTTCCAGGAAACCGGGATCAGGAACGTAAATTCCACCAACGCCCTGAATTCCCTCGATAATAACCGCCGACACATCTCCTCTCTCAATCGAAGTTCTGGCTGTATTCAGATCGAACCTGTCAATAAACTCAACCTGGTGATTGGCATTAAACGGAGCGATGATCGAAGGATTATCTGTACAAGCCACTGCGCCGGAAGTACGTCCGTGAAAAGCTTCCTTAAAAGCGATGACTTTGCTGCGGTTGTTGGTAAAGGAAGCAAGCTTAAGCGCATTTTCGTTTGCTTCGGCGCCTGAATTGCAGAGAAACAAATTATAATCAGGATACCCGGATAAACGACCCAGTTTTTCGGCAACTTCCTGCTGAAGGCTGATAATTACTGAATTGCTGTAAAACGCTATTTTAGTAAGCTGATCAGTTATAGCCTTAACATATTCCGGATGCGAATGCCCGATAGATATTACAGCATGACCTCCGTAAAAATCAAGGTATTGATTACCCTCGCTATCTAAAATGCGACTTCCTATTGCTTTAACAGGTTCAATATTAAAAAGAGGGTAAACATCAAAAAGTTTCATTTCGGTTGTTGGTTTGGATAGTTATGCACGGATTGACCTGGCGAAATTATTTTGGGTGGATTGCTTAAGACTACGCATTTGTATCTGAAATCAAAATCGCCCTATTTGATTTAAGAACAAGGATTAACGAATTAATAATTAAGATGACTTTAAATAAGTTAATTTTCAGAGAACTTCTAAAATCACAAATCGTTAATCCTTGTTCGATATTCAACATTAAGTTCAATATCTATTTATCTTGATTAGAACCCAATTGGTTTTAAATGCAGCCCAGCCTTTTCATCTATTCCGAACATCAGGTTCATATTCTGAACAGCTTGTCCCGAAGCGCCTTTTATAAGGTTGTCGATCAGGCTGAGAATATAAAGTTTATCCTCAAAACGTTCCAGGTAAAGAATGCACTTGTTGGTATTTACAACTTGTTTCAGGTCGGGATTCTCTTTACTGATAACTGTAAATGGATGGTCCTTATAAAAATCGTAGTAAAGTTTATCTATGTCAGCCTGGCTGGCAGAACATTCGGTGTAGCAACTGGTAAGAATACCGCGGCTGAAATTTCCCCGGACCGGAACCAGGTTTACAGGTTTATTGAAACCCGGCTGCAGTTTATGGATGCACATTCCGATTTCCTTCAGATGCTGATGACGGAACGGTTTGTAAACGGAAACATTGTTGTTGCGCCAGCTGAAATGGGTAGTTTCGGATGGTGATTGCCCGGCGCCGGTTGAACCGGTTATGGAGGTAATATGAACTTCATTTTTCAGCAAACCTGCAGAAGCAAGCGGAAGTAACGCCAATTCTATGGATGTAGCAAAACATCCCGGATTAGCTATTAATCGTGCAGTTTTGATTTTTTCGCGCTGTAATTCCGGCAGACCGTAAACAAAGCCATCGCTTTCATCCCGAAAATCAGTTGAAAGGTCAATTACCTTAACATGCTCCGGCAGATTATTTTGAACCATGAATTTCACACTTTGTCCATGACCTTTGCATAAAAATACAACATCGGTATCGCTGAAATCAATATCATTAAAAATCAGATCAGTTTCACCCAATAAGTCCTTGTGAACAGAGTTTACCGGTTTCCCGGCATTGCTTTCGCTGTGCACATATTTTACTTCCACAAAGGGATGGAATAACAAAATGCGAAGAAGCTCGCCGGCTGTATATCCGGCTGCGCCTTCGATGGCAATTTTTATTTTTTTACTTTCAGAGTGATTCAATGGATACTTATTGGTAGAGTGTTAGAAATCTGATTCCGATTTAAACCTTTTTATTTCTATCCTGCACAAACCGGTGAATTTTCAACTGGTTACCCAGGATTTTGGTGAATCCTTTTACATCGCTTGCACTCCAACCTTCGTTCATCTCGCCGTATTGGCCAAAACCAGCATTCATCATATCAAAATCGCTTTTAATTCCATCAATGCTGAACCGATACGGATTCAATCTTACAAACACTTCACCGGTAACAGTTTCCTGTGAATCGTCGAGGAATTTCTCGATATTGCGCATCACCGGATCGAGGTATTGTCCTTCATGCAAAAGCATTCCATACCAGTTGCCAAGCTGCTCTTTCCAGTATTGCTGCCATTTGGTGAGCACATGTTTTTCGAGGGCATGATGCGCTTTGATAATGATCATAGGAGCAGCAGCTTCGAATCCCACACGTCCTTTGATGCCTATTATCGTATCACCAATGTGCATATCGCGGCCAACCGCATATTCCGAAGCAATGGCTTCAATTTTGCGAATGGCATCCGTTCTTGAATAGCTTACACCATTTATATGCGTTACTTCGCCTTTATCAAAAGTGAGAGTAAGGATTTCTTCGCCTTCCTTTTTCAATTGCGATGGATAGGCTGCTTCCGGCAATGGCAAGTGTGAGGACAATGTTTCTTTCCCACCAATACTTGTTCCCCAAAGACCTTTGTTGATGCTGTATTCGAGCTTTTTCCAGTCGGCTTCAAAGCCCTGCTTTTTCAGGTATTCTATTTCTGCATCACGCGAAAGCTGTAAATCGCGGATAGGAGTTATGATTTCAATATCGGGAGCAATAATATTGAATACCAAATCAAAACGAACCTGGTCGTTGCCGGCGCCGGTGGAACCATGAACGACGTATTTTGCGCCGATTTCTAACGCATATTGGGCAATGGCCAGCGCCTGGAAAGTCCGCTCTGAACTTACCGATAGCGGGTATGTCCCGTTTTTCAGCATATTGCCATAAATCATATACCGGATACATTTCTGGTAATATTCATCCTCAATGTTCAGCGTAACATGGGATGAAGCTCCAAGCTGAATGGCACGTTGCCCGATGGCCTGCAATTCAGTTTCCGAGAAACCACCGGTATTTACTATGGCTGTATGAAGTTCAAATCCTTTATTTACGGTTAAATACCTGGTGCAGAACGATGTATCTAATCCTCCGCTAAATGCAAGTACAGCTTTATCTTTTGTCATTATTTTTTTTGTGTAAATTGATTTTATAATTGTTTCTGACTGACAGAACAGCTTTGAGACACGCTTTAATTTGTATGAATTTTGGGCTTAAAAGAATGTAAACATCTTTTTCTTTTCGCCTGGTTTAGTAACTGAACCCCCATTTTTTATATTGAGAAGGCGCAATAAAACTGTTTGTTTGAATCTCATCCATCGGTCGTAAACGGGAAGCGGATATGTCAGAGTTTCCGGTTCCTTGGTTTCGTGAACGCCTTGCTTTTCCCATTCCGGTTTGTAAAGCATACCTGTACATAGACAATGTTTCCGCTCGGTTCTTGTCAGAATATCATAATTGATACAGGATTGGCATCCTTTCCAGAATGAATCATCATCAGTAAGTTCACTAAAAGTTACAGGACGATAACCCAACTCGCTGTTTATCTTCATTACAGCCAAAGCTGTAGTAAGACCGAAAATCTGTGCGTCGGGGAAAAGTTGCCTTGATAAGTTGAAAGCTGCGCGTTTTATATCTTTTGCTACACCATGGCCGCGGAATTCCGGTCTGACGATCAAGCCGGAGTTTGCTACAAATGTTTTATTCCCCCAACTTTCGACGTAACAGAAGCCTACAAACTTTTCATCGCTGGTAGCAATAACGGCTTTCCCCTGTACTATTTTCTCAACAATATATTCAGGTTTTCTTTTGGCAATACCGGTTCCGCGTACTTTTGCCGAATCTTCGATAGTCTGAAGAATTTGCGATACATAAATAATATCTGCCGGAGTGGCGACTGCCACTTTAATTTCACTCATTTTGTTCGTAATTAATTGATTTTTGATCTGATGATTCGGGAAACTAATCGAGTTTGGTTTCTATTTCAGGTATAACCGATCCCAGTGCTTTCAGGATTTCTTTCTGGGAGTATCCTTCCCTGGGAATAACCAGTATAGTGTCGTCACCTGCTACGGTACCTGCTATTTCGGGCAGTTGGGAACTGTCTATATAATTAGCAACGGTAGAGGCAAATGAAGGAAAAGTTCGCACCACGCATAAATGGTATGAGAAAACTACTGAAAGAACGCTATTCGATGGGATTAAAGGAATGTTGGCTTGCCGGTTGTTTTGATTCAGTTGTTCGTGCAACACATAAACACTTCCTTTTACCGGATCCGCAAGTTTACCTACCCGGATCTCTTTCAGATCGCGCGAAAGGGTAGCCTGGGTAAGTTCGAATCCCTCTTTACGTAAGGAATCCAATAGCTCATCCTGGCTGGCTATCTTGTTGTCCAGAATTATTCGTTTAATCTGGTTGAGGCGATCGATTTTCGAGTTCATGTATAAATATGCAATTGAAATGCAAAAATATACATTATTTTAATACAAATAGACGGAAAGAAAATTTTCTTGTTCAGATAGCCGGAAAGAGTGATGGAACTAAGTACTTAGACTTAGAAAAGTAAGTAATTCATTACGGCTTCATTATTTTAATCACCCTTTTGTTCAA
>JAIFMH010000161.1 GCA_020048595.1 Bacteroidota bacterium | reverse complement strand
TAACTATTCGCTTTTTGTTTTAAACAAATTTAAGGATTTGCTCTTCAAGCAAAAATTAACAATCCCCTGAATAGCATGTTTTCAAAATACATCCTCAACCCCATTTTTGAAGCTATCGGACACTTTCGGGATCTTAATGCCTTTTGTATAAATGAGCAGTTCTATACCTACAATCAATTTGCTCAGCATATTTCAAAGATCCGTTCAGCCCTGCAAAAAACTGAAATAAAAAACTCAAATATAGGGCTGGTTGTTAATGACGATATCGAAACGTATGCGTCAATCATTGCCATCTGGCTCGAAGGATATGCTTACGTTCCTTTGCATCCGCAACAGCCTCCTGACCGAAGCCTTGAAATAATAAACCAGGCAGATATTGAACTGGTATTGGACTCAGGCAATACAATATTATCTATAACTGTGCCTGTAATTGAAACAGCTAAGCTTCATTTTGAATCAATGAACCTGGTTCCTGAAACCATTGCTGACGATTCGCTTGCTTACATCCTGTTTACATCCGGAAGTACCGGCAAACCGAAAGGTGTAATGATCAGCAGAAAGAATGTGGGCGCTTTCATGAAATCATTCCGGGAAACCGGTTTTCAGATAAATGAGACTGACAAATGTCTTCAGTGTTTTGATTTAACGTTTGATGTCTCGGTGCAATCATACCTGGTTCCTTTAACTAATGGTGCTTGTACTTATACTATCCCGCACGACCAGATCAAATACAGTTATGTTTATGGCTTACTCGATGACCATCAGCTGACCTTTGGCGCTATGGCTCCGTCGATGATCCGTTACCTCCGCCCCTATTTTGATGAGATCAACATTCCTTCCATGCGTTACTGCATCCTGACTGCTGAAGCTTCACCTGTGGCTTTGATAAATGAATGGGCTGATTGCATTCCGAATGCCGAAATCTTCGACTTCTATGGTCCTACCGAAGCAACCATCTATTGCACGTATCATAAATACAACCGCAAAGCTGAAAACAAGCAATTGAATGGTATGCTATCAATCGGGAAAGCAATGCCTGGCCTGAATGCCATAATTATTGATGACGAAGGTAAATGCCTGGGAGTTAACCAAAAAGGAGAGTTATGCATAAGCGGTGAACAGGTTACGCCCGGCTACTGGAAAAATCCTGAGAAAAATAAAGAATCATTCTTTGATATGGAAACTGATGGAACGCTCACCCGTTTCTACAAAACAGGCGATTCCTGCTATTTTGATTCCGATGGAGATATTATGCTCGCAGGCAGGCTCGATTACCAGGTGAAAATACAAGGATATAGAATTGAACTGGGAGAAATTGAATATCACGCCAGGGAATTCCTTACCGGACAAAATGCAGTGGCTGTTGCGTTCACCAATGCTATGGGAAATACGGAAATTGCCCTTTTTATCGAAGGCGCTTTACAAAGCGAACCGGAACTGCTGCACCATTTAAACACGAGAATGCCATATTATATGATACCGACTAAAATTTTAGCCGAAGGCACATTCCCAATAAATACCAGTGGAAAAGTAGACCGTATTAAGTTAAAAAGCCAACTAACCTGATACCTATGAGCGACTTTATTTTCAGAGATGCTACAATGGCAGATATCCCATTCCTGGTTGAAACAATTATTGAAGCTGAAAAAAGCGGCACGGATAAGTTGTCGTATTCCACTGTTTTTGGCCTGACAGAGGATGAAGTGAGAAAATATTTAGCAGATATGCTATCCGAAGAGGTTGATGGATGCGAACTATCTGTATCAAGTTTCGTGGTAGCTGAAACGGAAGGAAATATTGCAGCTGCTCTCAGTGCCTGGATAGAGGGAATTGAAGGACTTCCTTCAGCAGTGTTGAAGGGAAACCTTTTAAACTACACGTTGCCTGCACATTGCATTGAAAAAGCAATAACGCTGAACGATATGATACGCGAAATACATATTGAGTATTCCCCCGATACAATACAGATCGGAGCTGGTTATGTAGCAAGCGCATACCGTGGTAACAGGCTGCTTGGTTTACTCACCGAAGCTATACTTGAACGACTGATAAAGATAAAGCCAGGAGTGCCGGAAGCCTGTGCCCAGATATTCAGCTGCAATACTCCATCACTAAAAACCTATGAAAAAGCCGGATTTACTGTGTTTTCGAATAAAGAATCCGCAAATACCGAAATAACAAAATACTTGCCTTCCAATAAGAAATTTCTATTAAAGAAAGATTTAAAACCTGCCTAAAAACAATAACAATCATGGAAAAATCAGAAGTTATAATCAAATTAACCGGAATATTCAGAACCGTATTCAACAATGATACACTGGTACTCTCAGATGAATTAACCGCTAATGATGTGGATAAATGGGATTCATTATCACATATGATACTGATTTCGGAAATTGAAAAGGGTTTTTCAATTCAGTTTAAACTGAAAGATCTGAATAAAATGCGTAATGTAGGCGACATGATAAATACAATACTGGTAAAACTATCACTCTAACATTTGATCTGAATGGTTTTCACATCAATTAATTTTCTGATATTTTTCCCACTGGTGGTAGTGCTGTATTACATTACACCTGCCAGGTACAGATGGCTGACCTTGCTTGTCGCCAGTTATTTCTTTTATATCAATATCAAACCGGTATTTGCTTTGCTGGTAGCAGGTGTTACTGTTTCAACCTACTTTTTTGCACGTTTAATTGATAATACATCGGTTGAATCGAAGAAAAAGCGTTATATGGTGATAAATATTATCCTTATACTGTTACCCTTGTTTTTCTTTAAGTATTTCAGCGTGCTGAACAACAGCCTGGTAAGCATTTTAGAGGAAAATGGTTTGCGGTGGCCTCTGCCCGAAATTCAACTGATTCTCCCGATTGGAATTTCATTCTATACATTTATGGCAATCGGCTATACAATTGATGTGTATAACGAAGAAATTGAGTCAGAAAAAAACATAGGGATTTTAGCCCTTTTTGTCTCATTCTTCCCTTTGATACTCTCAGGCCCGATTGAACGCGCAAAAAACATGCTGCCCCAGTATCATGCACAAAATCCCTTTAACTACGAATTGTTTGTGCAAGGCCTTAAATTCATACTCTGGGGGTACTTTATGAAACTTGTGGTTGCCGACAGAGTTGGCATCTATATAAATGCTGTGTACGAAAATATACCGGAACACAACGGAACGTCGCTGCTGTTTGCCAGCATACTCTATCCTTTCCAGGTATATGCTGACCTGGGCGGTTATTCGCTGATAGCCATAGGAACTGCAAATACTCTGGGGATGCAGGTGATGCAAAATTTCAAACGGCCCTTCTTTGCCACATCCATGGCCGAATTATGGCGTCGCTGGCACATATCATTAATCACCTGGTTAACGGACTATGTTTATACCCCCTTATCATTTAACTTCCGCAGATGGAAAGTATGGGGAATAGTAACAGCTCTTATCATTACATTTATGCTGAGCGGGATCTGGCATGGCGCAGCATTAACTTTTATTATCTGGGGTCTGATGCAAGGGATATTCTTAAGCATCGAAGCCCTGACAATTAAAAGCAAGTCCGGTTTCGAAAAGAAATACAATCTTACGCGGAAGAAATGGTATATTTTCGCAGGTTGCCTGCTTACATTCATTTTATTTGCTGCTTCCCAGATTTTTGGCAGAGCACCAAATGTGAGCGATGCACTGGCCGTTTATTCCGGAATTATTACATCACAGGGACCTTTGTTTATTGGCCAGGTATCCACTTTTATACTCAGCATGGCAAGCCTCGCTTTGCTAATGTCAAAAGACTTCGTTGACGAATACTATCCATCCAGGATTTTGCTGTTCGGAAACGAGAAAAAATATGTCCGCGTTTTGTCGTATAGTTCAGTGCTGATCCTGATACTTTTAATCGGTGTTTTCGACGGAGGCCAGTTTATCTATTTTCAATTTTAATACGATGTTAAAGAAAATAATCATAAACATTGCTCTTGTTGCCCTGGTGGTTGCAGTGCTTGATTTTGCAATAGGGAAAGCACTCAGGCACTATTATTTTAAGGAAACATCAGGACATCATTTTCGCACAACCTATTCGATAGATTCAACAAAAGCTGACATTCTGATATTCGGATCGTCACGGGCTAACCATCATTATGTACCCGAAATATTTGAGGACAGTTTAAAGATGAGTTTTTATAACACCGGGCGCGACGGGAATTCAATACTTTACACCCTGGCGGTTTTCAATGCAATTACAAAAAGATATTCCCCTGAAATAATTATTCTCGATTTAAGGGTCTCTGAACTGTATTATGATGCAGATACCTACGCGCGCCTTTCGTGCTTACTGCCTTATTACAATAACCATCCCGAAATACACAATGTTATTGAATTACGTGGCCCGTATGAAAAATATAAATTAATCTCTTCTATTTATCCTTTCAATTCAACTATCCTGGCCGTAATTATCGGAAATATGGAAATCAATAAAAGCAGGAACACCGACACAGACGGATATGTGCCCCTTTACGGACAAATGGATAAGAATACAAAACCCGGAACTTCCGGAACCAATACCCCTGTAGATTCCATATCTGTTGAAGCTTTACGATACATCTCTGAAATATGTACTAAAAACCACATACGTTTACTGATTGTACATTCGCCTCAATATACAATATTCAAACTAAAGGGAACTGTTGATCCGCTTGAGCAGCTCACAAAAGAGAATAACATCACGTACCTGAATTATGCAAATGACTCACTGTACTTGAAAAATCCTGGCTTGTTCCAGGATCCATCGCATTTAAATGATAAAGGTGCCAGGATTTTTTCCGCTCAACTGGCAGGTTTAATAAACAGCTATAATCTTATTGCCGCAGATTCAGTTCACGCACAGCCCCTGAACTAAGGCTATTTAAATCTGCTGTACTGAGCTTTTTTCAGTGTTTTTCCTGTAAATCAATTACAACATCCGGTTCCGGAAGGAGCATTGATTAAGGCAAGAAATCTCAGTATTTCGGATATTTCATCCTCCGCCGGCATGCTTCATTGCTCTTACCCTCTTTCTCACTCTAACTCTCACCCCTTCTCCATCTCCCCATCTCCCCATCTCCCCATCTCCCCTCCCCCTCACCCTCACCCTCCCCCTTCCCCAAATCCGGACACCCT
>JAIFMH010000370.1 GCA_020048595.1 Bacteroidota bacterium | reverse complement strand
ATGGCGGAAGTTTTGAAAACAGGATACGTTTATTGCTGGAAATTGTAAAATCAGTACAGACTGTTTGGCCACAAAATCTCCCTTTGTTTGTCAGGATATCGGCTACCGATTGGGCCGAAGGTGGCTGGAATGCAGATGAAGCGGTAAAACTTTCAACCATTTTAAAACAAAATGGAGTTGATCTGATCGACTGCTCATCGGGTGGATTGGTGCCACACCAAAAAATTCCTCTGGGCCCGGGCTACCAGGTAGTTTTTGCTGAACGCATAAAAAAGGAAGCCGGAATTTTAACCGGTGCAGTCGGGCTGATTACCGGAGTGCAGCAGGCAGAAGATATTTTACAGAAAGAGCAAGCCGATCTTATCCTGATTGCCAGGGAATCATTAAGAGATCCATATTTTGCTTTAAACGCAGCAAAATTACTTGCTGAAACTATTGAATGGCCTTTGCAATACCTGAGATCAAAATAGGAACAGGAGCCTATCCTAACTAAAACACAAATTACACAACCTGAAGGCTGAAAAAATAAACAGGAGGCCCAAAATGACCTCCTGTTCTAAAAGTTCCTTACAGAGTTCCTTTATTCGTTGCCAAAATAGTAACAAACCGAAAGGTTTTTCAAACCGGTTTAACTCCATTTAACTTTAATACCAAAGAAACCTAATATGGATTCTGCGTTTTCATTAGTAACCGGCAGATAGAACTTTCCATCTTTATAAACATAATACTCAACCTGCAGATGCGTCTTCTCATACGTATCCTCCAACATGTCGCCACTTTCTCTGCATTCGCTATGTTTATACAGCCTGAATCCGTTGCGGAAGGTAACAAGTTCCATCAATGCGGTACAACCATTCGGGGTCCCTTTACACATTATTGGAAGCCTTTCGAACATGCGTCCGTTGCAGGAGTATGAATCCACTTTTTTAATCGGAACCTTCATAACTTTTCCATTGTCCATCATCAGATTCATGTTCAATAATCCTGGTTTTACCTTCTGGCAGAAATAGGTTTTGTCACCAACTTTTACATAACTGGTTGATTCGCCACCAGCTTTGAGGATAAGAACAGACATCATCAGTATCAGTAATACAAATAGTTTTTTCATTGCTTGGTCCTCCTTATTTTTAGGGTTATTAATAACTGATATAAAGGTATGTAACAACCTGATAGTGATGCAAATACAATCTATCATACGGCAAAAAGAATCGATGAGCGATTAACCGTCACAATTACCCTTTTTACAGGATGTAATGAACTGTTCACCGATACGCAGAGGAAGGGGAATAGCAATTGGTTACTACTATTATGAAATAGCGTGGGGAATAATGTGATTAAGAAATGATTTAGTGGGGAAAATCCGATTTAGAATCTACTTATACTGAATCCGGATTAAGTAAAAAGCAGGGAAAGACGGGATTTTTCTGCAATACTCTCTTGCTTTTTGTATAACCAAAAAGACAGAGGAATTAATGAAAATAGCTACGAAAACGTTAAAGAATATGTCTCGCTGTATACTAATAGCCAGCAATCCAGGATGGACGAACCGGGAAGGAATAGCAGAAGAGGTAAATTACTTTTTCTTTTCAATAATATCGAAGAAATTTTTTTGGTATGTATCGCCGATCGGGATGCGCTGATCGGCAATTTTAATATGTTTCCGTTCTATAGATTCAATTTTACTTATAGCTACAAAATAGGATCTGTGAACCCTGCAAAATTGATGTTCCGGTAAAACATCCTCCATGCCGCGGGCATTCATCAACGTCATTATGCGCTTTTTGGGGGTAACAATCCGCCAGTAGTCGCCCATACCTTCAATATATAAAACTTCTGAAGTTGTAATTTTTTCGATGTGAGTTTCTGTTTTCACAAAAAAGTAATCTTTTTCCGCTGTCTCGGATGGATACGTTACTACCTGCTTTTCACCGGGAATATTTACTTCATTCTGCATCCGGTCGTACACCTTGTTTATCCCCTTTAGGAAACGATCAAATGAAATAGGTTTCAGTAAGTAATCGGTCACATCCAGGTCAAATCCCTGTAAGGCATAGTTGTCATACGCCGTTGTCATTATTACGTGAGGTTTCACTTTCAATGCGTTGAGCAATTGTATACCGGTGAGGTCCTCCATCTGTATATCCAGCAGGATAAGATCAACACGATTGTTGCGCAGGTATTCCATTGTTTCGATGGCATTATCAAAAGCCTGCATCAGATTCAGGAATGGTACCTTTGCACAGTAATCCTTAATAATTTCGAGAGCCAGCGGCTCATCATCAACGGCAATACAATTTATCTTCATATCAGTTTGTTATTTCTAAATTAATTCTGAATGTTTCCGTTTCCTGGCTGATCAACAGTTTGTGTTTACCGGGATATATCAGCTCAAGCCTTCTTCTGATTGTAGCCAGGTCAATCCCACCTGTAGGTTCATCATTTGCTGTCCCTGCTTTTTTGATGTAATTGATCACTTCAAAGCTAATCGTCCCGTTTATAGTTGATAAATGAATCAGAATTCCTGGTCGCTGGTTTTTACAACTGTGTTTAAAAGCATTCTCAACAAATGAAATCAGCAGCATAGGAGCAATAGTAAGACCTTCGGTTTTCCCTTCAATTTTCAGCGACACAAAATCAGCATGTTTGATACGCAGATTCTGTAGTTCGATATAGCTATTCAGGTATTCAATCTCTTTTTCGAGTGGTACCTTTTTAGAAGCCGAATCATACAGCATGTATCGCATGATAGAGGATAGTTTCATAACTGCTTCGGGAGCTTCGTCCGATTTCCTGTATACAAGCGAATATATGTTATTGAGCGTATTGAAAAGAAAATGCGGATTTACCTGCGACCGCATAAGCGCGAGTTCGCTTGCCTGCTGCTGATTGATGAGTTCATCCCTGAGTTTCTGCGATTCAAACCAGTTAATCATAAAATGTATCAGTATGGCATAAATTCCGATGATAATAACCATTCGCAGGTTATTCCACATATAAATGGTTTCAAATACCATATCCTTTCCAGGCTGGTCAGCGAAAAACCTCCAGAAATAAAACTCAGCAGGTATTCGGAATGCTGTAATTAAGGCTATCACCATCAGCCCGGAAAGCAATGCAGTAATCTTGAGGTTGAATTTCAGCAAACGTGGGAATACCAGATAAATCGTATAAAATGTAATGACATTCAGGATAGTCGAAATGAAAACGTCTTTCAGATAGTTGTTGTTAGCCAGTACTGCCTCGTCGAGTTTTCCGATGTAAAGTGGAAAAAGGTTCTGATTTATGATATAGAACCAGTATAACAAATGGATCAGTATGATATTTCTCCGTTTCATTCCACTATCATTTACTAACATTGATTATTATTACTTAAAGTTACGCAAAATAATGGAAAACAGTACTGTAAGGCATAATCAAATCGATGAAATGCATTGAATTCCCGGCAAATTGACAGGTTACATCTGCCAGAAGGTGAAAACAGCGGATAAATCAATCAGCAAGTATCCAATTTCATGAATTGTTGAATTAGGAGGCAACAATGATTAATCATCATTCAGTAGAACTGATTTTGTTCAGGATTACTATTTTCATTGGAGACCTGATGCTTTCCTGATGCTTTGTGAAAATCCTGAGGCGGTCTGTAAATGGATTTACTTGTATAAATAATGATTAATTTAACTATTATAACGGGTCCAAAGTGCCTGGATAATTTATAGATCAACCTGATGATCCTTTTAGGATTGTTAAAGAACGATCTGATAATTTTCCGCTGGATGGCTAAAAGTTCTTCGAACGAAAATTTTGATAGTTTCTCATTAGCATAAACAAATTTCTCATCATCATTGATCAGCCCTTCAGCGTTTGCCTTAATCCATAATGGGGAAGGATACTGATAGCGTAAAATATTAACATTAATGAAATCCTGGGGTACGGTTTTGAAGAATTCAATTATATTTTTAAAATGCGCATAATCTTCGATGGGCGAGCCTATAATAATACCGCTGGTGGTAAGAATTCCAAAGCTGTTTATAATTTCAATCGCTTTCCTGATCTTTTCAACATCTGTTTTCTTGTTATAATAATTTAGTACATCCTGGTTTACATTTTCAATTCCGAATATCAGCATAATCACATTGGCCTGTTTCATTTTCTTACATAATTCATAATCTAATATGTCGATTCTTCCCTGGATAATTATTTTTATTTTCAGCTTATTCTTTATGATATAATCAAATATGGAAAAAACTCTGTGCCTGTTCAACAGAAAATTATCGTCGCATATGACCAGGTATTTTGCTCCGGAATCTACTCTTAACTTAATTTCATCGGTAACATTTTCAACAGACCTCTCCCTGTATTTTACGTTTTGAAAAGTACAGAATTTGCAACTGAAAGGGCACCCTCTCGTAGTTATTAAGGGATATAAGTTCTTTAATCTGATTCCATAAACATATCCGTAGTTTTTATTTTCAACCAGATCAAATAACGGAGGATCCACATCGTCAAGGTTTTCAGGGATAAGTATTCCTGAATTCTGTGTTCTGCGTCCATTTTCTTCGTAACATAATCCCGGAATACCGGTTAGTGATTCATTTTCAGAAATCAATTGCAATACATTTGCAATCACCTGATCAGCTTCGCCAAATAACGTATAATCAGCGTTTTCAATGTGCTTTTTTGTTTCATTACAATAAGGGCCGCCACATATTATTTTGGCTTTTGTATTTGTGGATTTTATATCATGAATGATCTTTAGGATGTTATCAATTGCAAACGTAAAACACGAAATAAGGACAAAATCGGAATTTTTAATGTGCTCAAAATATTGTTGTTTGCTCAAGCAATCAACCTGCAAATCAATAATTTTTACTGAATATCCAGCTTTTACCAATGGAGTAGCAATATAGAGTAATCCCAAAGGAGGGAAAATGCTTTCTGATTTTCGCCATTTTTCGCCATAAAAATGAGGAAAAAACGGTGGAAAAAGCATTAGTACCCTTTTCCCGGCTAAAATGTTATTGTTTTCATACATAGCTGCTATTTTTAATTTTCACCAGTATGCTTTCAAAAATCACTCAGCTGACCATTCAAATATGGATTGTATTATTTCATCTGTTTATTATTTTGTAACAACTTCGTAATCTGAATTTTATAATTTATTGTACGGACTTGT
>JAIFMH010000263.1:21053-26674 GCA_020048595.1 Bacteroidota bacterium | reverse complement strand
AAATACCTAAGGAAGTGCGTATGGTGTTTTATTTTTTTACTATAGTTTTCATAACGTCGATAAGTTTCTTTTTGCTTCTCAAATTTGTTGTAGATAATGAGATGTTTAAGCAGTTGCTGAAAGCAAAGAATGTTGAATTGTCAGAAGAAAAGCAGCGGGTAGAGGAAACTTTAATTGAATTGAAAAGGACACAAAGCCAGTTAATTCAGCACGAAAAACTTGCTTCACTTGGTCAGCTTACAGCAGGCATAGCCCATGAAATAAAAAACCCGCTGAATTTCGTGAACAACTTCTCCGAAATAAGTATTGAAATGATTGATGAGGTTTTTGAAGAACTGGAAAAACCTGATCCGAAAGAATCTGTTGAAAATATAAAGCTGATTCTTCTGGATGTAAAATCTAATCTGCAAAAAGTACACAAGCATGGCTCAAGGGCCGACAGAATCGTAAAATCCATGTTAATGCACAGCCGCGGAAGTACTGGGGAAAAAGTGCCAACCGCCATTAATATGCTGATCAACGAAAATGTAACGCTTTCTTTTCATAGTATGCGGGCCAATAAAAACCCGTACAACGTGAGCCTCGAAATCAACCTTGACGAAAGCATTGGACTGGTACAGATAATTGCTGAAGACTTCAGCCGGGTTATCATTAATCTATGCAACAATGCTTTTGATGCGATGCGTGAAAAACTCGCTCATACAAAAGATTACAGCCCGCAGTTAAGTGTAACGAGCAAGCTGGCAAACAATAAAATCAGCATCCAAATTGCTGATAATGGCCCGGGTATTCCTGATGAAATCAAAGACAAAATACTTCAACCATTCTTTACCACTAAAAAAGGAACCGAAGGTACAGGCTTAGGATTGAGTATTACCCACGACATTATAAAGGTTCATGGTGGCGAGATAGAAATTGAGTCAAAAGAAGGTGAAGGTGCTAAGTTCACAATTATTATTCCTGCAATAATTTAAAATACATTAACATGAAAATTTTAGTAGTCGACGACGAAAGAGATATTCAGGTGCTTTTCGAACAACGGTTTCGTAAAGAAATACGTGATAAAGTTCTGGAATTTGCTTTTACATTCTCAGGTGAAGAAGCATTGAGTTATCTGAACCTGCACGAGCATGAAACAGTTTTGATTTTATCAGATATCAACATGCCCGGGATGAGCGGGCTGGAATTACTGCGCCATATCAAGCAAAAATTCAATAAGCCTCCTCCCATAGTAATGATGATAACGGCTTATGGTGACACAGAAAACTATAATACGGCTTATGAATTGGGAGCTGACGATTTTTTAACAAAGCCGGTTGACTTTGTGTTATTAAAACAAAAACTCAAATTATAATTGTATGGCAAAGATTTTAGTAGTTGATGATGAGGTAGATCTGGAAGTACTTATCAAACAAAAATTCCGTCAGAAAATACGCGACTGTCATTACGAATTTGTATTTGCCACTAACGGAAACCTGGCCCTTGAACAACTGAAGTTGCACAATGACATCGAAGTTGTGCTGAGTGATATCAACATGCCCGAAATGGATGGTTTAACCTTGCTCACCAGGATGAATGAGCAAAACAGTTTATCCAAGTCCGTTATTATTTCTGCCTATGGTGATATGGAAAATATCCGCATTGCCATGAACCGGGGTGCTTTTGATTTTATTACCAAGCCAGTCAATTTTGAAGACCTTGAAATCACCATCGAAAGAACCCTTCAGCATGTTAAACGGATTCGCGAAACCCTGCAGGCAATAAAAGAAAACAACATCCTGCGGATGTATGTTGACGAAACAGTCCTCAATTTTATGGATAGCAGGGAATTTGAATCCTCCCTTCTCGAAAATGAAACCTTGGAAGGTACTGTGGCTTTTATTGATATATGCAGTTTTACATCAATCAGCGAGAATGAAACGCCTGATAAAGTGGTGAAACTTCTGAATGAATATTTCGATATTATGGCCAAAGAAATTATACAGCAAAAAGGGATTATCGACAAATTTATCGGAGATGCTATAATGGCCGTGTTTAAAGGACCTTTCCATCTCGACAGGACGGTTGATTGTTGCATTGCCATACGCGATGCGATAAATAAATTGCCAGCATTTGCAGGTGAAACGGGATTTAAGCCGCAGGTATCCATTGGCATAAACAGTGGCGAAATGGTTTCGGGAAATATCGGCTCATCAACACTACGGAGGCTGGATTATACAGTAATTGGCGACACAGTAAACGTTGCAGCCAGGTTACAGTCCGCGGCTAAAATAGGCCAGATACTTATCACCGATAAAAACTATTTGAAGATAAAGGAGTCGTTTGTATGCAACGAAATCGGACCTATAACGCTGAAAAACAAAGAAATGCCTATTGTGGTGTATGAGGTGATAAAGTAGTTCACTGTGTTTATTCATGAGTTGATCAGAGCGAAATTTGCCTATATCCGACCTGGTTGAACAGAGAAAACTGGAATTTAATGTTGGGTAAATAATTACATTGATTCTGCATTTCAGATGATATTTTTAGAGTAAAATTTTCTTGCAGTTTTACATTAATCAATAATTTAATTAACCCTTACCTAAATCTAACCACTATGAAAAAATCAACACGGTTCAGTTTCCTTTTTGCTGCTATGGTAGCAATTGCAGTATCAACAACTTCGTGCCAGCAGGCAGCCAAGGAACCAGCCAAACCAGACATGGCTGCAATCCGCACCGAAATACAAGCTCTTGAAGATGCCTATGCCGCTGCATTAAAGGCCAAAGATGCCAATGCAGTTCTTGCCTATTATGCTGAAGACGCAGTAAGTATGGTAAACAATGCTCCTGCTGCTTCCGGTCGCGATGCCCTTTTAAAGATGGCCCAGGATGATATAGCCGGGGACACCACTAACACAACGGTTACTTTTGAAGTGGTTGATATATTTGCTGGAGGCGACCTGGTTGTCGAAACAGGGAAAGCAACCCACAAAGATCCGGAAGGAACTGTTACCAGAACAGGGAAGTATATGTCGCTGTTCGAAAAACGCGACGGTAAATATGTCTGCATCAGGGATATTTACAATGATGACAAGAAGTAAAAAATAATTGAATGACAGATAGGGGGACTCCTGGTAAGCCAGGATATCCCCTTATTTATATTGTGATGTTAACTTCTGAGTATTTTTAAACCAATACCTAAAACTAGTATCATGCAAAATGTAGAAAAATCATCAGGCTCAAATACTGAATTGTCAGCAAACCTTGAAATTATCAAAGGCGTATACAATGCTTTTGCTACCGGCGACTTTCCTGCATTCCTGAATGCAATGGATCCCAAAATAGAATGGAACGAAGCCGAGAACTTCCCCTATGCCGACGGGAATCCTTACATAGGAGCAGATGCAATTGTTCAGGGCGTATTTGCCCGCATTGGTGCCGATTGGGAATACTGGACAATTACGGATCAGGTATATCACGTAACCCTGGAAGCAATGGTAATAGTAACCGCCAGGTATAATGCAAAACATAAAATAACCGGGAAAGTTATCAGGGCACAGGTTACCCATATGTGGACTTTGAAGGATGGCAAGATAACAAGGTTTCAACAATATGCCGATACGTTGCAGGTAACACAGGCAATGGTTGGTTAACCGGATAAGCTAATAGATGCATGATGAAAGCAAAATCAATAAAAGGAAATTCCACAGAGGAAATTAAAACCGCTCTTGTGCAAAGTATGGCTGATGGCTACAAGCCAACGCTGGCCTTTGTATTTATCTCCATCAAACAAGACATTAATGCAGTAAGCAATATACTCGACCAGCAGGGCATCCGGATTTTTGGAGCCACCACAGGCGGTGAGTTTATTGATGGCAATATTGGCGCTGGAACCATTGCCATACTATTAGTGGATATAAATCCGGCCAGTTTTATGGTATTGCTCGAAGATTACAGCGACAAAGACCCGGAAGTATTAACCCAAATGATGGCCCGGAAAGCAAAGGAACAATTTAAAAATCCATCTTTTATACTCTCTGTCAGTATTGAAATGGCTAATAGTGTGGGCATAGGAGAACCCATTTTAAGGGCGATCGAATCGGTAACCGGAGCGGACACCATAATCTGGGGTGGTCGTGCAGGTGATGATTTTATATTTGATGAAACAGTTGTCTTCTCTAATAATAAATCATTGAAAAGGGGAATATTACTGCTTGTGTTGGATGGCGATAAAATCCTGGTGAAGGGTCAGGCAGCTTCGGGACAGAAACCAGTGGGAACTGAAAAAACCATTACAAAAATGGCGGATAACTGGATTTATGAGTTGGACAATCAACCCGCCACCGATATGGTGATGAAATATTTGGGACTCAAACTAACAGAAGAAGAAACGATTGCCTTTAATCCAATCAACTACAACATCATGTTCAGTGTTGCCAGGGAAAAAGGTGATCCTATTATTCGGGGCGTAGGTGCATTCAATTGGAAGGAGAAGGCCGTTTTTATTCTTGCAAGTATTAAAGAAGGGGATAAAGTACGCTTCACCCTTCAACCTGATTTTGAAATTGTGGATGAGGTAACCGGCAATGCCGAAAAAATCAGGCAATCCGAAATGCCCCATGCAGATGCATTGCTCATGTTTTCCTGTATAGGCAGGCTGGGACAATTTGGGCCGCTGATAAGCGAGGAAATAGAAGGCATCAAAAATGTATTTAATGTGCCCATGGCCGGATTTTTTACCTATGGCGAATTTGGAAAGACCAACCAGGGTAATAATGAATTTCACAACAACACTTGTTGCTGGGTGGCTTTAAAAGAAAAGTAAATGAACAAACAATTACAAACCTTAATGGATTTTATTCAGCAACATGAAAATATATCTGCTGAAGAAAAATCAATGCTGGCAAAGGAAGTTAAGAAAGTAAGCAGCGATCTGGAGATTGCTGTATTCAAACTCGACCGCACAGAAAAAGTAAAACGTACCACCGCCATTTTACTCGAAGAAACCATCGAAGAACTGGAACTGAAAAGAAAAGCCATTGAAGAAACCAATGCGGCATTAACAAAATCATTGGAAGAATTAAAAGCTACACAGGCTCAACTTATCCAATCTGAAAAAATGGCTTCCCTCGGCGAACTCACCGCCGGCATTGCCCATGAAATCCAGAATCCATTAAATTTCGTAAATAACTTTTCGGAAGTAAGCAGTGAATTGCTGGATGAAATGAGAACCGAACTGGATAGGGGAGAGACCGAAGAAGCAAAAGCGATTGCAACAGATGTAATACAAAACCTTGAAAAAATACTTCACCACGGCAAACGCGCCGATGCCATTGTAAAAGGCATGTTGCAACACAGCCGCAGCAGTAACGGTGTAAAAGAGCCAACCGATATAAACGCTTTGGCCGATGAATACCTTCGTCTTGCTTATCATGGTTTACGCGCAAAAGACAAATCATTCAATGCAACATTTAAAATGGATTTTGATGAGACCATAGGGGAAATTGATATTATCCCGCAGGATATTGGCCGGGTGATTCTGAATTTGATAACCAACGCATTTTATGCAGTAGATGTGAAGAAGAAACAACTGGAGCAGAATACGTTGGGAGTTTCAAACCTGACAGGTTTTCAAAACCT
>JAIFMH010000263.1:0-21041 GCA_020048595.1 Bacteroidota bacterium | reverse complement strand
GAGGGGGGTCCTAATCTCCGTTGCCGACAACGGCCCCGGCATTCCTCAAAAAGTCCTTGATAAAATCTTCCAACCTTTCTTCACCACCAAACCCACCGGGCAGGGAACCGGATTGGGTCTTTCGCTGGCGTATGACATTGTAAAAGCGCATGGTGGGGAGTTGAAAGTGGAAACAATCGAAGGACAAGGCTCCAAATTTACCATCATTTTAAAAGTAAACGAAGCATGATAAATTCCGGAAAACTCAAACCATCCTATTGGATGCTAATTCTCCTTCTGTGTGTAAATGAAAATTTGGCCCTGGGGCAGGTCAATAAAATGGCTTTTGAAAAATATGGTGTTGCAGAGGGCCTTCCTGAAGAATTTGTTACAGATATGGTTCAGGACGATAAAGGTTTTATCTGGCTTTCTACCCAAAATGGGTTGGTAAAATATGATGGATACAAATTTCATGTTTTTAAAAAATCTACCAATCCAAAGGATACCAATTCGCTACAGTTAAGTTCAATTAATGGAGGCCTGATAAAAGCGAGAGATGGAAAAATTTGGTTGGGAGCTTACAGTCAGCGGCTGGAGATTGCTTCATTTGATCCCGTTACAGGGAAATTCAAATCGTACCATTATACCGAAAAGGGAAAGGAAAAAAGTTCCTTGAACAAGGTTGCCAGTTTATTGCTGGAGGATTCAAAAGGAAACATTTGGTTTCAAAGCTACAGTAATAACTCTCAAACGCTTGGCCGCTTACAACCTGGTACAGGGAAAATTGAATTTTATTCAATAACACCGAATGTTCAGTGGAGTAAAATTGGTGCTGTTGCAGAGGTAAATAAAAACCTTTGGGTTCTTGAAAAATCAGGGCAATTCATGCAATGGAATGTCAGTAAAGATGAGTTTGAGCCTGTTGTTTCTGATAAGATAGCCAACACCTTAAAGGCCTATAAAGACACACTTCAACGATTATATGCCGGCAATGAAAACCGGATTTTACTGACCAGCCGAACCTGCCTGTTTGTTTTTGATGCCCGAACGCAAAAACAAATAGCCACCTATCACAAGGAGTTTGTTCGGCCGGGTACCACCTCGACAGATACCTTAACAGGAGCAAGAGAAGATAAAAACGGGCATATTTGGGTAACACATCTGCACGGGCTTATTACCCGGATTGATCCCAAAACAAACAAGATAAGTTCTTTCAGACCTGGCCAGGGTTTTCCCATCCACCCTAATCAAATTTCCAAAATCGAAAATATTCAAATTGTTGAACTCCACAAAGATGGAATCTGGTTTCAGGTTCGTCTGAAATCAGATTTTGCATCCGACCAGTATTTGTTTTACACTTACCGAACCGGCAAATTCGAACTCTACGACAGTAAATTTAACATTCCTTCCCATCCCGAAACCATGATAGGATACTTCGATTTTTTTAGAGATAAAACCGATTTGCTCTGGCTCTATACCCGCCCGAATTTGTATAAAAATGCACCGAAAAATCATCAGATGGATTGGCACAGGTATTCCAAAGAAAAACCACAGGGCCTTCCAAATGATACTATTACCTGTCTATTCGAGGATAGTAAAAGCAGGCTATGGGTGGGCACAGCAAATGGCCTCGCCTTGTATAATACTTCCTCGGATGATTTCCGGGTTTTTCGAAATCAACCTTCCAATAGCTTCTCCTTAAGCAACAATGGTATTATCTCAATTTCTGAAGATACTAATGGAAACATCTGGATTGGTACAGCTAATGGATTGAACAAATGGCAGGAGGATGCTCAAAATTTCAGGCGCTATTTTTACGATTCCAAAACAGGAAATCCGATTGTTACTGTTTATTCTGACCATAAAAAGCGACTTTGGGTTTCCATTTGGAATAAAGGAGTTTTAGCAATGGACCCAGGAACCGGAAAAATTCTAAACGGCTTTAGCACAGCAGACAATTTTTCGAATGGGTTAAGCAGTAAGCAAATTTTTGTTTTTTACCATGATTCGAAAGGAAATATGTGGCTTGGAGACCCTTATGATAATAACTATGGTTTATATAAACTTGGCCCCAATGGGAAAAGGTTTCAGCACTTCATGCCGGTTTTAGGCGACACTAGCGCCCTTAGCAGCAATGAAATTATTTTTGTTGATGAAGACTCTAAAAAAAATCTATGGATTGGAACGGATGATGGCCTGAACTTATATGACCACAAAACCGATAAGTTTAAAATCATTGACCTGAAAAACAACTGGTCTGTTTCGGCAATGGCAGAGGATAAAAAAGGAAAAATCTGGTTTGCCACCTATGCCGGAGGCGGATTAATGCAGGTAAATCCTAAAAATGGAGCATTCAAGTCTTTTGGAGAAATTAAAGGTTTATTGCACAATGATTTAGATTTCCGCGCTTCTACAATTACGAAAGACAATTCCGGAAAATTCTGGCTTCCCAACCAAAGAGGACTCTCGGTATTTGACCCTGAGACCGAATCGTACACAAATTACTTTTCAAAGGATGGTTTTCAACTTTACGAGCGGGGATACAGAGTATTAAAATCAAAAAACGGTGATATTTGGATAGGAGGTAATTCCGGACTCAACCACATTGTACCCGGCCAACTGCTGAAGAAAGACAAAAGCCTTCCCAATGTGGTCATTACAGGCATATCCATCAATGGCCAGTCGTATGACAATCCGGATGGCAAAATTTTTGAAAAAGCAGTTCCCTATACCCGGGAAATAGAACTGGGTCATTCGCAAAAAGACCTTCGGTTTGATTTTGTAGCACTGCATTTTCTTCGTTCCGAAGACAACCTCTATTCATGGAAACTTGAAAACTACGACCAGAACTGGAGTGAACCCTCTCATTCCAGAACTGTAAGCTATACCAACCTTTCGCCCGGCAAGTACATTTTCAAAGTAAAAGGTTCAAATGCCGATGGTGTTTGGAACGAAATCCCAACCACCATTGTTATTACCATCTTACCCCCCTGGTGGAAAACCTGGTGGGCTTATACCATTTATGCATTGTTTTTTCTCGGTGCGTTAAGAATTTTCAGCATGTGGCGCGAACGCAGATTGCGGCATGAAAATGAGGTGCTTGAATTAAAAGTCAATCACCGAACTCAACAATTACAGGAATCAATTGAATCGCTAAAGTCCACACAATCTCAACTGGTGCAAAGCGAAAAAATGGCTTCCCTCGGCGAACTTACCGCCGGCATTGCCCATGAGATACAGAACCCATTGAACTTTGTAAATAATTTTTCAGAAGTAAGCAATGAATTGATTGATGAGATGAATGAGGAGTTGGACAGAGGCGATATTGATGAAGCCAAAGCTATCGCTTCAGATATTAAACAGAACCTCGAAAAAATAAACCACCACGGCAAACGCGCCGATGCCATTGTAAAAGGTATGCTCCAGCACAGCCGCAGCAACAGCGGAGTGAAAGACCCAACTGATATTAACGCTTTGGCTGATGAATATTTGCGTTTAGCGTATCATGGATTAAGAGCAAAGGATAAATCTTTTAATGCCACTCTGAAAACCGATTTTGATGAAACCATTGGCAAAATTGATATTATTCCACAGGATATTGGCCGGGTAATTCTAAACCTGATAACTAATGCGTTTTATGCGGTGGATGAAAAGAAAAAACAAAACCCTGAAGGTTACGAACCAACCGTCACAGTTTCTACCGAAGCTACCTTCCCCCCTCCGGGGGGACCGAGGGGGGGCCTAATCTCCGTAAAGGACAACGGCCCCGGCATCCCTCAAAAAGTCCTCGATAAAATCTTCCAACCTTTCTTCACTACCAAACCTACCGGACAAGGAACCGGCTTAGGTCTGAGCCTGGCGTATGATATTGTAAAAGCACATGGCGGTGAATTGAAGGTGGAAACCAGGGAAAACGAAGGCTCGATATTCACTATTATGTTACCAGCAATTAATTAACAATGGAACTATCCAAACAGCATCAGGCAGAAGCCAGGCAGGTATATGAATTATTCTGGGAAAGCTACCTGAAAGGTGATGAAAAAACATTTGCATCCACTCTGGATGATGCATTTGAAATGATTGGAACCTCGGAAACTGAAATTGCGCATGGAAAAGCACAGGGTTTGATTTTTTACAAATCACAGGTCCGGGAGTTAGATGGAAAAGCAGAACTCCGGAACAGGCAGATTACTTTTATGCCTGTCGACGGACTTATCCTTATTAATGAATTGGCTGATATATATGCTCTGGTTGCATCGGACTGGATCTTCTACTCAAAACTAAGACTCTCCACTTTTCTGAGGTTAACAGTCTCGGGCTGGAAAGTAGTGCAACAACATGGATCATTACCGGACGCCAGGGTGAAGGAAGGCGAAACGGTTGCTTTTGAGAAAATCAGCAAAGAAAACCTTGAATTACGTGATGCAGTAAAAAGAAGAACAGCCGAACTGGAAAATAAAACCCGCGAACTGGAAATCGAAGCTTCGCTGGAGCGGGTTCGGACGGTTGCCATGAGCATGCGAAACCCGGATGATATGCTCGAAGTATGCCGCATCATTTCGCAACAATCCGAAAGCCTGGGCATCAAAGAAATACGAAATGTGCAAACCGCAATTATTTATGAAGACAAAGGCACGTATCTGAATTATGAATATTATGCAAAGCATGATAAACTGTTGGTTACAGAAGTCGATTATAAAAATCACGAATTACAGAGTTTATTTGCCAATCGAATGCTGCAAGGGGCAGAACAACTGTTTGCCGAAGCCTTAAGCGGTAAAGAAGTAAAAGACTGGTATAGATACCAGAAAACCACCAACCAGTTTGCTGATACTTATCTGGAAAATGCCCAATCCCTGAATTATTACTTTTATTCATTAGGACCGGTTGCCCTGGGAATTTCGACCTATTCGCCATTAAGCGAAGAAGAAATTAATCTCTTCAAACGTTTCCGCAATGTATTTGATTTAGCCTACCGCCGTTTTCTAGATATTGAAAAGGCCGAAGCCCAGGCCAGAGAAGCCCAGATAGAACTGGGCCTGGAACGCGTAAGGGCCAGGGCCATGGCCATGCAGAAATCAGAGGAGTTAGCTGAACTGGTTGATACAGTTTTTAAGGAACTCACAAAACTCCATTTTTTGCTCGATCGCTGTATCATAATGCTGTATGATCCAAAAACCCATGGGTCCACATGGTGGATGGCAGATCCTGAACCTGGCTCTGTTCCGGTTGGTTTGTTTATTAAGTACCACGAACATAAGCCTTACCTGGAATATATCAAAGCATGGCAGGCACGGACTTTAAAATGGGAATATCTGTTGGAAGGAACCAGCAAAAAAGAATGGGACGAATATATCTTTTCAGAAACAGACCTTTCTCTTTTGCCTGAGTTTGTAATTGACGGAATGAGGTCCGTTGAACGGGTATTTTTAAATGCGTCGTTCAATAATTTCGGAAGTTTAACGGTATCCACTGTTGATCCGTTGCCTGAAGCTCAATTTGAAATAGTGTTGCGCTTTGCAAAAGTTTTCGATATGACCTACACCCGCTTTCATGATTTGAAACAGGCCGAAGCACAGGCAAGGGAAGCGCAGATTGAAGCTGCCGTTGAAAGGGTTCGTGCGAAATCAATGGGTATGTACCAAACCAGCGATTTATATAAGGTTAATGAGGAGGTACTTAGCCAATTATATAAGCTCAGGGTTGATGGATTAACAGGTGTCAGTATTTACCTTGTTGATGAAAATGATATTGTAACAGTATGGGATCTTTCAAGCCCGGGAAACATGAGCATTCCCAACAGCTATTCCCTAAAATATGATGCAAAAAAATACCCGGTGATTGGTGAATGGGTTGAAATTTGGAAATCTTCAGATCAGGATTATTTCGTTTTGGATTTCCCAAAAGAAACATTGCTGAATGCCGTTGAAGAATTTAAAGAAATTCATCCTGAAATGGCAAACAATTTTAAAAATGCTATCGAATCAGGCAATTTAAAACATCAATGGAATCCTGTAGGACGCCTTTCAGACGGACTATTGTCCATAGACCTCATGACACCTCCCACCGAAGACACCAAAGTCATTGTAATAAAAATGGCCGGTGCGTTTAACATGGCTTATCAACGTTTTATGGATCTGCAAAAAGCTGAAGCCCAGGCCCGCGAAGCCCTGATAGAAGCGGCGCTGGAAAGGATAAGGTCCCGCGCACTTTCAATGCATAAGAGCTTAGAGGTTGGAGATGTATCCGATCTGCTCTTTTCTGAACTTGAAAAAATGGACATCAACCCAACGGATTTCAGTATTATGGTTTTTGACTGGGAACAGGACAAATACGATCTATGGCGCGCAAAAGAAGTCGCGCACCAGGGTGTGTATGAAACCTTCTCAATCAAGGCCATGTACGATAAACTGGATCAGTATATTCCTGGATTTACGGAGGAACTGGAGTTGAAATGGAATAGCGGAGCCCCGTTTTTTATCGCTGAGCTTAGTGGACAGAAGAGAATTGCTTTTTTAGAAGCAAACCGGGAAATGGGCAACTATACCAAAGAACAATTTGAAAATGTACAGAAGATTTATCCCGATCCGGTTTTTTGGCAACTGATATTTTTTAAACATGGCTGGTTAGGATTAATTCATAGCAAACAGCTTGCTGCTGACGATTTATTGGTCATTCGCCGTTTTGCTGATGTTTTTGAATTCGCACACACCCGCTTTCTCGATTTGCAAAAAGCTGAAGCTCATGCATTGCAAGCCCAAGAGGATTTGACCGCCATTAAAGCCGCCCGACAAAGAGCCGAAGAAGCCCTGGCTGAACTCCAGGTAACGCAAAAACAGCTTATCCAATCCGAAAAAATGGCATCCCTTGGCGAACTTACCGCCGGTATTGCTCATGAAATTCAGAACCCATTAAATTTTGTAAATAATTTTTCGGAAGTAAACTCAGAATTGATTGAAGAGTTGGAGCAGGAAGTTGAAAAAGGCAATATGATTGAAGTTAAAGCCTTAGCTAAGGACATCAAAGAAAACGAACAAAAAATCAACCACCACGGCAAACGTGCCGATGCTATTGTAAAAGGTATGCTACAGCACAGCCGAAGTAGCAATGGAGTTAAGGAATCAACTGATATTAATGCCTTGGCTGATGAATATTTACGCCTGGCATATCATGGGTTGCGGGCAAAAGATAAATCCTTCAATGCAACTCTGAAAACTGATTTTGATGAAACAATAGGCAAAATTGATATCATTCCGCAAGATATTGGCCGAGTGATTTTAAACCTGATTACCAATGCGTTTTATGCGGTGGATGAGAAGAAAAAACAAAACCCTGAGGGTTATGAACCAACTGTATCAGTTAGTACAATCCGCTCCCACATCCCCCCTCCGGGGGGACCGAGGGGGGTCTTAATCTCCGTTGCTGACAACGGACCCGGCATTCCTCAAAAAGTCATGGATAAAATCTTCCAACCCTTCTTTACCACCAAACCCACCGGGCAGGGAACCGGTTTGGGGCTTTCGCTGGCGTATGATATTGTTAAGGCACATGGCGGTGAGTTGAAGGTGGAGACGAAGGAAGGAGAAGGTTCGGAATTCATCATAAGATTGCCTTATTAAACAGGAATAATTTCGCATGAAAGAAATCGAAAAAACTAATTTAAACCGCAGTATGGCTCAATATTCCAAGGTCGAACAAGATGTAATAAACATCCATAATTTATTCTGGGAGGCATTAGCCTTGCGTGATATTGATCTGCGTTTTTCACTTTGTTCTGATGATGTCACTTTTATAGGAACAGGCTTACATGAGCGGGCTACTAATAAAGAGGAGTATAGGAAAATTGGTTTGATTGGCGTGGAACAATCACCTGCCCCCTTTCAGCAAAAGTTTTTGTGGATACAAATAACCGTTGATGGTAATGTGTCATGGATTGAATCTGAAATTGAGTGGATTCAAAAAATAGATGAAATCCTGCACAAAGAATTGGTAAGAACAACCACAATCCTGAAACTTATACATAACCAATGGAAGGTTGCACATGTGCATGGATCATCACCTGATTATCGCTTTATCGATGGTGATTATATGTCCAACAGTAGTACCTTCAGCAAGAATAAAGAATTAGAAAGGCAGGTTTTTGAAAGAACTCAGCAATTGAATGAATCTTTAGAAACTTTAAAATCCACCCAATCCCAGCTTATCCAATCCGAAAAAATGGCCTCCCTCGGTGAACTTACCGCCGGTATTGCCCATGAAATTCAAAATCCATTGAATTTCGTCAATAATTTTTCCGAAGTGAGCAACGAGTTGATTGATGAAATGAATGAGGAGTTGGACAAAGGCGATATTGAAGAAGCCAAAGCCATCGCTTCAGATATAAAGCAGAACCTGGGAAAAATAAACCACCATGGCAAACGCGCCGATGCCATTGTAAAAGGAATGCTTCAGCACAGCCGAAGCAGCAGTGGAGTAAAAGAACCCACCGATATCAATGCCCTGGCTGATGAATATTTGCGCCTGGCCTATCATGGATTGCGGGCAAAAGATAAAACTTTTAATGCCACTCTGAAAACCGATTTTGATGAAAGCATTGGAAAAATTGATATCATTCCCCAGGATATTGGCCGGGTAATTCTCAACCTGATCACCAATGCTTTTTATGCGGTTGATGAGAAGAAAAAACAACAGGAGCTGAATGTTCCGGGAGTTTCAAACCTGACAGGTTTTCAAAACCTGTCAGGTTTAAAACCCTACGAACCAACCGTCACAGTTTCTACCGAAGTTACCTTCCCCCCTCCGGGGGGACCGAGGGGGGTAAAAATCTCCGTTAAAGACAACGGCCCCGGCATTCCTCAAAAAGTCCTTGATAAAATCTTCCAGCCCTTCTTCACTACCAAGCCAACCGGCCAGGGAACCGGACTGGGGCTTTCACTGGCTTATGATATTATAAAAGCCCACGGAGGCGAGTTGAAGGTAGAGACAAATGAAGGAGAGGGCTCGGTATTTACTATCCTTTTGCCTGGCTAATGCACGCTTAAATACGATCATATAAGACTTTGTTTTTTAAAATCCATTTTAAATCCACAGAATGACAGCTCTTGAATCAGGTTCTTCTATTACAGGTGCAAAGAGAAGTGGTCTCCCTTCGCTCTCAGAAAACACTTTTGTCAGGTACATTAGTTTTGCCATTTTGTATGTTGCTCAGGGTATTCCCGAAGGGATGACCTTTTTCGGTATTCCCGCATGGATGGCCATGAATGGGAAAAGTGCATCGGAAATAGGTACATTTTCTGCCGTTGTTATTATTCCCTGGAGTTTTAAAATACTGGTGGCTCCACTTATGGACCGTTTCACCTTTTTGTCAATGGGACGTAAAAGACCCTGGGTGCTGGTTGGGCAATTTGGACTGATGCTCAGCTTTCTCGCCATGGCGTTTGTTCCTGATCCGCTGAATAATATTAAGTTGCTAATGATAGCTGGTTTTTTCGTCAGTTTGTTCGGTTCAATACAGGATGTGGCAACGGATGGAATGGCCATTGAAATAGTTCCTGTCGACCAGCAGGCCCGTGCCAATGGATTAATGTGGGGAGCTAAAACCATCGGGATTTCCCTATCTCTCGTAACTGGAAACTGGATTATTAATAACTATGGATTTGAATATGCAATCTTGTTTCTTTCGGTTTTGATCAGTTTAATTCTCCTTGTTCCACTGATGTTTCGGGAACGTCCGGGCGAAAAATTGCTTCCCTGGACTCACGGTGCACCTTCCGAAAGTGCATTAAAAATTCAATTGGAAAGCCTGGGGCAGATTTTTAAAAGTCTCTTTAAAGTCTTCTTTTTGCCAAGCAGCTTGTTCATGGGTATTGCTTTCTTCAGTTTTCAGCTCGGAAATGGCCTTATAAATGCCGTACTGCCCGTATTTGCCATACAGGAGATGGGCTGGACTGACGAGGAATACTCGCATGTGTTTTCCATTATCAACATTAGTGCAGGCTTTCTGGGTATGTTTGCAGGAGGAGCACTAGCCGATTTATTTGGGAAAAAGCGAATGATGACTATTTACCTGGTATGTATGATAGTGCTTGTTTCGGTTATGGCCTTTACCAAAGTATATTGGCCCAGAACTTTTTTTGTTGAAGGTTTTGTCGGTGCTTATTATACGCTATATGTCTTTTTAACAATTGCAGGCTTTGCCACAGGAATGAGCCTCTGCTGGAAAAGGGTTGCAGCTACTCAGTTTACATTGTATATGGCTATTTCGAATCTGGGCCGTGCTGCGGGAGCAAGTATGTTGGGTCCACTTCGTAATTACCTGCCCTGGGAATATGTGATACTGAGTTTTTCGGTATTCGCCATCGGAATGCTGGTCATGATTCAAATGCTTCGGCTTAACAAGCATCAGGTGAGCCTCGAAAAACTTGAATCAGATCATCCCGAAAAGACAAAGCCAGAGGTTTTAGTAATTAACGGATAGCATAAACAGCTTATTTGTTGCACCTAAACAAGAAAGGATGCATCGCTACAATTAAAGGAAAGGACATTTGGGTTTTTATAATAATTCAGAAGCAATCTCATCTATCAACACTATGACTTTTCGATTTACTAAGCAGAGGTTAACTTGTATCAGCTTAATAGCCATTAAATCATAATCCAAACAAAACAAAAGCTCCAAAACTACAATAGGCGTAGCTTTGGAGCTTTGAACAAACCTTATAAGATTAGAAATTATAAAAATTACTTTTAATCAACTAATCCCCATTTTTTAGTCAACTCCTGAAGGAATTGGGTATCTTTCTTTAGTTTTTCCTGTTGCTGAATTATAAATGGAGTTTTTTCGAGTTTTCCAATTACTGCTTCCATTTCTTTTCTGTCAGTATATAACATTTGCCTGAACGGATTTTCGTAATCCTTTTGCCTCGAATGACGGATTTCGGCTAGCAGGTGTTTGCGGAAGTTCAGATACCAATCCAGCATTTCTTTCAAAGATTTAGAATCAAATGTCTGATTGCTGTTTAGTTCCTGAAGCGAAGCAATGGCATGGTTAAGTTTCTGTCTGGCATATGCTTTTCCCTGTACTGCAAAAAACTCATGTACTTGCTCCCAGCTTATAATCTCGTACGAAACTATTTTTTCCTTCATCTGGTTAATCTCAATGGCGGGGATCATTTGTCCGCCTATATTTTCAAACTTTAATCTAAGCATTGGTTTAGAAAGAAGTTCAAGCAATTCTGCTGTTTTTATTTCCGGATATTTCCGGCAGTGGTCAATTATTAAATCAAATGCATAATATTTGATGTAATCGTGGTAAGACTGGTATGCATCAGCGGGTTTTAGCAGTTTAACCTGCCTGCTGCTGTTTTCAAACGAATGTTTAGCTAAGGTTAGTGATACGGGTTTATCTGTCTTTTTTGACAGAAATTCAGCTCCATATCTTTGAAATTCGGCTTCAGTAAATGATTTTTCAGGATAGTTTTTTAAACAGAAATGCTTCCCTGCATAAAATTCCAGTAGTTTCAATGAATCGAAAATTGAATTTACAGTATCTGGCGCAAGATAATTAGCTTCGAGGGACTGTGTCTTTTCTGTTCGTTTGTCGCGTGTCTCGCATTTCCATGCATTGCGTTCAAGTGCAAACTGGTTGTACATCAGCCAGTAGGCAGGCATAATCAGCAATTCATTGTTCGATGTATCATTACTAACCAATGAAAATGGAAAGGAAATATCCAGTTCAGCAGGGTAATCGGCTTTAGTTAAAATAGTGAATGGTGCGAAGCGTGAATTGTGCTTCAGGCTGGTACACAATGCAGGCCAGAATCCTCTTCCCGCCAATATTTCGCCATCGGCACCACGACTGTTATGGTTAGAACCAATGGTTGCGCCTGCAGCAATATTACTTTGTCCTTCAACAGTTGAAGCAATCAGGAACGAATTATTATGGTGCTGTTCGTGGGCTGGAAATATCAGTGAATTCAATACTTCGCAGCACGAAATGGTGGAATTGTCACCCAAAAAGGAATTGATCAGCCTTGCTCCGTATTTCAGTTGTGAGTTTGAACCCAGCATAAACCGCACTGCTTTCACACCGTAAAATATCCGGCAGCCTTTTCCAATGATCCCGTTCACAAGTTCACATCCTTCGCCAATCTGGGTAATAGCTTCGGGTGTTGAATTGATAGTAAGATTTTTTAGCTTATTAGCTCCTTTAAGATATGCGTCTGAACCGGTTTTAACATCTTTAATAATACTACAGTTTTTTATTACAGTCCTGTCGCCAATAGTTCCATAATGGCCCCGCTGATTGTCGAATTTTTTCTCTGTCATTTCACGATACCGGCGCTGCAGGTCTTCGTTTTGCCTGTCGCGACTCCACAGCCATGCATCGCCAGGCAGCATTCCATCAAATGGTAGCACTGCACGGCCCCCGTTTTCGTTACAAATCTCCATCCAGACCCTGATTTCTTCAGGTTCGCCCTCGGTTAAAATCCCATTTCCGAATTTAGCGTGGCTGGTAGTCGACATTTCGTTAACATTGGTTATTATTACTTCATCACCAATGATATAATATGCCATGTAGTTCACGTTATCAACCACCACATTGTCGCCAAAATCGCAATTTATAATAATGCTGTTGTATAATCCTACGGGCATGCGCAAGTCATTAAACTCAAGAAAGAAAGGTTCGAGTTTTCCAATCCTGACCAGTCCGAAGAATTTACAGTTTTTTACCAATTCAGGATTAAATGCTTCCGAAACCATAAGATTATTCCAGTCGTCGCAAGTATTTCGGTTCCTGACCAGGACTTCTATTTCATGTGCGTTAAGATGCCTGTAACGGCTGCTATCCGGATTTTGTTGATAGCGGAGGTAATATTCATCTTTACCCTGTGGTATATATTCAGCCGGGATAAAATTGTGACCCAGTGTATTAAGCGGTTCTTTCCGAATGATATTCATACGTGTATATTTGATTTTATAAAATTATTGAAATGCTTGGGATATTGGGCAAAGTTTTTAAAATAAATTGAGAATAATTTATAAATACCAGTAAATGAATGGTATATGATAGTTGACTTTTAGGAGATTCTTTTTTTGACTTCACCTTGGCCAATCCCCTTGTAAAAAGTGAAGACGATTACGCGGGGAAGCAATAATCAGAAAATTTGAAAGAGATCCTTTTAATAAAATCCGATCTTCTCTTTTCTTTTAATGCGTGAGGCTGTCCCGTTGCTTCAAGAGGACAGAAGGCGAGTTTGTAAAAAAAAAGCCGGTAAAATGTTTCACCGGCTTTCAACTTATTTCCCAATGGATTAAGCAACAAAATTACGTGCCAGCTTCAACGCTTCATCTAATCCTGCCGGATTTTTACCTCCTGCTGTAGCAAAGCCAGGTTGTCCGCCGCCGCCACCTTGTATTTGTTTGGCTAATTCGCGTACAATATTACCGGCATTCAATCCTTTGGATGCGATCAAATCATCGGAAACTAAAACACTCAAAGTAGCTTTTCCATCATTCTCGGAGCCAAGAACAAGAAACAGGTTTTCAAAAGCTGCCCGCATTCCGAAAGCAATGTCTTTGGCAGCGGAAGCATCTGCATTTATACGGGTAGAAAGGAAATTGATACCATTTACCTGCTCAACTTTGGTGATAAGTTCGTCTTTCAGTTTCAACGCTTTTTCGTGGTTGAATGCCTCTACCAGCTTTCGCATTTCAGTATTCTGATCCATGAGCTGTTGAACAGCCTTTAGAGGCTCAGTCGGACTTTTCACCAGTTGTTTCAGATTGGCAATCATAGCTTCCTGCTCATAAACATATTCTTCGGCTTTGGCAGCTGTAATGGCTTCGATACGGCGGATTCCGGATGCAATAGCACCTTCACTTACAATTTTCACCAGGCCAATTTGTCCGGTTGCTTTCACGTGGGTTCCACCGCAGAGTTCAACGGAATCACCATAACGGATCACACGGACTTTATCCCCGTATTTTTCACCGAAAAATGCCAGGGCTCCCATGTCAACGGCTTGTTCCATAGTAACAGAACGGTGTTCATCCAGTTGAGTATTCTTACGAACCAGGTTGTTGGTCATTTTTTCGATAGCAAGCAGTTCATCTTCAGTAAGTTTCTGGAAATGCGAAAAGTCGAAACGGAAGTAATCAGCGCCTACAAAAGAGCCTTTTTGCTCCACATGCGATCCCAAAATCTTACGCAGGGAATAATGCAGTAAATGAGTTGCAGAATGATTATTTGCAATTGCTGTCCGGCGATCGATATCAACAACAGCCCTGAATGCTGCTGCCGGATTTTCCGGAAGGTTCTCAACGATATGCACTATAAGGTTGTTTTCCTTGCGTGTATCTATAACCTGCAAATTTTCATTTGCGGAGGTAAGTGTGCCTGAATCTCCTGATTGTCCTCCGCTCTCGGCATAAAAAGGAGTACGGTCGAATACAAGTTGATACACATCCTTTCCTTTTGCTGTTATTTTGCGGTAACGGGTAATTTTTACATCTGCTTCCGTGGTATCATAGGCAAGGAATTCTGTACTCTCTGAGGATTCCAGATCATGCCAGTCGTCGGTCGAAACGGTTGCATCCCGCCTTGAGCGGTTTTTTTGTTCTTCCAGTTTTATTCTGAAATTTTCCATATCCACATCCCAGCCTAATTCGCGGCTCATCAGCTGTGTAAGATCAATCGGGAATCCAAATGTGTCGTACATTTCAAAAGCAAACTCACCGGTTATCAATTTCAGATCAGGATGCGATGCAATGTATTGATTAAATTTAACGATTCCGGTTGCCAGTGTACGAAGGAACGAGGATTCCTCTTCACTGATAACACGTTGAATAAGCTGCAGATTCCGGGTAAGTTCAGGGAAGAATTCACCCATCTGAGCTTCAAGAACAGCAACAAGCTTATAAATCATCGGTTCGCGTACATTCAGAAAAGAATAGGCATAGCGAACAGCCCGGCGAAGTATACGGCGTATTACATAACCGGCTTTTACGTTTGATGGCAGTTGCCCGTCGGCAATGGCAAAAGTTACTGCGCGAAGGTGATCTGCGATAACGCGCATGGCGACATCACTCTTTTTGTCACTTCCATAAACAATACCCGTGATTTTAGCAATTTCGGCAATCAGCGGAGTAAAAACATCGGTATCGTAATTGCTTTGCTTGCCTTGCAGTACCATGCATAAGCGTTCGAAGCCCATACCTGTATCAACATGTTTTGCCGGAAGCGGAACCAGCGATCCATTAGCCTGGCGGTTGTACTGGATAAATACATTGTTCCAGATTTCGATAACCTGCGGATGATCATTATTAACTAACTGGTCTCCCGGAATTTTTGCTTTCTCAGCTTCATCACGTATATCAACATGAATTTCGGAGCATGGTCCGCAAGGGCCGGTATCGCCCATTTCCCAGAAATTGTCTTTCTTCGAGCCGCGGAGAATGCGCTCCTCAGGAATGTATTTCTTCCATATTTCTAAGGCTTCAGTATCTTCAGCCATATTATCTGCAGCATCGCCCCCGAAAATGGTTACATACAATTTGTCCTTATCAATTTTATACACTTCGGTGAGCAGTTCCCATGCCCAGCCAATCGCTTCTTCTTTAAAATAATCGCCGAACGACCAGTTGCCAAGCATCTCAAACATGGTATGATGATACGTGTCATGGCCAACTTCTTCCAGGTCATTATGTTTTCCCGAAACCCGGAGGCATTTCTGCGAATCAGCTACACGTGGCCATTTTGCAGGCTCATTGCCCAGAAACCAATCCTTAAACTGGTTCATGCCTGCATTTGTAAACATCAGGGTAGGGTCGTTTTTTACCACCATTGGAGCTGATGGAACCACCTGGTGCTGCTTTGAAGTGAAGAATCCGAGAAAAGTGCGGCGTATTTCGGTACTGGTCATCATTAATTGAAATTATTGTAGTTTATTGCGGTAATGTTATCTGGCTGTGTATTTAATTGTATCTTAGTTGTTTAAAAGCATCTCGATTGAAGTGAAACTTCATTGTCAGTGGCTTTTAACATTTGTTCACACTCGAAAAGGCTGCAAATTTAAGTTAAATAATTATTTTTGCCGTTACCGGATTGAAAGAAGAGACGAATTAGGTTGAATTTGAAGGAATTTGATAATTTGTTAATTTGAAAATGTGAGCCTGAAACCATCTTTCTCTAATCCCTAAAACCAAATCCCTAAAGCCTTTAAAAAAAATGGCAAAAATCAGATACCAGTATAACACCAAGTCACTGAAGATCGAAAAGGTCCAGGTTACGATGAAGGAGCGATTGAAACGACTTGCCGGTTCTATGGCTTTCGGTTTGGTATTTGGTGTTGTGGTAATCGTATTAGCCTATAATTTTATATCATCGCCACGCGAAAAAGTGCTGCTGAATGAACTTGAACAATACAAGCTCCAATACAAGATCATGAATGATCGTTTGGATAAGGTGCAAAAAGTACTATCTGATGTTCAGGATCGTGATGATAATATTTACCGTGTAATTTTTGAGGCTGAACCAGTTCCTTCAGAAATCCGGAAAGCCGGTTTTGGCGGAGTTGACAGGTATGAGCAACTTGAGCGTATTCCAAATTCAGAGATTGTTGTAAATACAGCTAAACGACTCGACGAAATTACCAGTCAGCTTGTAGTTCAAAGCAAATCCTATGACGAGGTTTTTAAACTGGCTAAGGATAAAGAAAAACTCATTGCAAGCATTCCGGCAATCCAACCCGTTGATTTTCATGATTTACGACGAATTGGCTCATTGTTCGGTTACCGAACGGATCCGTTTTACAAGGTTACAAAGTTTCATGAAGGTATTGATTTTACAGCAGCTGTCGGATCTCCGATTTATGCTACCGGTGATGGTGTGATAGCGGAAGCGGAATACAACAGCGGTGGTTATGGCAATAAAATTGTTATCAACCATGGATTTAGTTACGAAACTGTTTATGCTCATCTGTCAAAAATAAAAGTAAAAAAAGGTCAAAAGGTCAAACGTGGTGAAGTAATAGGCTTAATGGGTAATACAGGGAAATCAACAGCACCTCACCTTCATTACGAAGTGCATAAAGCAGGTATCCCAATGAATCCTATTTATTTCTTTTTCAACGATATAACTCCGGCTGAATACCAGGCTATGATCGAGCTTTCAGCTCAGCCATCGCAGACCTTAGATTAAAACAAGAATATAAAAAGCAGAAACTGTAAATCGCAAATGCTTCACACTGCATCAGAATAGTACCTTTAATTTTTTTATCCATTAAAAATGGCCCTTCGTACACAACCTATCGGAAAACTATATTATCGCATTGGCGAAGTGGCTGACATGTTCAAAGTGAATACTTCATTGATCCGGTTTTATGAAAAGGAGTTTGATATTATAAAACCACATCGCAACAACAAAGGGAATCGCCTTTTCACTCAAAATGATGTCGATCATTTTCATACTATATTTCATCTGATCAAGGAAAAAGGTTATACCCTGGAAGGTGCAAAACTGCAGCTTCGTGAAAAACGGACCGTTGCAAATGCTCCTCAGCAGGATGTTTTAAATTCGTTACTCAGGATGAAACGTTTCCTGCTTGAATTGCGGGAACAGATTCTGTTTTTTTTAAGTTTCTGGATTTTGAAATTCGCCTTCGACTTAAAGACGGATACTTGATTGCACCCCTTATGATGAGTTGATTGGTCTGTTTTTGTTAATATTTATTGATAACAGCCTGTTCTTTAATATGCTGATCATAATAATTGAACAATTAAACTTTACTGCTCTGTTCAGGAACTAAATCATACGTGAAGTTGGTTTTTAAAGTAGCATGAAGTTTTCTGTTATAAAAAAAATAGCTGTAATTCTAAGCAAATACTGAAACCTTTTTGCAATATTTGCATCCAAAGAAAAATACTATAACTTTACTGGCAAATAAATTTTATGAATAAAATTGAACGCCTGACTTTTCCGGCTCTTTTTGCTGAAACATTAAAGAGAAATGGTGATCGTCCGGCTATGGCATTGGTTGGCGAAAGTCCTATTTCGTACAACGATTTGAATCTAAAAATTAATGCTTTAATAGCCTGGTTGGAAAAACTAGGAATTAACACGGGCGATAAAGTTGCTATTCTCAGTTCCAGTATCCCAAACTGGGGTATCAGTTATTACGCTATTACATTTATGGGTGCAATAGTTGTTCCGTTGTTGCCTGATTTTCATTCATCCGAAATCGGGAATATTCTGACGCATTCCGAAGCCAAAGCTATTTTTATATCCGAAGGCTTACAGTCTAAAATAAGTGGTGTTTCTAATGATCAATTGCCTCTGAGGATCAGGATTGAAGATTTTACTTTCGTTGATAAAGACAGTAAGATGGAATCATTTCTTCCGGATGCTGAGCCAGGCAGGCAATATAATGTAACACCTGATGATCTTGCAGCCATAATTTATACCTCAGGTACTACAGGAAAATCGAAAGGGGTAATGCTTACTCACGGGAATATTTGTTTTACCGCACGAATGAGCGACCGTGTTCAGGAAATTAATGAAACAGATAAGTTTCTTTCTGTTCTTCCGCTTTCACACACGTATGAAAACACCATCGGTCTGATTTTTCCGATGACCAAAGGAGCCTGTATATATTATCTCGGAAAGGTACCAACACCTTCAGTTCTTCTGCCAGCTCTTCAGATTATTAAACCAACCATTATGCTAACGGTTCCTCTTATTATCGAAAAGATATTCAGGAACCGGATTAAGCCAAAGTTTACAGGAAATATCCTTCTTCGTATTGCTATACATATTCCTTTTATCCGAAGGAAAATTAATATTGTTGCAGGGAAAAAGCTGATGGAGACTTTTGGCGGCGAACTTCGTTTTTTTGGTATTGGCGGCGCCAAATTGAATAAAACTGTCGAGAAATTTCTGATTGAAGCTAAATTCCCCTATGCGATAGGTTATGGATTAACAGAAACATCTCCGTTACTTGCCGGTTCCAATCCCCGGAATTACAGGCTACAATCTGCAGGTCCGGCTATTGAAGAAATTGAACTTATAATTCACGAACCGGATAAATTGACCGGTGAAGGGGAAATATGGGCTAAAGGACCTAATGTGATGAAAGGGTATTTCAAAGAACCTGCGTTAACCGATGAGATTCTTACTTCTGACGGATGGCTTAAAACCGGGGATCTGGGCGTTTTTGATAAGGACAAATACCTTTATATAAAAGGACGGATCAGGAATATGATTGTACGTTCAGGCGGCGAAAATATTTTCCCTGAAGAAATTGAATCCGTGATCAATAATTTCAGGAATGTAGCTGATTCACTGGTTATGGATCAAAAAGGTAAACTGGTTGCAATGGTTTATTTCAACCGCGACGAAATTAAGGAGCAACATCGGAACCTGAAGGATGAAAATGTGGATTATATAGAACATGAGATCGAGAAACTTCGCACTGAGCTACAAGCATATGTAAATCACCGGGTGAATAAATTTTCTCAAATACAGGAGGTTGTGGTAGTAAATGAACCTTTCGAAAAAACCGCTACTCAGAAGATAAAACGGTATCTGTATGCCTGAGCAGATTTACATAAATCTTTATATTTGATTAATGAAAAAGGATTAAAGAAGCCTTTATTTTATAAAGGAGTACATATGATTCCAGCGGTATTATCGTTTAATTAAGAAACTTACTGTTGGGAAACCTTTCAAACTGGAACAGGAAAATACCTGGTTCGACATAAATAACTTCGTGAATTCAGTTGTTTTTCATCAAAAACTGCTAAAGCCACAATTGAATCCGTACACTGAGTTAAATCTGAAGTTTAATCCTTATTTCAGCGGTTGGACCGTATCCTCTTTTTTTATTTCTCTTTGCAGATAGGGTATAGTAAAATAGAATGTACTGCCATTTCCGGGTTCCGACTCAAACCATATCCTGCCTTTCATAATTTCTACAAGGCCTTTTGCAATTGAGAGGCCTATGCCAGAACCTTCCGAAAACTTGTTGAGGGTTGATTCTTCTACCTTTCGGAAAGCATTAAAAACAATATTTCTTTTTTCGGGCGGAATACCTATTCCTGTATCTTTAACAAAGAAAAGTAGTTCGTTTTCAGATGATCTTTTACAGGATAGTTCAATCTGGCCTTTCTCCGTGAATTTTACCGAATTGCTGATGAGCTTATTAAATACCTGTCTCAGGTTTCTGAAATCGGCGGTTATCAATGTCTCTTCGGGTTTTAATCCCGAATGCAAAACAAAGCCAAGTGTCTTTTCTTTCTTCTGTAAGGCAAGCTGAGCCTGAAAATATTCCCTCAATTCGTTCATCAGTGATAGCACATCACCTTCCGACTCTTCAGTTTTTACCTGCCTGACCTGAATGCGCGAGACTATAATGATGTCATCAATTGTAGCAAGCAAGTTGTTTATTCCCCTCTGTATGTACGTTGAAAAATTCTGTCTCTGATTTTGGGTAAGGTTAGGATCAGCAATTAACTGCGAAAATCCGATAATAGCATTCATCGGTGTACGGATCTCATGTGAAATATTATTGAGAAATGAAGTCTTCAGCATTTCAGATTCTTCAGCTTTATCCCTTGCCGTTTTTAATTGTTCTTCAATTGAGTTTCGTTTCCGCAATTCATTTTTAATCAGCAAATACAGGATCACTCCTGTAAATATAACGTAAAACCAACCTTTATAAGTAGAAACCAGTGTTATTGTATGAATGTCAGAAAAAAGCAGAAACATTAGTTTGTCCGAAAACAAAATCCACGAACTTCCCAGGATTATATATATAATTGTAATCCGTGTTGCGAAATTTCTGGTCTTTTCCAAATTATTGTTTTCTGACATAATTCAGGAAATATGTGCAGTAAAATACGTGTAAAGATAACTATTAAATGTTGCATCTCAACGCAATGAATTGTTAAATTTATAAAGTTAAATTTCTTATTATAAAAATTGGTTTATAAGTGGCTGGCAATAAATGGAAGCCTGGGGTGAATTAATGGATGAAGTTAATTTTTAGGACGTTTTTAGTTTGAAAATC
>JAIFMH010000289.1 GCA_020048595.1 Bacteroidota bacterium | reverse complement strand
AAACACAATCTTTTTCCGGATGGTTGTAATACCCGCATGGACAGGGATTCATGGCCGCTATCAACATAAATGACGCGGGGTACGTAACCGAAAATTTAGCCCTCGAAATGGTAATAACTCTATCTTCCAGCGGCTGACGGAGAACTTCCAGTACAGTACGTTTAAATTCAGGTAATTCGTCGAGGAACAAAACGCCGTTATTGGCTAATGATATTTCCCCGGGCTGTGGATTACCACCACCACCAACCAAAGCGACATCACTAATGGTGTGATGTGGTGATCTGAAAGGCCTGATGCTGATGAGCGAAGCCTCACGTTCCATCTTTCCGGCAACGGAATGAATTTTGGTGGTTTCGAGTGCTTCGCGAAGGTTAAGCGGAGGTAAAATAGATGGAAGGCGCTTGGCCAGCATTGTTTTTCCGGCACCAGGAGGCCCAATCAAAATTACGTTATGTCCGCCTGCAGCCGCAATCTCCAACGATCTTTTTATATTCTCCTGTCCTTTTACATCGCTGAAATCAAATTCGTAATTATCAAGATGCGAATAGAATTCATCACGCGTATTTATTACTATAGGTTCAAGTTGCAGGCTGCCCTCGAGGAACTGAATAACCTCGCCGAGCGTTTCTACGCCATAAACTTCTAGATCGTTTACTATGGCAGCTTCGCGGGCATTAACTGCTGGAAGTATAAAGCCTTTATAGCCGTTGTCGCGGGCTTCAATAGCAATGGGTAAAGCTCCTTTTATGGGTTGAAGGCTTCCATCTAGCGAAAGTTCACCCATAATAATATATTTATCTAGTACATCGGTAACCAGTTGCTCCGAAGCAGCCAGCAATCCAATGGCTATCGGAAGATCATACGATGAACCTTCTTTCCGGATATCAGCCGGAGCCATATTGATAATTATTTTTTGCCTTGGGAATTTATATCCTATATTACGTAAAGCAGCTTCAATCCGCTGATGACTTTCCTTAACTGCATTATCAGGCAATCCAACCATGGAGAACTGAATTCCCTGATCAACATTAACTTCTATAGTAATAACAGTAGCCGTGATACCCTGAATAGCACATCCGAATGTTTTAACCAGCATAAAAAGTAGTTTAATAGCAGGTTAAAAGTACATTAAATTTAGAGATATTGAGAATCTGAGAAATGAATTCCTTTGAAATATGAACACTTTGGTTTAATTGATGTTTCTTTGTGAACTTTTCTAAAAATAAATCGTTCTACTTTATATTTAAATCAATATGTTACACAAACACGAAGAAACCAACAATGATGTAAAATCTCCATGCAGGGGAGTGTGTACACTTGATCATAAAGGGAAATGTGTGGGTTGTTTTCGTAAATTGGATGAAATAGCAAATTGGAGTGTATATAGTAATTACCAGCGTGGTGAGATATTAAAAATGACCACCCTTCGCATGCAACTCCCTGACATTTTCGATAGCTAAAATTTAAATATCTTTTATTTTTCGGTTTATCAGTTTTAATTGATCCGTTTCCGTTCCTGAATTACAATTCCCTGTTTACCATTTTATTCTAAATATTGATTACGAGAACCTTTAACCATTAACTATTTATTCTAAGTGTAGTCAAAGTGAACTATAAACCATTTCCCTATTTTCTATTTTCTTAAAACCAACTTGCCGAAGTGAACCACTAAGCATCCTTCCTCACCGACGGTTTAATAATCAACCTCAGCGACTGGTCATACGTTACATAATTCCAGAACCAGTTTATAAAAACCAAAAGCCTGTTTTTAACCCCTACAATAGCCATAAGGTGTACGAACATCCATGTAAGCCATGCGAAGAAACCATAAAAGCGAACAAAAGGTAACTCAACAACTGCAAGGTTTCGCCCTATGGTTGCCATTGATCCTTTGTTAAAATAATGATAGGATTTCATCGGTTCGTTTCTCGACTGCCGTTTGAGGTTTAGCGCAAGTAGTTTGGCTTGTTGAATAGCAGGCTGAGCCATTTGCGGATGACCGTTAGGGTATTCACCTTCAGTCATGTACGCATTATCACCAATGGCATAAACATCCTCAAAACCTTCAACCAGATTAAAGTTATTTACTTTAATGCGGTTTCCCCGGGTGTATATTTCCGGATTAAGTCCATCGGTTGCTTTCCCGGAAACACCAGCTGCCCAAACCAGTGTTTTTGCAGGAATCTGTATGTTATTGTGAATGCTAACCTTTTCTCCGTCATAATTACTCACCTGCGCATCACACAAAACATTAACACCCAGTTTCTGTAAATAACGTTCAGCATGATTCGCTGATTTTTCATTCATTCCTGCCAGAATTCTGCTCCCGGCTTCAAGCAGATAGATATTCATTTTGCTGAAATCAAGTTCAGGATAGTCTTTCGGGAGGATAAATTTCCGCATTTCGGCAAGTGTGCCTGATACTTCAACTCCTGTTGGGCCACCACCAACAATTACAATGTTCAGCAACGACTTCTGCTTTTCTGCATCTGTTTCAAGGAGTGCATCTTCAAAATTCTGTAACAACTTATTTCTCAGGCTCAATGCTTCAGCCACTGATTTCATTGGAATGGCATTCTGGGCAATATGTTTCATTCCAAAGAAGTTTGTATCCACTCCCATTGCCAACACAAGAATGTCGTAACTGATAGCTCCCAGGGTAGTGAATACTTCTTTGTTTTCGGTGCTTATACTGGTGATCTCGGCTACACGGATAAAGACATTCTTCGAGTTTTGAAAAATTTTTCGCAGGGGAAATGAAATAGCGCTGGGCTCCAGACCGGCGGTGGCGACCTGGTAAAATAATGGTTGAAACTGGTGAAAATTGTTCTTGTCGATAAGAACTACCTGAAAATTGCTTCCGGAAAGTTTGGTTGCTAATTTGAGTCCTGCAAATCCGCCTCCCGCAATAAGAATTCGTTTTTGCCCGGTTTCGGGGATGTTAAGTTGCATTATTTGTATTTAAAAGAAAATCGGAATTGAAAACCGAAATTAAACAAATTATCGATGAGAAGGTTTTTGAATTTGTACTTTAATTACTTTAGGGGTCTGATTTTCATCCGGTCATCTTATCTTAACCTAATTAATTATCTTAAACAGACATTCTCATCTGATTTGTTATCCTGTTAAACATGTATTGAATAAATATGGATTCAGGCAAAAAAAAATCCTGCATTTGCAGGATTTTTTTTAATCATTCCGAAAGTGCTTGTGTTTTTCCAGTACCGGATTAAAACCTGAAACCCAATGAAAGGCTATATGCATTTGTGCGTATACGGTTATATGATGCAGGAGCTGCGCTGTACATGTAATAATTAGCATCCATATTGCTATGGTTGTAAGCAAAATCTACAAAATATGCTTTATCCCTCATGCCTATTCCAAAGGAATAGCCTGTGCGGTCACCGGCATTTCCTGAGTCTCTGAAAGGAGTGCCAGAGAGGCTGTATCCTCCCCGTAAGGCTATGATTCCGGCTTTGATTTCGGCTCCAAACCTCAGATTATTGGACGTAGTGTATTGAGTGCGTATAGTATTATTTTCTTCAGAAAAACTGTAATCATATGCACGAAGGCTGGCATCGGAATAGTCAATGTATTCATAATCAGCACTTACTAATCCATATTTCCCCAGTAAAACAGCAATGCTGCCCATAGCTCTCAAAGGGGTATTTAATTCATATTCAAAATAGCCATCCTTTGAAGAATGTGAGTAACGATCACCATTCGAAAAATTTGATTCCATTGATGCATGGTAGCTATCGCTCATATTATAATAATTGGTTGGTGTATGTATAGCTCCGCCAATTCTGATGAATTCAACAGGCATAAATATAAACCCTGCCTTAAAATTAAATCCTGCACCTCTTGTATTCAGGTATTCATACCGTTGAAAGGATTTGAAATCCGAATCCAGGTTTTCTGTATCATCTTCGGTATACACGCTGTATTCCTCGTACCTGATGTATGGAAAAGCAAATGTGATTCCTAAAAACAGTTTATCCGAAATATTAGCTCCTGCGCTTAAAACAGTTTCATTTGAGCTGCCACTTGTTTCAACGTTTTTTGTCTGTTGTATTCCTCCATTTTCCATAAAGGCCCCCCACCTCATATTTGTTGAATCATAATTAATAAGATAGGTTTGATAAGCAAGGTGAGCTCCAAATTCGTCCCAATCATCAGGTGCGGCTCCGGAATAATTTACATCATCAACATAGGTTGTCAGCAATGAATTATCACTATTAAATCCTGATAAAGTCATCCTGTTATTGAACCTTGCAAGTTGATTAATCCCAAAGCCAAACTGCAAATTAGTTAATGCACCAGCCTTACCTTTCATGTTTTGCGAAAAAACGTATCCTAAATTCCCAAGGTACATTGTGTTCCGGCTGTCGTTTATCGATTGATTTGAGTAATTTGAAGTAGTATTATTTGATGATAAAACCGGGGTAATCGAAAATTCCGATTTACGATAAAGTCCTATCCCTGCAGGATTCTGGCTTAGGCTTGAAAAATCGGCTCCAACTGCGCCATAAGCACCCGACATGCCGGAGAAACGTGCAGTGCCACCATAATTTATGAGGGAATAGCGGAGTGCATCATTTTCGTTTTGAGCATAAAGTGCTGATGAGATGATGATTGCAGCGAGTATGGCAAAAATCTTTTTCATGGCTATATTTTTTTTAAGACAATAACAAAACCTTCAACCCTTTTACTGTCTCCAATTAAGGAATCTGTCAGGAAGGATGAACATGAGTTAAATAACTGTGTTTTAAAATTTAAAATTTACTTGCGGTGCCCTGATGAAGAACCACTGCCTGAACCAGAAGACGAACTTCCGCTTGAGCCTGAACTACGCGAAGGAGAGCTGCTTCCACTGGAGCCTGATGAAGAGCTCCGTGAAGGGGGCGGGGAGTAGCTTCCGCTCGAACTCGAACGTGAAGGAGCTGGAGAGCTACTGCGCTGAGGAGCAGAATAACTGTTTGAACGGGCAGGTTGTGAGTTGGTGTTATTTCGTGGTGCCTGGTAATTTGAATTCGAGCGTGCAGGAGTTGAACCATTGTTACTTGGTTGAGAATAAGTACGACTGTTAGTTGCCGGTTTGGAATTAGTATTGGTTGGAGGTGCTACCCGTGTATTATTATTCTGCTTATTGCCTGAAGGTTGTGAACTACGATATTTGGGAGATGTATATTCCTGCCCCGAACGTGGTCGGTTGTATTCAGGTGAAGTATACGATTGAGTGTTTTGTCCGGTGTTAGCATTATTCCGGTTTTGACTATTAGCGTTCTGGGTGTTACGGTTTGGCGCGGTGTACTGGTATTTGCGTTGTGGCTGAGCAGTCCCGTTAGCTGGTCGCTGGGTTGTAGTTGCTGGTCTTTGGGTTGTTGTACCAGGTCTCTGGGTTGTAGTACCTGGCCTCTGAGTAGTTGTGCCCTGACTTTGAGTAGTAGTGCCTGGCCTTTGAGTAGTTGTGCCTGACTTCTGAGTAGTAGTACCTGGATTTTGAATTCGGGTATTTGTTCCTGATGTGTTTACTCCGTTTCTGGAATCCTGTGGGACAGCAGTTCCTCTTGCCAGGCTGCTTTTTGAACCGTCAACGGATGATCCGCCGCGTGTAGCTGTAGAATTAATAACATTGCTTTCACGACTGGTATTTGTATTCCCTGACTTTCCACCATAAACACTTGCTTCATATCTCTCCCCAAAAGTTTTTTCGTTGCTTTTGCTTCCAGCTTCTGAACGGGCAATACTTCCTGAGCTTCCTACTGAACCACGATGGCCGTAATACACGGAATTATTATCGTAGCTGTTGTAATAATATGGATTATAGTAATCGTAGTATCCACATCCATATCCACATCCGTAATAAGGATACCCATACCCATATCCATACCCATATCCGTATCCATAGTAAGGATTTGAATACCAGGGATTATAGCCATAGCCAGCTCCCCACCAATTATAACCCATGTATATGCTGAAGCCCCAGTTCCAGGGATTTGGATCATACCAATACGCATTTGTGTAATAATCACCATAATAACTATTATATACATATGGATCATAAAATCTGCGGATACGCGCAGAATATGCATAGTCATAATAATCATCCTCATTAAACCCACTCCCGGATGTGTATTGTTGATTATCAATGTAATAAGTTGTATCCGGATCAGTATACACTACGGATGGAATTTCATTGTTGTTATATGAATTTGCATCCGGTTCTGGTGTTACTACAACCATCTCATGTTTGGTTGGAGGTGGCTGGCTTTTCGGCGAATAATATACATCGTCGTAACCAGTAGCCTGGTATTGAGTGGTGCATGCTGACATCACCAACATAACTGCAGCAAGGATAAAAATGTATTTCATGGCGACCTCCTTATGGTTAATGCTTCTTCCGAAGCTTGTATGAATGTAAACAGAGTGATTATTTTTGTAATTTTGTAGTCTATCAATACTCCGAAAAGCACAATTATCATACCACAATTTACAAAATGGCAAAAGATTTTACATCACGCGAAGAGAATTATTCCCAATGGTACAACGAGCTTGTAATTAAAGCTGATCTGGCTGATAATTCAGCTGTCCGGGGCTGTATGGTTATTAAACCTTATGGATATGCAATCTGGGAAAAGATTCAGAGAGTTCTTGATGATATGTTTAAAGAAACAGGGCATCAGAATGCGTATTTCCCGCTTTTCATACCAAAATCATTTTTTAGTAAAGAAGCTTCGCATGTTGAAGGATTCGCCAAAGAGTGTGCCGTAGTTACTCATTACAGGTTAAAAACATCGCCTGACGGAAAAGGTGTAATAGTTGATCCCGATGCTAAACTTGAAGAAGAGCTAATTGTACGTCCAACTTCTGAAACTATAATATGGGATACATACCGTACCTGGATTCAATCCTACCGCGATTTGCCTATTCTTGTGAATCAGTGGGCGAACGTTGTTCGTTGGGAAATGCGTACCCGTTTGTTTTTACGTACTACCGAGTTTTTGTGGCAGGAAGGTCATACCGCTCATGCTACTGAAGCAGAAGCTATTGAAGAAACTGAGAAAATGATCAACGTATATGCTGAATTTGCTGAGAATTGGATGGCAATGCCAGTACTGAAAGGAATCAAATCACCTAATGAGCGCTTTGCAGGAGCGGTTGAAACATATTGTATTGAAGGCCTGATGCAGGATGGAAAAGCTTTACAGGCCGGGACATCTCATTTCCTGGGTCAGAATTTCGCAAAAGCCTTTGATGTTCAGTTTCTGAGCAAAGAAAATAAACTTGATTACGTTTGGGCTACATCCTGGGGCGTTTCTACGCGTTTGATGGGAGCTTTGATTATGACACATTCCGATGATCATGGATTAGTCCTGCCTCCAAAACTTGCTCCAATTCAGGTTGTAATAATTCCGATATTTAAAAATGCAGAACAACTTGCTCAAATATCTGAAACTGTTGATGGAATCGTAAAGAAGCTAAAATCTCTTGGTATTAGTGTTAAATATGATGATCGCGACACTCAGAAACCCGGTTGGAAATTCAATGAATATGAGTTTAAAGGTGTTCCGGTTCGTTTGGCAATTGGTCCGCGCGACCTCGAAAATGGTACAGTGGAAGTAGCACGCCGCGATACTCTCGAGAAATCAGTGTATCAAATCACAGATATTGAACATAAAATCAGTCATTTACTCGAAAGTATCCAGCAGAATCTGTTTCAGAAGGCATATGACTTCCGTGAGGAGAATACAAATAAAGTAGATACCTGGGACGAATTTGTTGCTCTTCTGGATGGTAAAGGTGGTTTTATCTCAGCACATTGGGATGGAACTACTGAAACCGAACAACGTATCAAAGATGAAACTAAGGCAACCATCAGATTAATCCCTATTGATGGAAAACAAGAAGAAGGTAAGTGTATCCTGACAGGTAAGCCTTCGAAACAGCGTGTGATTTTTGCTCGTTCCTATTAAAATTAAAATAGTTTATACTGTTTCTGATGCCTGTAAGTACATTAGGAGTTATTCCGGCCCGCTACGCTTCCAGTCGTTTTCCAGGTAAGCCGCTGGTAATGATTGATGGAAAAAGTATGATCATGCGTGTGTATGAGCAAACTTTGAAAACAACTGTTTTAGACAGGGTTATTGTATCTACAGATGATGAGCGTATATTCAATCATGTGAAAGATTGTGGCGGTGAGGTAATGATGACTTCAGAGGCCCATATGTCAGGGACTTCGCGTATTGGAGAAGTTGTCGAGCACCTTTCGTTTATGAACCATTGTCCTTACGATGTAATAGTAAATATTCAGGGCGATGAACCTTTTATTGATCCATCTCAGATTGATCTTATTGTTTCCTTGTTTGACAATCCGGAGGTTATCATAGGGACTCTTATCAGGAAAATAATTGATCAGGATGATCTTTTAAACCCTAATGTTGTTAAAACAGTAGTTGATAATTCCGGTAAAGCTTTGTATTTCAGCCGGTCACCAATACCATACCTTCGGGGAATACCCCAGGATGCGTGGTTGGATCACCATGATTTTTTCAGACATATAGGTTTGTATGCATATCGGTCGTCAGTATTAAAGCGTATATTAAACTTGCCCGAGGCTCCGCCTGAATTGGCCGAATCACTCGAGCAATTACGCTGGTTGTACCATGGATTCAACATTCATACTGCTATTACTGATATAGAGACAGTTGGCATTGATGTTCCTGAAGATTTATTGAAACTTACTAACAATGCTTGATAAATCAGTGCTGATTGTATTATCTTAGCAGACTGAAAAGCTAAAAAAAATCAATGATAACAAGGCATATAGCTGATTTACTGTATAATCACGAATGCGTGATTGTTCCCGGTTTAGGGGGCTTTATTAAAGCCAGCATTCCTGCCCGGATAATTCATGCTACAAATGAGTTTCATCCTCCTTCGGGAACAATAGCATTTAATGCCGGTTTAGCAGGTAATGACGGTCAACTTGCCACTTATATTGCTTCCGTTGAAAATATTTCGTACCGGGATGCTCTTAATGAAATCAAATCATGGTCCGATAAGAGCATTAATTCAATTAAAAACGGAGATATAGTTTGTATTGAAGGAATTGGTGATCTTTTCTTAAACCCTTCGGGTAAATTTGAATTTAGTCCGTCAATGCAGATTAATTTCAATGCGGATTCATATGGACTTCCAGTATTTTTTGCTCAAACAGTGAGCACGGAAACTATGAACATTCCTCAGATTCAGCAGATCAAGCAATCTGACCAAAGAAATAAATACCACAGATTAATTCCGGAGACACTTAAATGGGCTGCTGTGCTTGCTCCATTTATTGCTTTTACATTATGGGGTTCGCTCAATGGCAACCTTATTGATAACTATGTTCATAATTATACCGGTATGTTTTCGTGGGCCCGTTCAACACCAGGTAAAACGGCTCCGGTTAATTCCGGGACTTACCAGGTAAAAGTTGAAGAATCTCCTTCCGTAGTTATACAATCGCCAACCGCAGTGCTGGCTGATGAAAACATATCCTTAGATCCGGGTATGGTTTCTTACACTGAGCTAGCGAAAAATAATATTTCGATTAGTGGCCCAAATAAGGTATCTAAACCGGAGTCAATAGCAGTTGAACAGGATTATTTTATTATCGGCGGTGCTTTCAGAGATCCTGACAATGCAGCCAAACTAATTGGTATTCTTCAGGCGCAAGGATTTCCTGCTGCAGTTGTGGATACCACACCAGGTGGATTGTATGTTGTTAGCATGAAAGGATTCACTGATTATAATGAAGCCGTGAATCAACTTGACGGAATAAAAAAAGCCGGATATTCTTCTTCCTGGATACTCAAAAGGAATAGAGGTTAGGATTTGAAGATAACATGTTCCCGGAATTTTTATTATGCGGGACTTCACTAAAAAAAACAACTACTTTGGCTAAGAGGAAACTTCAGCGGTTTGCTGAAAATGCAACTTTTAATCATTTTTTTCAACCCGGTTGGGAAGAACTTTCTGCCGGGTTTTCTTTGCGTGGAAAATGGAATGCTGATTTTTTTGAAAACCAGAATCCTGTTATTATTGAAATGGGCTGTGGCAAAGGGGAGTATACCGTTGATTTATCAGACAAATATCCTGGCAAGAATTTTATCGGTATTGATAAAAAAGGCGCGCGTATGTGGCGGGGTGCAAAAACCAGCAGCGACGAAAACCGCCCGAATGTAGCTTTTGTCCGTATACGTGCCGAAAATATATGTAAAGTATTTGGGCAGGACGAAATTGACGAAATATGGATTACATTTCCCGAACCTCAACCTAACAGCCCCAGGCACAGTAAACGCTTTACTTCTCCTGAATTTATTGCACGATACCGGCAATTATTGAAGCCTGGTGGTATTATCCATCTTAAAACGGATAATGATATGTTTTATAACTATACATTAGACGTTATCAAAGAAAATGGACATGAACTTTTGTACAATAATAACGACCTGTATGCAAATCCGGCCGATCCGGAAGTAAAGGATGTGATAGATGTACAAACTCATTATGAAAAAATTTGGCTTGAACAAGGGTTGACAATAAAATATCTCAGGTTCAGACTTAATGAAGGATAAAATTTAATTTCTGCGTCCCTTTCTTCCTGGTTTTACTTTTTCAGTGTTATTAGTTTTTTTAAATTTAACCTGTGTCAGCTGAACTCTCATTTTTCGAAAAAGTATATGCCGTAGTCGAACTGATTCCTTATGGAAGGGTTACATCGTATGGAGCTATTGCCCGTTACCTGGGATCAGGAGGTTCATCGCGTATGGTTGGCTGGGCCATGAATGCTTCTCACCAAATGCTTCAGCATATTCCTGCTCACCGGGTTGTAAACCGCAATGGTTTATTGACCGGGAAGCATCATTTTGGCGGAGAGGATACAATGAAGCAGCTTCTTGAAAGTGAGGGAATAGTACTTGAAAATGATCAGATAGTTAATTTCAACGAAGCTTTCTGGGATCCATCAAAGGAGCTTGAATTGTAGGCAAAGTCACGACTGTGTTTTAACTATTAAAGGAGTGCAATTAGGATTTAGATTATTTGTAGATTAATTTCTTATGTTTTTTAACTGCCATTTTTTGGTTCCTTCAAAACATTAAATTCAATAAAACTTTTTGTTGATAAATATGAGCTGGAAAACTGGCTCTATAATTATTGGGGATTTCCATAAAAATACTTAATCGGGATTAAATACTATTAAATACTCTAATAACATTGAAAAAATGGGGGGTAATGAAAAAATAAATTAAAAATATTGGGTATTTATTAAATAATTAGTGGGGTATTTAAAAATAAATATTATTTTTGCAAAAAAATATTAAAAACGAATATATGGCAACTTTACGTTTCAAGGCATTGGAAGATGCACTTAAAAGAAGACCAATTGAAGTCACAACTCCCGGTGATAAAATTTCAGATTATTTTGGAATTAATGTCTTTGACAGGATCAAGATGGAGAAATATCTGCCTAAAGATGCAAACAAAGCAGTTCTGGATGCAATAGACCATGGCAAACGTATTGACATGAAACTGGCGGACCAGATTGCAATGGGAATGAAAAGCTGGGCGATGAGTTTGGGAGCTACACACTATACACATTGGTTTCAGCCTCTTACTGAGAATACTGCCGAAAAACACGATTCATTTACCGTACCAACAGGTAGGGGAACTGCTATTGAAGTTTTCTCAGGTGCTTTACTCGTTCAGCAGGAACCCGATGCTTCGAGTTTCCCCAGCGGTGGAATCCGGAATACATTCGAAGCCCGCGGATATACAGCTTGGGATCCTTCGTCACCGGCATTCGTTATGGATGATACTCTTATTATCCCTACTATATTTATTTCATATACAGGTGAGGCCCTTGATTACAAAACACCTTTGTTAAAAGCACTGCATTGTCTGGATAAAGCTGCTGTGGAAGTATGTCAGTATTTTGATAAAGATGTAAGCCGTGTTAACAGCAACCTTGGATGGGAACAGGAATATTTCCTTGTCGACGAGGCTATTTATAACGCTCGTCCCGACCTTGTGCAAACTGATCGTACCTTGATGGGGCATGTTTCGGCTAAAAACCAGCAGTTGGAGGATCAGTATTTTGGCCAGATTCCAACACGGGTGCTTGCATTTATGAAAGACATGGAATATGAAGCCTATAAACTGGGAATTCCTGTTAAAACCCGTCACAACGAAGTGGCACCTAATCAATACGAATTAGCTCCGATATTTGAAGAGACAAACCTGGCCAATGATCATAACCTTTTGGTAATGATGGTTATGCGTAAAGTTGCGGCTCGTCATAATTTTAAAATCATTCTTCACGAAAAACCTTTTGCCGGAATTAACGGATCAGGCAAGCATAATAACTGGTCAGTTTCAACCAATACCGGAGTTAACCTTTTGTCGCCCGGTAAAACACCCAGGTTAAACCTGCAATTTCTAACATTCCTTGTAAATACCTTAGTTGCTGTTCATCAGCACAACGCCTTACTAAAAGCATCTATAGCATCTCCTGGTAACCAGCACCGTTTGGGTGCCAATGAAGCACCTCCTGCGATTATCTCCGCATTTTTAGGCCAGCAGTTAACAAAAATGCTTAATGAAATAGAGCAGAAAGTTACAGATGAAAAAATGTCTCCTGAGGAAAAAACTGCTATCAAACTCGATATCGGTAAAATACCTGAAATTTTACTCGACAATACCGACCGTAACCGCACATCTCCATTTGCTTTTACTGGTAACCGCTTCGAATTCCGCGCTGTGGGATCTTCCGCAAACTGTGCTTCGGCCATGATTCCCCTAAATACCGCACTGGCAATACAGCTGGTTGACTTCAAAATTGAAGTGGATGCAATCATCGAAAAAGGAGTGAAAAAAGACGAAGCCATTTTGCAGGTTTTACGCCGCCTGATCAAAAAATCAAAGCCTATACGTTTTGATGGCAACGGATATAGCGAAGAATGGAAAGTGGAAGCTGCAAAACGGGGTCTCGACTGCGAAGCTGTAGTGCCACTAATTTATGATGCATATTTAACTCCTCAATCCCGCGAGCTGTTTAAACGTGCCAATGTTTACAATGATATTGAAATGGAAGCCCGCAATGAAGTACGTAACGATCTGTATGTAAAGAAAATTCAGATTGAATCACGGGTACTTAGCGATTTGGCAACGAATCATATTTTACCTACTGTAATTGGATACCAGGCTATGCTTATCGACAGTACGCAAGGCTTGAAAAACCTGTACAGTGATGAAGAATACCAGGTACTTGCTGCACGCAGGCTTAAATTGATCAAAGAAATTTCGAAGCATGTTGGGAGTATTGAAGACTATGTGAGCGAAATGATTGAAGCCAGGAAAACAGCTAATACAATTGAAGATGTCCGAGAAAAAGCAATTGCTTATGCTAGTTCAATATTCCCTTATTTCGATCAAATCCGCTATCATATTGATAAACTTGAATTGATTGTGGATAATGAAAAATGGCCACTGCCTAAATACCGTGAACTATTGTTTATCAGGTAGTTTCATATCACTTTAAAATCATTGGTAACTTTATTGATATTACCCCCATCAAAAAACTTTTTTTTGGTGGGGGTTTTTACAGTTTGTACACTTGTTTCCAGGGTCTGCTGTCGCAGAGTATCTGACCCATTGAATGATAAAAATTTACTATTTACAACCGTATATCATTAATTAAATTATCTTTACACATTCTAAATAAAAATAAGATACTGTAAGATGGATATAAGTAAAGAACAGGTAATCAATGCATTAAAATTTGTACATGATCCTGATTTACACAAAGATGTTGTGTCGTTGGGTATGATTGAAGATATAGAAGTAGATGGGAATAAGGTAAGCTTCAAATTAGTGCTTACAACGCCAGCCTGCCCGATGAAAGATAAAATGAAGAATGACTGTGTGAAAGCCATTCAGGGAAGAGTTGATCCATATGCAGAAGTAAATGTTGAGTTAACTTCACGGACTACTACACGCCGGGGCCCTGACGACACCATGCTGAAAGGAGTAAAAAATATAATTGCAGTCGTTTCCGGTAAAGGTGGCGTTGGCAAATCAACGGTAGCTGCTAACCTGGCAATATCATTGTCGCGGCTTGGAGCAAAGGTTGGATTGCTCGATGCCGATATCTACGGCCCTTCGGTTCCGCTTATGTTCGACCTGGTGGATGCTCATCCTAAAGCACGTGAAGAAGATGGGAAAACCATTCTGGAGCCTATTGAGAAATACGGAATAAAATTATTGTCAATCGGTTTTTTTGTTGATCCAAAGAAAGCCTTGGTTTGGCGTGGCCCCATGGCATCAAATTATTTTACACAAATGCTTACCGGCGGCGATTGGGGAGAGCTCGACTACCTGGTAATTGATATGCCACCCGGAACTGGTGATATACATTTAACACTCGTACAAACGGTGCCTGTTACCGGAGCCGCAATAGTAACAACTCCTCAGGAAGTTGCGCTTGCTGATGCCCGTAAGGCTTACAATATGTTCACAACTGATAGTATTAAGGTTCCGGTTTTAGGGCTTGTTGAAAACATGGCCTGGTTTACACCTGCTGAGCTTCCTGAAAACAAATACTATATTTTCGGGAAAGAAGGCGGAAAACGCTTTGCTGAAGAAATTGGTGTCCCTCTTCTTGGTCAGATACCACTTGTTCAGAGCATTTGCGAATCAGGCGACAGTGGAAATCCCTCAGCTATGCTTGATGAAGGTGCAGTTGCACTTGCATTCCGTCAGTTGGCCGAATCAGTAGCTCAGCAAATCGCTATCCGCAACGCAAATCTTGATCCTACTCAGGTGGTTGAGATCAAATCGTAGCAGGAAATCATTTATCTCAGTTTAATTTTAGTTTTAAAATACCCCAACCCAAAAAATATAAAAATATGTCAGAATTAGAAACCAAAGTACGCAATGTAATTGAACAGATCCGGCCATACCTGCAGGCTGATGGTGGTGATATCAGTTTTGTGGAACTTACCAGCGACAATACAGTAAATGTTGAACTCCACGGAGCTTGCGGTTCATGCCCGTTCAGTAGGATGACCTTAAAAAATGGTGTGGAAGATGCCATGAAAAAAGCCATTCCTGAAGTAAAATCCGTTGAAGCAATTAATTTGTAATCCAGGCTTCAATGCGCAGATGCAATTTTCTGTTTAAATTATAAAGGAATTCTTGAATCGCACGTAAAAAAATCTGAAAATCATTTATTAAATCCGAACATATTCTTTTTTCTGATTTAGAGATTTCAGATTCTTTCTTTTTAAAATCAATGATCATGTGCTGCACATGATCATTTTTTTTATAGTCTGACCAGTACGATTTTTTCGGAACCTTTTTTAACAATTCTATCAAACATGGTTTTAACCCTGGAATACTCTTCAGGTGAATATACTGAGTGCTTAAATGCATAAGTAAGTGAAACAGTTACAGACGATTCATTTTGCGCAACAAAATAGTCAAGTTCGAATAAGTCATCGTTTAAAGAGCTTACAGCAGGCAGGAATTCAACTTTAAAGCCTTCAGGAATTTTTATTTCTGACTTGTATATTCGCTTTACCGGATATGTCATATCAACCGGATAGGTCCGTGTTTTCTGTTTAAGGGGATTCTCGGAAAAAACTTCATTCAGAAAGGGTTGCAGGTAGATTTTATCGTTTATGATTTCAGTCTTCCGATCAAGATTATACATAAATGAAAATGGACGAGTTCTATCCGTTTCATTTTTGAACTTAAGTGAGGCATCATCTACAAGGTACATCTTTTTACTTAAATCACTTAACATATTCTCATGATTATTAGCATATAGGTTACGGTAGTAAAGAGCTTCATAGTCCATTGCTGTTACAATTACTGTTGCCTGCTGATCTTTCCCGATAGAATCAATCTTAATGCTTGTACTAAGGCCTGAAATGCCGGGACTCTGAAGGCTGAACCACTTCATGTTGTCTTTATCAACCAAAAGGCCTTTGTCATTCATGTTCTGAATTGAAATTTTATTGTTCGGGCAATACGGATCAGTAGCATCAGCTAACATTTGCTTTCCATCAACCATGGCGAAAGCGATTACCGAATTAAAGGAGCTGCTGAACGGATAATCCGACCGGATTTTTCCATGCTTTCGGGTACTGAGAATAACCGGATATGCTTCAATGCCTGCTTCCTGAAAAGCACCAACCAGCCATAAATTGATTTCAGCACTGTTTCCTATCTTATCCTTTTGTAATTCAGCTGGTGATTTATCAGCAAATTGCCTGTAATATTCATTCCAGTTAAAATTGTCTTTTGCGTAATCAACTATATAGTTGAATTTCTGTAACTGAGTTTTCCCATCCAGCGAATCAGGATCGAAGATTTTTGAAGCACTGGCGGCACTCTTTTTTACATATTTCCCAAAATTTGCGTTTTTCGCATAATCATTTACCAGTTCAGGCCATGTTGTCATTATGTTGACTTTTACTCCATCGAGGTGGAAAAACGCCGACAATTGAAAGTCAATTTTAATAATATCGTTCTCTCTGGAAGGTGTATATTCTTCATTTACAAAAGCAGGAACGTTTTTAAGCCCGAATTTGTGGACTACATCATAAAATGAAGTCCCCAGAAAATCTTGTTTGAATGTAGTATTATCTTCATATTGTTTCAATTCGTCGATAGCATTTCTTCCTTGCAAATACCATGTGTATTCATAAAAAGGAATCATGCGGACTTCATAAGCACTATAAAGCACCGGAATATTCCACTGGAATTCCCAGTCGCGCAGATTAAAATGATACTGGGATTGAATGCGGTATTTATATTCAATAATTGAACCTGCCTGCACATTAGGCATAGCAAATTTCTTGCTTTTCCAGTTTTCATTTATTTTTTCTTCATAACATTTTGCTGGATCCAATGTACTTATTTTAGTAATTCTCCCATCCGCGATCGTATAGGTTGATGCTTTTGTAATCTCTACTTTTTCATAAATGTTTCCCTCCTGGTAGAACGGGATTGCTACTTCAGCATAATCTTTACCGGCATCATTTAAGATTTTAATTCGTGTAATCCGCTCGAATACAACATCAAATCCGTTCTCCACCCTTACAAAACTGGATTTTCCGACATCAAAAAGTACAATAGCATCAGCAGCCGGATCGTAACTGCATTTAGTCATATCGATTTGTTCCTGGCTAATTTTTCCGAATTCTTCGAAATAATTCTGGGCTTTTAGCTGTAAAATAGAATTTGAAAACAGAATTAAAAAAATCAGTAAATTCTTCATGCTACATTTTTGTTAATGATAAAAAAAAGGAATTTTCAGTTTCGGATAAGTTTATTATGAAATCATAGAACTCCCGGTATTGATTTAATGAATAGGATCCGGAATTGATTTTTACTTGTTTTATAACTATGACACTATGTTCTTTCACTTGAAATTCAGCCTGATATTCTCCATAAACAGATTTGATACTGATATTTTTAGGAACGACAGCGATTTTGAAGCTTTCAGGAATCAGATATTCGGTTGAATCAATCCGGTAATCGGGATAATTGATCTGTACTGGTAACTTCCTTTTTAGTGGCTCTTCAAGAAATGGGAATTTCAGCGGAATAATTTCTACCAGTAGCTCGTTACCATATTCTTTTATCTTTTGGTCTGATGAAGCAGTATATTTCAATATAATTTCAGGTTTGTCGCGTTCAGGGGTGGACATAG
>JAIFMH010000048.1 GCA_020048595.1 Bacteroidota bacterium | reverse complement strand
TTTTATATACTTTTATATTCTATTTACTCTTTTTTAAGGGGGTATATATATTTTTTATTCATTTTTTTGGTTGTGGTATAAATTTATCATTTATCTTTGCATCAAATTATCATTTAAGACCTAAAACCCATAGTTATGAAATTCAATTGGAAAAGAGCCCTGATACTGCTGGTTTTGTTTTTTGCCGGCACAACGGGATTATATGCTGCAGATGATACACCGATTGATACAGGTGCTACAGCATGGATGTTGACATCCACAGCCCTGGTTTTATTAATGGTGCCTGGACTTGCACTTTTCTATGGCGGACTTGTCCGTACTAAAAATGTACTGGGAACTATGATGCATAGCTTTGTGGCAATGGGTATTATCAGCATTTTATGGGTAGCCGTTGGTTACAGTATGAGTTTCGGAGGCAATGTTCTCGGCGGCTGGTTTGGTTGGAATCCCGACTATTTCTTTTTAAAAGGGATAGATACCAATATTATGGATGCCGGAATTCCTGAATATGTTTTTTCGATGTTCCAGGGGAAGTTTGCTATTATAACCCCTGCACTTATTGCCGGTGCTATAGCTGAAAGAGTATCCTTTAAATCATATTTCTTTTTTATAGCCCTATGGAGTGTTTTAGTTTATAATCCACTTTGCCATTGGGTATGGGCAAGTGATGGTTTCCTGTTTAATATAGGTGCAAAAGGAGCCATTGATTTTGCAGGGGGAACTGTAGTACATATTTCGGCTGGTGTAAGCGGGCTTGTTGCCGCACTATATCTGGGTGCGCGTCGTGGATATCCGTACCAGGTTATACGTCCGAACAATATGGTTATAGTTATGCTCGGCGCAGGTTTACTTTGGGTTGGCTGGTTTGGATTTAACGCCGGAAGCAGCATCTCGAGCGGCCTTAGCACTGCACAGGCATTAGTTGCAACGCAAGTAGCTGCTGCTGCAGGAGCACTTATCTGGATAATAATTGAATGGGTTCATCAGGGGAAAGCTACTGCCCTGGGATTTGCCAGCGGAATTCTGGCAGGCCTGGTAGCCGTTACTCCGGCTGCAGGTGTGGTTCAGCCTTACGGGGCTATTATCCTGGGTGCACTGGCTGCATTAATATGTTACATGGCCATTCAGTTGAAAAACAAATTAGGCTATGATGACAGCCTTGATGCTTTTGGGATACATGGAGTTGGAGGAATTGTAGGCGCATTGCTCCTCGTATTCTTTATCCGACCTTCATGGATGCAGGAAGCCGCTATTGCAGCAGGTGGAAGCTGGACTATCTGGAATCAACTTGGAGTACAGGCTCTTGCAGTTGGCATAGCAGTTGCATACGCCGCTGTTATGACATTTGTAATCATCTTCCTTCTCAATAAAGTTGTTCCATTCAAAGCTACAGAAGAAGAAGAAATGGCTGGTCTTGACAGATCCTATCATGGAGAAAGAGGTTATGGAATGTTAAACGCCAATTAAATTGGTTCCAAGTGCCAGGTTCCGGGTTCCAACCTGACTTTTAAGAATCTATTTACGGCACATGGTACACGGCACACGGCACCAAATCTATAACGCATAAACTTTTTCATAAAATACTTAAAGACATACACAATGAAACTTATAACTGCAATAATCAGGGAAACTCAGCTGGATAAAGTTCGCGAGGCACTTATTGAAGCTGATATAAAACGAATTACAGTCTGCCGTGTATCAGGTCATGGACAGCAACGGGTTGAGGAAATGTACCGGGGGCAAATTATTGTTCCCGATCTGATCCCTAAGATAAAGATTGAGATAGCGGTGAACGAAGCTTTTGTTGACATTACTGTCGACACTATACTTAAATCCGCACGTACCAACGGACCAGATGGAAGTGTTGGTGATGGTAAAATTTTTATAACTCCGCTCGAACAGTGCATACGGATTCGCACTGGTGAAAAGGGCGGAAGCGCAATATAGAAGAAATGATTTGTTGGGGTACAAGTCAAGCTCGGGATGTAAAAGTCCCGGGCTTTTTTAGTGTAAGGAATATTTTAAAATTACTGTTTATTAGCACCCAAAACTCATTTATTCCTGGATACCTATATGGAAAAACTCATCACTCCTGATATGAAAATAATAGATCTGAACTCCAAGAAACACTAATAATGCAACTGTACCCGGAATTTTCTTTTCTGTTATCAGCCCATAAATTAAACCACTAAGCGCCAAAACGAAAGTGAATAAATATACCTTTTTGTTAAAGGATGTCCTTATCTCTATGGTATCATTAGCTTTTAAATTCCTGATTTCAGTTTCTCCGGAATAATAATTTCTCATACTAACCGAGATATTCAGAACCTCCGCATCTTCTACCTCAATGGGATAGATCCCCTTCTTGCTTAATACAAACTCCTTCCCGTTTATATCAATTCTGTATTTCATTAACCAGGTAATCAAAGCAGGTTTTCTTTCGATAAATAATTTCATCTTTGATCTTTTAAAATATCTGGTTTTATATCAAATAATTTTACAAACAAGTGATGCATTGATTGCAGAAATATTCATAAAACTTTAACATATAACATTTAATATATTAAAAAATTATCACACCATTATGCCTTGCCCGGGAGTTATCACTTTCCGGAAAAAGGATAATATAAGTCTGGTTTACCCTTTATCTTCTATGAATCAGTTGGTTCTGAATCAATATCTTTTTTCTTTTTCCTATTTACATATTGAGCAAGCGGCCAGGTAGCTAATGTGATAAGCATCAGAGTATAGAACAACTTGTTTGTTTCTTCAGTAAGCAATAAATAAATCATACCACAAGCACTTAGTGCGCCAATTATAAAGATGATTTTACTGATATAGTTTGTCATATCGCTCAATAGTTACGGATTCAAAAATTATACTCAAAAATAATAAATTAAGTAATGCAAAATCTTTGTTCAACTCTCTTTTTGTAGTTCTTAGGAACACTCTTCTTTACTCTTTTTCTGTTTTCTCCGGATGAAAATAATCATATACAATCTTACCTTTTGCTAATCCGCCAACTTTCTGAATATCTGCTAAAGATGCTTCCTTAATAGCTTTTACCGACCGGAATTTGCGTAACAACAAAGTAGAGGTAGATTCACCCACACCTGCAATTTCTGTAAGTTCCGTTTTAATGGTTCCTTTTTCGCGCCGCTTTCGGTGGTGCGTAATTCCAAAGCGGTGTGCTTCATCACGCAATTGTTGGATAATCCGAAGTGTTTCCGATTTTTTATCGATATACAACGGCAACGAATCGCCGGGATAATAGATTTCTTCCAGCTTTTTAGCAATACCGATTACTGCTACTTTTCCATGTAGGCCGAGCTTATCAATACTTTCCATGGCCGAGCTGAGTTGTCCCTTGCCTCCGTCAACGATTATTAATTGCGGCAATAGCTGTTCTTCTTCAATAACACGTTTATATCTTCGATAAATCACTTCTTCCATCGAAGCAAAATCATTCGGGCCTTCAACCGTTTTAATATTGAAATGGCGGTATTCCTTCTTATCCGGTTTCCCGTTGGTAAATACTACCATGGCTGCAACCGGATACGATCCCTGTATATTTGAATTATCGAAACAATCGATACGAACCGGATGTTCCTTCAGCCTGAGATCTGCCTGCATCTGAGCCATAATCCGGGTGGTGTGGCGCTCCGGATCAACATGTTCGAGCTGTTTGTGCTTTTCGAGCATGTAATATTTTGCATTGCGTTCCGAAAGTTCGAGCAGTTTTTTCTTTTCACCCCGGATTGGCGTTGTATATGATACTCCGGGCAATTCGACATCAGGCTTAAACGGAACAATAATTTCAGGCGAATCGGATTCGAAACGCTCACGCAACTCAACAATAGCAAGCAACAGGAGTTCTTCGGGCAATTCGTCCAGTTTTTTGCGGAGTTCAACGGTATGCGCCTGGATGATGCATCCGTTTATAACCTTCATGAAATTGATATATGCAGCCGTCGGTTCATCCACATAGGAGAAAATATCAATATTGTGGATGGATGGACTTACAATGGACGATTTACTCTGATACCGGTCGAGCAATACAATTTTCTCCTTTACAATATGCGCCTTTTCAAATTGATAGGTATCTGCGTATTCTTTCATCATACCAACCAGGTGCTGACGGGCAGATGAAATATTTCCACGAAGGATATTCCTGATTTCAACCAGTGATTGTCCGTACTCTTCTTCTGTCTGAAGATTTTCGCAGGGTCCCTGGCAATTTTTCATGTGAAACTCAAGGCAAACTTTATATTTTCCTGTACGTATATTGGCAGTGCTCAGGTTAAGACTGCAGGTGCGAATCTGGTACAACTGCCGGATCAGGTCGAGCAAAGTATGCATCATTTTAACCGAAGCATAAGGACCAAAATAGTCGGAGCCATCGTTAATGCGATGCCTTGTCGGGAAAATGCGCGGGAAAGCCTCCTTTTTAATGCAAATCCATGGATAGGTTTTATCATCCTTCAGCATCACGTTGTAGCGTGGCTGGTATTTTTTGATAAGATTATTCTCAAGCAACAAAGCATCAAGCTCAGTTTCAACTACAACAATCTGGATATCAACAATTTTTTGAACCAGAATCCTGACTTTACCAATCAAGGATTCATTCTGCCGGAAATACGAAGAAACCCTTTTTTTTAGATTCTTGGCTTTTCCAACGTACAGTATTTTCCCCTCCTTATCGTAATACTGATACACCCCGGGACTGTCGGGCAGTTCGCGGACGATGTTCTGGATATGGATGGAATGCTTTGACAAGGGAGGTTTTGGGGGTTAGGTTTTGGGGGTTAGGGCTTTAAAAGATTTAATAGTTAACTTGTACCTGGCGAAGTTGCAGAATGGTCGAAACAAGCCAAAGTTCTGTCTCCCAGTCGCCCTTCGCCTTGTCGCCCTTCGCCCCTTCTATTTTCTATTTTCTATTTTTCTGCACCTTACTCCTCATCACGCATATGATTCCACCCCAGCGCTTCAATCTGAATCAGCGGTCCATTATTGGTTGCAAGATAAACACCTGAATTGGCTTCAGTCATATGACCGATAATATTGATGCCTTCGAGATCTTTCACTTTCTCGAAATCGTTCATATTAATGGTAAAAAGAAGTTCATAATCCTCACCGCCGTTCATTGCAGCAGTAACCGGCTGAATATTAAATTCTTCGGAGTCTTCGCAAATATGCAGAACCTCAGAGGCAAGTCCGTCAGAAATATCAATCATAGCCGTTGGTTTTACGCCAACAGTTTTGAGTAATTCAATAATATCAGTTCGTGGTTCGGGCTTAAGCTGGCGTTCCAGGATGTAATCAAAACCTGCCAGATCGGGCTGCATTCCGGGATCAGCTTCATAAACTTTCTTTTCACGCTCGAGCAAAAGCAATCCCATATAGGCACTTCCCAGGTCACCGGTAACGCAGATCAGGTCATTTTCTTTAGCCGTGTTACGATATACAACATCCTCTTTTGCAGCTTCACCGGTAACGGTTAACGACAGAAACAAGCCAGACACCGATGAAGTTGTATCACCTCCGGCAAGGTCAACATTATATCGTTTACAGGCTAATCTGATACCTTCATAAATTTCCTCCAATGCCTCAACCGGAAAGCGGTTCGAGACCGAAATTCCAACAAATAATTGCCTTGGCGTACCATTCATGGCAACTATATCCGAAAAATTAACAGTCGCACATTTATATCCAAGGTGCCTCAACGGCATATATGCCAGGTCGAAATGAACACCTTCGACAAGCAGATCGGTTGAAACTAATGTAACTTTATCGCCATAGTCAATAACGGCTGCATCATCGCCAATGCCTTTAATTGTTGAAGGTTGCTCACAAACAAAGGATTCAGTGAGATGTTTTATTAGCCCGAATTCGCCTAATGATGAAAGTTCGGTTCGTTGGGCTGGAGTTGAATCAGTCATAAAAATTAATTTGTGGCAAAATTAAGGTTTTTATTAACCACGGAGACACGGATTACACTGAGGAGCACGGAGTTTATTTTTTTCATTAAAATTCTTCATTCAACCAACACCACTGGCTTTTAATGATTTCTATTCTTTGAAAATTTGAGTAACGTTAAGTTACGATGAGTATCCTGATCTCTCCGTGGCCCTCTGTGTCCTCTGTGCCTCAGTGGTTTTACCTTTCTTTTCCGCCAAGGTAATATTCTCAATATCATCACTGCAATCAAATTCGGTATTCATTTTCCGAAATCTGAAAACAATTCATACTTCCGCTTGTTTTTTTATTCGAAGAACAAGCTATTGCGGTATTGCAATACCTTTATTATTACTAACTTTGCCCGCTAAATTTATTTAAACCAAAGATAAATAAGCGATTGAACATCACAAAAAAATGGAAAAGAATCAGAATAATATACTTGAAGAGGTAACCACCAGCGATTACAAGTATGGTTTTCATACCGATATCGAAATGGACCTGGCTGCAGTTGGGCTGAGTGAGGATACAGTAAGATTTATTTCGTCAAAAAAAAATGAGCCGGAATGGATGCTTGAATTCCGCCTTAGCGCTTATCGCCACTGGCTAACACTTACCGAACCCACCTGGGCGCATATTCATCATCCTGCAATCAAATACCAGGATATTATTTACTATGCCGCTCCTAAACGAAAAAAAGAACTTACCAGCCTCGATGAAGTTGATCCAGAACTCCTGGAAACCTTCAAAAAACTTGGCATCTCGCTCGACGAACAGAAAAAACTGAGTGGTGTAGCCGTGGACGCTGTTATCGACAGTGTTTCAGTTAAAACTACTTTTACAGATACGCTTTCCAAATATGGAGTAATCTTTTGCTCCTTCAGCGATGCCGTTAAAAACCATCCCGACCTGGTAAAACAATATATGGGAAGCGTTGTGCCTAGCAACGATAATTTCTTTGCTGCGCTAAATTCAGCCGTTTTCAGCGATGGGTCTTTCTGTTATATTCCGAAAGGCGTTCGTTGCCCGGTTGAATTATCAACTTACTTCCGTATTAATGCTGCCAATACCGGCCAGTTTGAACGTACACTTATTATTGCCGACGAAGGAGCTTACGTAAGTTACATGGAAGGTTGCACAGCACCCATGCGCGACGAAAACCAATTACATGCCGCTATTGTTGAGATAGTTGCCATGAAAGACGCCGAAGTAAAATACAGCACCGTTCAAAACTGGTATCCCGGCAATAAAAAAGGAGAAGGCGGAATTTATAATTTCGTTACCAAACGTGGCATCTGCAAAGGGAGTCACTCTAAAATATCCTGGACGCAAGTCGAAACCGGATCTGCTATCACATGGAAATA
>JAIFMH010000031.1 GCA_020048595.1 Bacteroidota bacterium | reverse complement strand
TAGAATACACTTAAAACAGTCAATTTTCCGGATTTAGATTTGCCAAGTGAGTTTCACAAGGTTCATACTTCAGCCCTGTGCTACACGCAGTTCCCTTAATCCCATTTTGCACACACATATAGATTTCCCTCAATTCAGATAAACAGGTAATTTCATAAGTGATCTGTATTGTTTGCAAGTTGTTATACTTTTGCAGATCAAAATTTAAAAACCACCATACTTCATACTACTTAAATTAACCTTTAATTATTAATAAACATGTTACCCGAAATCATAAAAGCTACTGCTATCAATAGTAACAATCACAATATTTATCTTATTTCCGGTATAGCAGATTTACCCAACGATATTTTCACAGATCCGGAAACTGAATATATTACACGCAGGCTAGCCGGGAAAAACCAGAATACAGTAATTCTGAATAAACTCGGGCATCTTACAGTAGTATGCAGACTTAGTTCAAACGAAGAAACCACAAGAGATAAGGAGTTTGAAAAATTCCGGAAAACGGGTGAAAGCCTGCTGAGTATATTTAATGATCACAAAACAGAATTGGTTTGTATTGTTGATTCCGGTCATCTGCCTGATGAAACGCTTGCGTTTACAGAAGGGATGGTTTTAGGCAACTACCAGTTTCTGAAGTACAGGAACGACAGAGCAGAAAAGGAGTCATCGCTTAAAACGATAGAGATTGTAAGTTCAGATCTTATTGAAAAAGAAATCGCAGAACTCAATATTCTTTGTAAAGCAGTTTACACCTGCCGTTCGCTGATCAATGAACCACTTTCAAATCTCAATGCCGAAAAACTGGCACAGGATTTTGAAGTTATGGCGCACGAAGCAGGCATCAAAATTGAAGTTCTGAACAAGCAAAAGATTGAGGCAATGAAAATGGGCGGACTCCTGGCGGTGAATTTAGGGAGTATTGATCCACCGACATTCAGCATCATGGAATATAAACCAGAAAATGCGGTAAACTCCAAACCTATAGTTTTTGTAGGCAAAGGCGTTGTTTATGATACCGGAGGGTTAAGCCTGAAGCCTACTTCATCCATGGATACAATGAAATGTGATATGTCGGGAGCTGCTGCTGTTGCGTCTGCACTGTATGCCATTGCGCTGGCTAAATTACCGGTTTATGTGGTTGCTCTTGTACCTGCAACCGACAACAGACCCGACGGCAACGCATACGTTCCGGGAGATATAATTACTATGATGGATGGCACAACTGTTGAGGTTTTGAATACTGACGCAGAAGGAAGGCTGATACTGGCTGATGCATTAACTTATGCAAAAAAATACGATCCTCTGCTGGTGATTGATCTGGCTACACTGACAGGAGCTGCAGAAGCTGCTTTAGGCCGGATTGGTATTGCCGGAATGCAATATAAAGCAGAAAAATACTTTCCCCTCTTAGTAAATTCAAGTTTCAGTGTTTGTGAACGGATAGCGGAATTTCCTTTCTGGGATGATTATGAGGAATTATTGAAATCGGAAATTGCCGACCTGAAAAATATAGGCGGCAAGTATGCCGGAGCAATTACGGCAGGCAAATTTTTACAGCATTTTACCGAATATCCATGGATTCATCTGGATATTGCAGGACCTGCATTTATTGATAAACACGACAGTTACCGGACAATTGGGGGAACAGGAGTTGGCGTAAGGTTGTTGTTTGATTTTGTAAAAGGATTTGGTAGTTAAGATTGGAGTATTGGAGATAGGTAGAGACGCGATACTCGCGTCTCCGGCTCTGGCAAAGGAATAGTGAAAGGAAGTGTTGCCATAATATTGAGATTAATATTCAAGATCAAAAACCAAAAGCAAATCCTAATTCGCAAATTCCATATTTCGAAATCCTGAATTTTATGTTTTAATCAACCTGCGTGTTACGGATAACGGATCATTTAATTCAAATTTCAGTACGGCAAGTTCAGGCCCATCGTGAGCCGCGGAAAAGGACCAGGTTCGTCCTAATGATTGTTTCCATTGGCCGCTTATACCGGGTGACTCATGAATATGGCCATGCATAGTGATATACGGTTGTTTTTCATCAATAAACATCCGGATGGCTTTACTTCCGACATTTGAAGTTGTTGGTTGCTGATCAGGCTCCGGATTGTGGATATATGCCTGATCAAGCATGGTTTGATAAGGAGGCGAATGAAACAAAAACACTCCGAACTCCAGGGTATCATCATTCACAAGAGACTGTAAATCGTTCTGGATAGTATCATTTTCAGGATCGTGATCAGGCTTCATGGAATGATATCCTTCAGCCGGTGCGATACACCCATGCTCTATCTCCTTCGAAATATCAAACCTGTCCCAGTCTTTTATCATAAATGGAGTTGGAGGAACACAGGCATATCCGTAAAACCGGTATTTCCCTATCACAACACAACGGTTATGAAGGTTTCGCCACAAATCAGTTTTTTCACCTTCGGCAACGGCATCGAATAAAATTTTATGATCATCATTACCCGGAATCAGAAAAATCTCCGGATAAGCACAGTCCATAACATCTTTCAGTTTACTGAATTTACGGATCATAAAATCCCTGACAAAATCAATTTCGCCTGCCTGAGTCTGCCCTGTTTTAACACTCTTGTGTGGTAACAAATCACCTCCCATAAACACAAAATCCGGCTTTTCTTTTTTAATAATTCTAAAGAAAGCTTCGTAACGGCTCATTTTGCCGTGCAGATCGCTTACAAAAAAGCAGGTGTTCATAGGGGAGGGTAGGGTTATGATTTGGGTTAACAAGATGAGAAAGTGAAGGGCGACATGGCGAGGGGCGAGAGGCGAGAACGGGAAGCCAGCACATGGAACCTGGCACACAGATAACTAAATTCATGCCTGTGTTCACCCAATCCATAGCTATTAATAAAACTTCTTTAAAACAAAAGTAACAATTTGATACATAAAAATGTAGAATGAAGTCAAAAGCTTATCTTTGCAGCTAAGGAAAAAATAAGGAAAAGCATGATCCGAACTTCTGAAAACGAAAACCGCATTGCTGTCGGCATTACACATGGCGATATAAATAGTATCAGCTACGAGGTAATTATTAAAACCTGTCTCGACCAACGCATCACCGAGCTTTTTACCCCGATTGTTTATGGCACTTCCAAAGCCGCATCCTATCACCGTAAGATGTTGAACATTCCTGATTTTAGCTTTAATATAATCCGCTCGGCAGACCAGGCTTCTCCCAAAAAAGCAAACCTTATAAATCTTTCGGATAAAGAAATCAAAATCGATCTTGGAGAATCAACCGTTGCAGCCGGGGAAATAGCGTTGCTATCCATTAATGCTGCTGTCGAAGATCTGAAGAAAGGCTTAATAGATGTATTGGTTACCGCGCCGGTTAATAAACATAATGTTCAGGAAGCAGCTCAAAAACCTTTTACAGGACATACAGGTTATCTGGCAGAAAAATTCGGTGTAACATCCTACCTGATGCTTTTAGTTGGCGAAAACCTTCGCATTGGAGTTGTAACCGAACATATTCCTATTGAACAGGTTGCTAAAACCATTACAACTGAACTTATCACAAATAAAATCAATATTCTTGAAGAATCTCTCCGCAAGGATTTCGGCATCCGCAAGCCGCGTATAGCTTTGCTTGGACTTAATCCACATGCCGGCGACAGCGGCCTGATAGGGAAAGAGGAACTGGAGATAATTACACCGGCCATACAGGCTGCACAGCAAAAAGGTTTTCTTGTTTACGGACCATACCCTGCTGATGGTTTCTTTGCTTCGTCGGGGTACAAGCAATTTGATGCAGTTCTAGCTATGTATCACGACCAGGGGCTTATTCCTTTTAAGACATTGTGTTTTGAAGACGGGGTTAATTATACAGCCGGGTTACCTTATGTCCGCACTTCGCCGGATCACGGAACTGCTTTTGATATTGCAGGCAAGGATCAGGCTTCTGCCGAATCAATGCGTGCTGCCACCTACCTGGCATGTGAGATTTTTAAAAACCGGATGGAATGGACTGAATTGAATAAGAATCCTCTGGGATTTAGTAAGAAAGAGAAGGAGTATTAGGGAGTTGGGGGAAGTAAGGAGTAGGGAGTAAGGAGTTGGCAGTAAGGAGGAAGGAATAGGGAGTTGAGAGAGCGGAATTGAACTAAAAATAATACCCGGTGCAGTTTGTTACTTATTATTTATGTGCAAAAAACTTTCGAATAAATATTGAGTTTTTTTTGAGAAAGTCTACGGACTCCTGTCTTCCGACTTCCAGCCACATGTATAATTTTACGAAAATAAGTCAGCATAAAATAGTATTTTGAATAATGAGTAAATCTGAATATTCAATCAGTGAAATAACCCGGATTATTAAGGGGGAACTGATTCTTGAGAGTGATACAAATACTATGATCAGCGAACTGGCAATTGACAGTCGCCGGCTGATTGTGCCTGAGGTTAGCTTATTTTTTGCTCTTACCAGCAAACGCAACGACGGTCATAAATACATCGAAGAACTTTACGATAAAGGCGTCCGGAATTTTGTTGTTGAAAATGAGCCTTCCAATCTTTTACTTCTCTACAACACAAATATTATAAAGGTCAAAAATACCTTGTTCGCTTTACAGGCTTTGGCTGCAGCACACCGCAAACAATTTAACATACCGGTTATTGGTATTACCGGGAGCAACGGAAAAACAATTGTAAAAGAGTGGCTTTATCAGTTGATGAACGAAAGCCGTAATATTGTCCGCAGTCCAAAGAGTTTTAATTCCCAGATAGGTGTACCCTTGTCAGTTTGGCAAATGCGTGAAGATCATGATCTTGCTATTTTTGAAGCCGGTATTTCCGAACAGGATGAAATGGATCGCCTGCAACCTATTATTCAACCTACAATAGGCATATTCACCAATATCGGACATGCCCACGACGAGAATTTCATCAGCCGTACCCAAAAAGCAGGTGAAAAACTTAAGCTTTTTACAAAAGTGAAAACGCTGATTTACTGTACCGATCAGAAAGAACTTCAGGAAGGTATTATTAAAACCGGCTTGCTTAAAAACATTGAGACTTTTACCTGGAGTCGTAAAACGGTAGCCGATCTACAGATAACATCTGTTAACTCCGACGGGCATTTTACACAACTCACCGGAATTTTTAAAGAAGCTGAAATCAGTCACAATGATAAACTGATTGAGAAACGTGTGCGTACCTTGCAACCATTGGCAATGCGCCTCGAAATGAAGGCCGGCATCAACAACTGCACTCTTATCAACGACAGTTACAGCAACGATATCGACTCCCTTTCGATAGCGCTTGATTTTTTAAACCAGCAGAAACAACACCGTAAAAAAACAGTAATTCTTTCGGATATACTGCAAAGCGGTCGCAGCGACAGCCATTTGTATCATGAAGTAAGCGAACTGCTGAACCAAAAGCAGGTTGACCGGCTTATCGGAATTGGAAAAGGAATAGGAAGGCAAACGGCATTGTTTAAAATGGAAAAAGAATTTTTCGAAACTACCGAGAATTTTCTTGACTCCTATTCGCTTAACGCTTTTGCAAATGAGAGCATTTTACTAAAAGGCGCCCGTGTATTTGGGTTTGAACGTATCACCGAATCGCTGCAGCAAAAAACGCATGAAACCGTACTTGAAATCAATCTTAACGCACTGGTTCACAACCTGAATTATTATCGTTCCTTGGTTGATCCCGGCGTGAAGGTTATGGCTATGGTTAAAGCTTTTTCCTACGGAAGTGGTAGTTTTGAGATAGCCAATATACTTCAGTTCCACCAGGTTGATTACCTCACGGTGGCATATGCTGACGAAGGAGTGGAACTTCGCAAGGCCGGCATTAAGCTGCCCATAATGGTTATGAATCCGGATGAAGAGAGTTTCGACGCCATCATTAAATATCATCTTGAACCGGAAATATATAGTTTCAGGGTCCTGAAAATGCTGGAAGCTGCTTTGTTGCGAATGACATCCAACTCGCAACCTGTGGGTGTGCATATTAAAATCGATACAGGGATGCACCGGCTGGGATTCGATCCGATTGAAGTGGATGAGTTAATAAACCAGATAAAAGGCCGGGCGAATATCTGTGTTAAATCAGTGTTTTCGCACCTGGCAGCATCCGATTCGGAGGTTAACGATGACTTTACCCGGCATCAGATCAGTTTATTCCGTATGATTTCGGAAAGGATAAGTTATGAGTTTGAATATCCCATCCTGCGACATATTGCCAATACTGCGGCAATAACCCGTTTTCCTGAAGCTCGCTTCGATATGGTACGTCTTGGAATCGGATTGTACGGTATTGCACCTTTGCCCGAAGAACAGGAATACCTTGAAAATGTAAGTACGCTGCGTTCTGTAATTTCGCAGATCAAACATATTGCAACAGACGATACCATCGGATACAACCGCCGATACAAAGCCAGGCAGGAAACCACTATTGCTATTGTGCCTATCGGCTATGCCGACGGATTAAGCAGAGCCTTGAGTAATGGCATAGGACATTTGAAAGTACGTGGCAAATTTGCGCCAATTGTAGGCAGCATTTGCATGGATATGACTATGATTGACATTACAGGAATCAATGCGCAGGAAGGTGACGAAGTGTTGATTTTCGGCAAGGAACTGCCTATTACACGATTAGCCGATGAAATGGGATCGATACCTTATGAAATCCTAACGGGGATATCGCAAAGGGTGAAAAGGGTTTATTACCAGGAGTAGTGCGGGACTTACATAAG
>JAIFMH010000334.1 GCA_020048595.1 Bacteroidota bacterium | reverse complement strand
GCATTGCGTTGATAAACATATTACTTTTGTACCAACATGCTTACCCCGCTTCCCACAAGAACAGCGCGCTCAGGGTAAGCTTTTTGCGTTTTATACCCTATGAGTAAAGTCCCATTCACTAAAGCTGCACTTACATAATATTTATATACTCGCAATTGGCTTCTCTGATTATTAAAGAAATGAAGAATTATGGCACTAGCAAACAGATTGATTTGCTGCAACTCGAATTATTGTAAAACCTGTAAACATGTTCATGTTTTTAAGTTTTACTGAGTGATATCCCTAGTTCAGGCACTTATTTTTTAATAGATCCCGGACAAGAGGCATACTTTTGGCAGGAAGCAAAACAAGCCTTGCCTTAAAACCTGAAATCTCTAAAACCGATGGGAAATTGACCTGCTGGTCTATGAACTTTACGGTTTAACTGAAGCAGAAATAAAAATAGTAGAAGGCTAAGATCAATAATCACATTTGGTAACTAAATCAGCGCATGTCTCTAATCCAGGAACTGATTCATCTCAATCTCAATAACCTCAAAATTCAATATCTGAATTCTGGTGAAAGTTCATACTCCTTTGTCCTTTCAACAGGTACAGGTAAATTAGTAGCTATTGGTTGGCACATAGCAGATCTTTTCAACGAAAAGGAGTATTCTTTTAAGGATAAGAAGTCACTTCTGCTGGTAAATTATAATTCATACGGTTTAATGAGTTTACACGAATGGTATGCCTGGCCTGGTGAAATATTTATTATGAATAACAGGAGCATCTGGCATTGCAGTTTTAATATGGATGAACCAATTGGTTTCATAAACAATTCTTTGGATTTGTTCGTTAAAAACATGAAATTTAACTTCATTAAACTTAGAACAGAAAGCGAAATTCCGGATAAAGAAAACAGTATGCTTTCAACTGAAAAGGATCAGATTCAAAGCACCGATTTGGTGAAGTCAGCATTAATTGAAGAACTTCAGAAAAAAGTAAAATTGCTGAGGATAGAATATTCACAATTAAAGAAAATGCTTTTAAGATTGAAAGAAAGTGATTTTCCTGAAAATGGGAGTTTATAAAAGTGACACCTGTGCTTTGGATATGCAATTCTAAAAGACATGATATATGACTGAATATACATATGACAAACAACTGTTTTTCGAAATAGCTCATTATCAATACATTTAATTGGCTGAAGGTTGAAGGTTAAATTCCAAATCCCCAATCACGCGCGTCTATTATCAGATGCGTGCAGGCAAAACACTATTTACCCAACTGGTGTGCGGTAGCTATGTGTATTGGCATATTATCTCCGAGGAAGCCAAATTGGAAGCTTTCTTTTTGCAGGAAGCAAAACAAGCCCTGGCTTTAAAATCCGAAATCTCCAAAACCGATGCCGAAATTGACCGGATGGTGTATGAGTTGTATGGGTCAACGGAGGAGGAGATTAAAATTGTAGAAAGCCAATAATTCAATTGCAGTATTAGAATCCATTCACAATTATTTTTATTTATAAATCAAAAATTATATTTTTACTCCAAAATGATTTGTTAAAATTCGAAACAGAGAATCATGCTGGATATTGATAAAATAAAAGCAAGTATAGTTACAAGTGTATATCATGTAACTCCTGACAAAAAGATTGCATTGCACAATCATTTGCACCATGATGAACTATTCTATTGTTTAAAAGGAGAAGGTATTGGCATATTGGAAAATGAAGAAACTGAAATTTCAGAGGGTGAAGTCTTTGTAGTGCCGGCAGGAACAATGCATACATTAAGAACCAATGGCCATTTTTGGGTAAGTTCATTTCTGATCCCCGCAATTACTGATAAATAGCCTGGTGGATGCATTGTAAATTAAATCTGTTAGCTCAATGAAAATCATATTTTTTGCAGGTATAAAAACAAGCCCATGCTTTAAAATCTGAAATCTCAAAAACCGATCAGGAAATTGACCAAATGGTGTATTAACGTTATAGGTAAATCGAAGCAGAAATAAAAATAGTTAAAGGTGCAACTTAATTTGTCCCATTTCCACTTTATCGCATTATCGCATTAACACATTATAGAATTAGCACATTACAACATTTTCAAATTCTCATATTATTTATACCCCGCTGGCGATTATGTGCAACGCAGGTCAGAATACTCACACTCCTATTCCGCAATCCGAAATCAGTAATTCGTTTGCATTGCAGGTATTTTCCTGGCTAAGTGTAAATAAAAAATGTACTTTTGGATACTATTTTCCCCTGCTAAATAGATTTAATGAAGTTTCGAAAATTAATCAGAACAGGAACACTTGAATAACAGATGCAATAATGATCATCAGCTTTCATTTCATTTTCAATTATATTAAATCCGCATTGAAGGAAACCCCGTAGAATTAAACACATACACAATTATCTTTCTTAATTAACAGAAAAATAAAGTTTATATGGATGCAAATACCAAATACAATTTCAAATGGAAGGATCTTGGCGACATTGCACTTGGTCGCCCGAATTTAGGTACAAATACCCATGTAATTGTTTACCGGCTGATGCAATATACTATGCGAGATATATTGGAAAAACAGCTGGGTCCTGAAAAAACCAATGATTTTTTTATTGAAGCCGGTTATAAAGCAGGAGAGGAATTTTGTAAAAATGTACTTGATTGCACCCTCGATTTTGATGGTTTTACAGCTGATCTGGCTCAAAAACTTGAACTTTTTGGCATTGGTTTGCTACGTGTCGAAAAAGCTGATCTGGAAAAACTATCTTTCGTGTTTACTGTATCCGAGGATCTCGATTGTTCAGGTCTTCCATACAGTGGCGTGGAATTTTGCGATTACGACGAAGGCTTTATTGGCGGTATAATGCATCAGTACACCAGCAAAAGCTTCGATGTTAAAGAAATTGATTGCTGGGGAACAGGCGACCGCACTTGCCGTTTCACTGTTGATTTAATTAAGTCATAACTATTGCTTATGATTAGTAATGATGTTGAAGTTTTTGAAAATCTTGATAAGATATTAAAATGTCTTAGTGAAGGGAAAATGGATTTAGCTTTGGAACTTTTTTACAAAGCCGAGCCTGATTTAAACCGCACTCAGTCAGGTAAGCAGTTGGCACTTAATCTGCATAATTTTATCAATATCAATAATGCTGGTTCAGTCTTTATTCATGAAATAGCCAACGGCAACCTCAATGTAAATCCACCTGATGATACTTCACGCCAAAATTATATTATTGCTCAATATAAACAGTTGCATTCAAACCTGCTTCATCTTACCTGGCAGGCACAGCAAATTGCAAAAGGCGATTTAAAGCAGAAAGTCAGCTTCCTGGGCGAGTTTTCTATCGGTTTTAATCAGATGATCGAAGCCTTGCGCGAAAAAGAAGTACTGGCGGATAAAATCAGGACACAAAGCAAAGAGCTTATTGACTTAAATGCTTCCAAGGACAAATTCTTTTCCATCATCGCGCATGACCTCAGGGGACCTCTGGGTGGATTAATGGGACTATCCGAAATGCTTGCCGACGAGTCGCAGTCGTTTACTCCTGATCAAAAAAAAGAAATGATACTGGCTCTGAGCCAATCATCACGTAATATCTTCAATTTGCTTGAGAACCTGCTCGAATGGTCCCAGATGCAGCACAAAAGCACTGCGTTTAAACCGAAAATGTACAATCTGAATACCTTAGTGAGCGATTGTATCAAACTACTTTCTGAAAATTTCCGAAAAAAGAATATCCGCATAACTATCGATATCGCTGAGGATCAGGAAGTATTTGCAGATAGAAATATGTTTCAGTCTGTTATCCGTAACCTGGTTTCAAATGCTGTTAAATTTACCCCAAAGAGCGGAGAAGTATTTGTTTCAGCCAATTTAACAGAAAACAATACATCGATAATTACTGTTAAGGATACCGGAATTGGCATGAATGATGAAATGGTTTCTAATCTTTTCCGGTTAAACGTAAACAGCAGCCGCCCAGGCACAGAAGGTGAAAACAGTACTGGATTAGGCCTTCTTTTATGCAAAGAGTTCGTTGAACGACATAGTGGCGAGATATGGGTAGAAAGCGAAGAAGGAAAAGGTTCCTTATTCTGTTTTACGATCCCAGCCCATAAAATTCCGAAAAGCGGGAAAAGTGGTAAAGAAATTGTTACACCTGAGGGTGGGCAGGAACTTATTAAAAACCTGAAAGTGCTGATTGCGGAAGACAACGAAAATTCAGAACTTCTTCTCAGAATTGCTATCAGTCCCTTTAGCAACGAGGTTTTAGAAGCTGGTACAGGTTCCGAAGCTATTGAAATTTGTCGTAAAAACACAGATATCGATTTGATTATGATGGACATTAATATGCCGGCAATGGATGGATTGGAAGCTACCAGACAAATCAGGCAATTCAACAAGAATGTGGTTATCATTGCGCAAACAGCTTTCGGCCAAAGTGATAGTAAAGAAAAAGCGATTGTAGCAGGCTGTAACGACTTTATTACAAAACCAATTGAGATAGAATTATTACTGAAATTAATACATTTTTATTTTAGAAAAGATGTGAAGAAATAATCAGTAAAATGTATCAGCCCGCTGCCGCTTATTATTCTTACCGTCACATTTGTCACGCGTGTCGTTAAATAATATAAAGAAGGCTAAGCACAAAATTTTCAGAAAGTAAAAGCTGAGGTTGAAACCCGTAAGTTCCAAAACTGATAAGGAAATTGACGGGATGGTATATGAATTATATGAGTTGACAGAAGAAGAAATTAAAATTGTGGAAAACACAAATTAGATAAAATGCACTTTCCCGTTTTTATTTCAATATTGGAAACCAATTGCGCCTTGTCACCCTTTTCCTGTCAAAAGAGCCTGTCCCGACCTGTCGGGAGAGAACCCAAAGGGGGATTTCTTTTATCCGAAGCACTCTTATTCGAAGTTACTTTTTCCTTTATTCAAAACAATCCCCGCCCTAAAATCCTAAATCTCCGCAAACGATCAGGTAATAGCCAGTAAGTTAAATATAGCTGTATGGTTAAACAAAGGGTGGGATAAAAATCGCACAAGGAAATCAACTGAATTATTGTGTGTAAGTAAAATATTTATACTATTATAAGCCAATCATTTATATAGCATTTTTTTTGCATACATATTAAAAATAAGCTTTGTAGCCTTGTTGAAAATAGACAATTAACTTCAGGTACACAGTAAACATTGCAGCTAACATCCTTTTAAAAAATCACGTTTTGCTTGTCCGTCA
>JAIFMH010000267.1 GCA_020048595.1 Bacteroidota bacterium | reverse complement strand
ATTTCAAAAAAACAGAATAAAAACCTGCTTTGATTTTTATCATTGGTAAAACTTCTAAAAACAAAAATTCTGACGGAATAACTTTTCACCTGATTGAATCTCCCTCGCTTTATAAGTGCAATTATTTAAAGACAGGAATCTGGTCAGGAATAATTAATACTGAAATCTGATCTTCTTAACCCATTGTAAAACTAAACTTCTTAATACGTGACCCTTATGAAGCAAATACTTATACTCACATCTTTTGCATTTACTTTTTTACTCTTTTCATGCACAGGCAGCATCAATACATTTTCGGAATACAGTAAAAGTATCGACTTTCAGAAATACAAAACCTACGCCTGGATTCCTTCAGCCGATAATGATATAAATAACCAGTCGATAGAACGGATGTATGGAAAAATGGTAACGGCTGTGGCTGATGAAGAATTAAAGAAGAAAGGCATGGTCCTGGATACTGAGAAACCTGATGCAGTTATCAGGTTCAGCATGGGGATTAAAACCCAGATGCAATACTCACAGTCGCCAACCCTGAGCGTTGGAGTTGGTGTTGGATACGGCGGCTATGGTTACGGTATGCCGGGGTATTATGCCGGGGCAATGGTTCCGGTTGCCGGGGGGAACATAACTGAATCAAGGGCTGACGAAGCTACCCTGGTGTTTGAAATATTCGAAACAAGTACCGGGTATATTTTGTGGACCGGTGGCGCACGTAAAACCATCGATAATAATGCTGACACTGAGAAAAATATGAGACTTGCGATGCATTCAATATTTGAACGCCTGCCGGTTAAGCACAAAATTAAATGATGAAGTTTTTGGGTTTTAGTGCGCATATACTGTTTGATTCTAAATAACTAATTTTCAACATTATGGAAGCGAAACCTGAAATTAAGAAGAAAAGACATTTGGTTAGAAAAATCCTGTTTTGGGTGATGGCAATTGCTTTTCTAACCATTTCAGGTCTAACTATTTATGTTTCCCGAAATTTAAATAAACTGGTTTCGGAAGCTTTGCTTAAAGGCTTTAATTCCAACGTTATATCTGATGTTTACGAATTAAAATTTGAAAAACTCCGTATCAATATCTTTGCCGGGAATATTAAAATATCCAATGTGGAATTGAAACCACGCCCTATCCCGCTTCATCACTATCCATATATAAACAGTTCATTCAGCCTTAAAACCAGGAGGATAACTTTGGATGAAGTGCAGTTGATGACCATGGTGAAAACCGGGAAACTCGAACTTAAACGGATTATAATCGACGAACCTGCTATAGATGTAACACTGAACGCCGAGAAATCCATATTACTTCCTTTTAAAGATACCCTGGCTGCAAAAAGCAATGCTCCAAAAGACAGTAAAAAGTTTGTCAATTCGTTTATACTTAATCAATTTGAACTGGTTAATGCATCGTTCCACATAATTAATACGTTTAAGGAACGTGAATTTAAGATTCAGAAACTGAATATTTCGCTGAATGAACTTAATCTTAGCCAGCAACCGGGCCAGGATATGTATTCATTTAAAAATGTAGAATTCAGTGTCGGAGAACTTGCTGGCAAAATGAACAAAGGAGGACTCAGGAGCTTTAAACTGCAGGATTTTAAACTGAATGTGACAGCTCTTAAAATCAACAAATCAATCGATACACTTATTTTTACCTACAGTGATTTTGGCACTGGTTTAAAAAACCTTAATGTTAATACCGGCGACAGCATTTTCAATATCTCCTTAAAATCCATGGCGCTTTCCTATGCGAAAAAATCCATAAGCCTGGCAGGTTTTGCTTTTAAACCCAATCTAAGCCAGGCAGAAATGCTTAAGAGGGAAAAATATCAGAAAGCACAATTCTCGTTTGCAGTAAGCTCAATTAATCTGATGAATGTAAATTTTGATACTCTCATCTATAGCCGGAAGGTATTTGTTGATGAAATTAAAATAGATAAGGCAGATGTTTCATTTTTTAAAGACAAAACGAAACCGCTCGACAGGAGAAAATTTCCTGTTTACCTGGGTCAGAAAATATCAGCGATTCCCCTTCCGATAAACATCAAAAGTATAAAAGCTTCCGGAGTCAGTTTTGTAAATGTTGAACGGAAGGAAGATGGGAAACCAGCTAAGGTTCAGATTCAGCGCGGATCGCTCGAAGCAAAAAATATTACCAATCTGCCGTCAAAAGATTTGCTCACCTTGAGCCTTTCCGGTTTTGTAGAAAATAAAGCGCCAATTAACCTGGTGACAGCTTTCAGTTATCAGAAACCGCAGTTCACTATTAATTGTAAAGTTGGCAGGTTCAATTTAACCGACTTAAACCAACTGCTTGCAGCGTATACTCCGGCTAAAATAAAAAAGGGCACCGTTGACGAAATTACTTTTTCAGGTGTTGTAAACAGGACAACTGCTAAAGGAACCATGAAGTTCTTATACCACGACCTGGATGTTGATCTGAAAATTGCTGAAAAGAAATGGCAGAATGATGTTGTTGCTTTTGCTGCAAATACCTACCTCAATACAAATAATCCGCCTTCAGCCGGTTTACCGCCAAAAATTGTGCATTATGAGGCTGTCAGGGATTTGAATAAAGGCGGGTTTAATCCTGTTATCCGATCCTTCCTCTCAGGCATGAAAGAAACTATGATCATGTCGAAAGAAAACAAGAAAGCGTATAAGGAAGAGAAGAAGAAATGGAAGTTGAAGGCGAAACAGTAGTTTCATGTTTCAGAGTTTCAGGTTTCTTGGTTTTTGATTGGCTTCATCCAAAATCATATCCTGCCGCACAAAAAAACTCTTCCCGTTTCCGGAAAGAGCTTTTTAAATTTTTAAGAGAATTGTTTCTTCTACCAGCTGTTAAACACAAAACCAAAGCTGATATTCAGGTTTCCGAATGCATCAGCATCCTTTATTTTGAATGCATAATCGTATTTGGCATTTAATTTTATACTTGTGCCAGGTGAAACATCAAAGAGGAAACCAGCTTCAGGACTCATCAGGAAATGCCAGTTATCTTCTTCAATAGTCCAGGTCCCCATATCTGTATTACGCAGATCGTACATGGTACCAATACCAAGTCCAACATAAGGTACTACTGTACCAGTCCCAATTTTGTACTGTCCATTTACCAACATTGGGAATAAATTATCATAGCGATACTGAACACCGGTTAAAGTTGCATTATTATTAGTATAGCTGTCATAGTCTTTTCTTTCATAGAAAGTACTCCATGCAAAATTAACACCAACAGAAACCGAAGGGGCAACTTCTCTCTGGTATTCAAATGTTGCGCCACGCCAGCTTATCTTGTCAACATGGTCTTTAAGTCCGCCGGTTGGTATCCCCACGGTATATTGAATGGAGGTAAAGCTCTGGGCTGAAACAAACGATGTAATAAATACTCCGGCTGCCAGCATAAGTGTGATAATAATTGTCTTTTTCATGTGCAGAATATTATTACTTGTTTAAATAAGGTGATTGCGTATACGCCTGGTTAATTCCTTTCGTAAAACGATTGGTGAACTCAGTAGCTGAGCCTTCGAGAAGACCATTGACTACAAAACCCCACACAGCACGCATTTTATCATCAGGACTTACATCTTTTGTGTCAAGCATCGTAACAACCAAACTTCCGGTTGAATAGCTGGAGGTTACAGGATAAGGATAATACCAGCCTCCCGGAGGGTAATAACCGCCGTACCACCAATCCCAATATCCACCATAACCATAGTATACAGTGGTAGTAAGTTCATAAGCAACAGGAGCAAGCAGAACATCAGGATTATCATCAACACCCACTTTTGTCCAGCCGAATTCAGCCATATTAAGTGCGATCCTGTCCAGCATAGGCTTTGCGTATTGATCTTTCACATAATTAGGATCACCACCGTCAACCAGATCATCATCAATTTTCATGATTTTATCAGGAATTGCATAGGTTTGTTTGGCGCTGAAATCATATGCAGGGTCATAGTTTGAATATACCAGGTCCAACTCATCCACATATTCGGGACCTTCAGGATAGCATTGTGTTAACAGAAACACAAGTGCCGTTAAACTTAAGATTTTGAAGATTTTCATAGTTTTCGTAATTTTCTTGTTAGTGTATAATTCCATTTGTTTAACTCCATTGAATTCATTTAAGGTAGGCAAAGTTAAAAACATTTAAGGTCTGTTATAACAAATCAAACAAAAAAATAGATTGAAAACCTAAAAATACTTAGTAATGAGTACATCAAATAAATAACTATTTTTTATCTTTGTGTTTACTTTAAAAATGAATAAATACACACCCTCACAAATTCATTATTAACCAATTAAACCTGAAACCAATGAAAAAAATTATTCTTTTTGCAATCTGTCTCATGTTTGCAGTTGCCTCACAAGCTCAATCCAATACTGACGAAGTAGCTTTAATGCAAAGCGCTTTTGGTATGACCAAACAACAGATGGTTAAAGATTTTATGAAACTTTCAGATACTGAATCAGCGAAATTCTGGACTCTTTACGAAGAGTACGAAGCAGCCCGTAAGGAAATGGGTAAAAAACGTATTGCCAATATTACAGCTTATGCTGAAAACTATGATAAACTTACAAATGAAAAGGCAACAGAACTGATTAACAAATCATTTGCTATCCAGGCAGAATTTGCAAAGCTTCAGCAAAAAACATTCAAGAAAATGTCGAAAGAGATTTCACCATTGCGTGCAGCCCAATTTACGCAATTAGAAGCATTTATCGAAAATTCGATTCGTACTGAAATTTTAGATGCAATTCCTCTTATCGGAGAATTTAATGATAAAAAATAATTGCTTTTTAAAGGAATTAAAAAATACCGGACCTTCAGTCCGGTATTTTTTTTTGTGAACCTCTAACTGAATCTTGTTTACTAAAGGTTTAACCCCACTTAGCTTTTATAAAAGTTATTGCTTCCTGAATATCTAATTCGCGTGTGCCAGAACCTGTACGTAAATAAAAACGAGCCTGATTATCATCCTTTGCATAAACGGGCATTGGTGAAGGCAGAACAATAATGCGGCACACTTCTTTTTCCTCATGGGTATGAAAAAGTATTTTTACCAATTTGCAGGCCGGAGTTCCCATTTTATCAGCAATAGCCGACATCAGCAATTGAGTGTATCCATCGCTGTCCTTGCGGCTAAGCGTGTTATAATCTGCTTCCAGGCCTATAATACTTCCATCATCGGCAACACCTATCAATAATGAACCACCCCTGGAGTTCATAAATCCAGCTATTGTCTTGATAATAACATTTTCGAGGACTTTATTGACTTTTTGCTGGCGGTAATCATAGCGGTAAGAGGATTTAAACTCCAGGTCATCATCTTCTCCTTTTGAAATTAAAGCAGTAAGATTTTTATCCAACTCACTCCTTAACTGATCAATCAGTTTATTGCGTTTACTGAAAACTGTCATCAATAAAGCAGAAATTACACCCATCAATCCACCGAATACTAAGTAGAAAAAGAACTTTATCGGCGTTTGCAGCGTAATTGCTCTATAGAATTGCGTATAAATAAAATCCCAAACCGAAATGCCTATGTCCCGTTTAAACTCATAAAAGGTTGTAAGTTCACTGATAGGCAAAAAGATAAATACTCCAAAAAAGCAGCCTGTGGCTATCACAAAAAGGTAACGGATCGATTTAACCATAGGAACTACAAACCAGGCTGATTGGAATAAACAATGTTTTTAATTGTGGCACAAATGTAAAACAATTCGTTTCAATTCCCGAAATTCATCAGAATGCAACTAGTGTTATGTTAGCTCTGATTTGCCGCTTTCCCACGCACCCTGACCCCTGAAGGGGCATATCCGCGCGCAGATTTCCCCTTAAGGGGATTTAGGGGTGCAGGCAACTGATACGTCATTATATTATTAACATAACACTAGAAAGCCTCTCCTATAAACAGGTAAACATTAACGAAGCCTTTGCTCACTGCAACATCAAATCCTATATTCGCATCGGAGTATTTATTGAATTTCATTCTTACGCCTACACCACCTGCCGGATGCCAGTACATAAACTGCTGAGTATCGTACTGGGATGCCGAAGTTACACTGCCAAACACAACGCCTCCCCAAAAGCCATTGTCGGTAATTCCAAACCGATATTCCGATTCGAAATCCAGTATTGCATTACTCCGGTACCGGTTTTGCTGAATACCGCGTGATGATTGCCCTGGCGTTGGTTCCCACCTTACGGCAGGTAAATCAAGGAATGGCGCATTTCCGGAGAGGACCGTCCAGTAATAACTCCGGAGAGCAAGGATGCCCGGATTCCGGGTTAATATAGGGAAGTATTTGCGGACATCAAGAAACAAGGATTGCCACTTGTCATCACTTCCCAAAGCCGGGGAGAAAAAGGTTAAGGTGAGATCGACCATAAATCCTTGTTTAGGATTCACCGAGTTACGCCTGCTGTCGTATTTTACCGGCAGCACTACTCCTGACGATGTTGAATTTTTATCCGGGAAATAACTGCTGAAATGTTCGTTCATTTCACCTTCTTCAACCTGTATATTGAAATGCTGATCAAGGGAATACCCTGCCCCGGCAAAGAAATGAGGCCATATTTCTTTCAGACTTTTCTGATGAAAGCGGAACTGCCTGTAATCAATCAGAGTCTCATGATCTTCAGGGCTGTTTCCACCCAGGCCCCATGTCTCCTGAGGATAATTGTGAATAAAATACTCTCCGATAAAGTTCCAGCTGTTTTTAGGGTACCACAGAAATGATTGTACATCAAAACCATATTGCCCGCCAAATCCTATATATGGATAAAAATATACGGTTGACCGATTCGTATTACTTTCATCACCGCCTAATAAAAACGAAGCATTAAATGATGTAAAAGAAGTTTTACCTGAGGTTGAAGTAGTAGGGAAAAGGGTAAAACGGACTTTGCGGTTGCTCCGCTTTTCTTCAGGTTTTGTTATATTAAATATCTTCACTATGTAATCCACAAGGTCGACAGGCTTTACGCTGTCAGCTTTTTGAACTCTGTTTATGCTGTCAGTCGTGGCAAGCTGATCAGGGTTGCCGCCTGATTCAGCAAAAAGCGAAGCATTAACGCATAAAACAAGAAATAAACTGAATAAAAAAGATTTCATACCAGACATCAAGCAGACGCAAAAATAAATGTTAAAAACGGGAGTTCATATAAAATTGAAAAGAATTACAAAAACTACTTATTAGTAGGTACTAAAGGCTTTTTCCAACAACTATCTTATCCGAAGTAGTGTCGGCAGGCCTGTTTATTATCCGATTTATTAAATCCTTTAAATCTGTTGACCCGGATTGCGCAAAAGCACAACTGGGAAATAACATCAAACATGCAACAAAAATGAAACTATATGTGAGTAGGCTGGATTTCATTTTCAGATCTGTGAGTCTGTATACTTATTTTAACTGTTCATCAAAAGCATACAATTGTTTAAAGTATCTATCAGATCCCTGGCAACGTCACAATACGATTAGGGAAATATCACACTAAAATGATTCCTGAAGGTTAAAATAAATTGCAGCAGCACGATCGGCACCTAAACCTATATCAACTGTAAGATTGGTACGCGCACGTTTATCCAGTTGCATTCTCAGTCCTGCGCCTCTGCCGAACGCAGTATTATCAAATAACTTTTTAGCGTAGTTACTGGCCGCAGTGGCATTTATATAAACTACCCCGCCGAAAAATCCGTTTTTCGAAATAGGAAAACGATACTCCACCTCATTATAAACCATGCTTAATCCACGGTAACGCCCTTGTATAAAACCGCGTCCTGAACGATTATACGTATCCCAGCCAATAGCAGGTAGCGCCATGTAAGGAACATTGCCATTCAGCAAAACTGAACCCCAGCTCCAGAATGCCAGCACATGACGAGGGCGATGTTTGCTTAATCCCAGGTAATAGCGCCCATCATACAGCAACTGGGTACTCTGCTGCGAATTATTTCCGATTTTAATATTGGCAAGTAATGATATTGACGCATAATAACCTTTATAACAATTACTTATATTGTCGCGTGTATCAGTAAGCACCGTAAATTTAATCCCGTTAGTGCCATACCGGGTTGGATTAAAACTGTTGGTGACTGAATAAGCATAATTGTTGGTGACAAAATACTCCGGGCTGCCAGTTACCGTATCCAGCCTTTCGTCGATAATATCAAAATGCTGATCAACTGCAATTCCAATACCTGCGAACACATGTGAATTCCCCAGCCGGCGCGAAACTTCTTCATAAACCCTGATAAGCTTAAACTTCATTGGTTCAGCCAGAGTATCATCTCCAACCAGGTCCATATTGTTGGTATAAATATGCAGCTTATTAAATTCAGAATTATTTATTCCCAAACCATAAGTTGGCTGGGTAAAAAGCAGCAAGCGCCAGTCGCCCTGCAAAAACCATTTATTCTCCAACAGGTAAATTTTGGACCTGGCATTCATAATAAATTGCTTTTTGGAGGTTACCTGAAAATTGAGCATGCCTGATGACATATTGGTTGGAGGCTGCCCGAACAAGCGGGAAAAACTTATTGCGCCTCCAAGCAAAAATCCGTTTGCCGGAGCATAGCCGATAACCGGAAGAATGGAATAATAGGTTTTCCCAACGGCGAGCTCATTGTTTATTTTTGGCACAGGATTCTTTTTCCATTGGGCCATAACATCGCTGAAGTCTTTTGATTCGACCTGCGCTTCAGATACTTTATAACCCATCAGGAAAACTATAGCCAGGAAGGCAAGGATTAAACTTTTCAGCTGAATATGTTTCATTCCTGATTGGTGTTGAAGCATGGTTTTAGAAGTTGATCCAAAATATCCTGAATCATATATCAAAAGTAATGATTTTTCAGCATTAACCCAATAGCATCCTCACCGGTTTTAAAACCGGATTAAATTGAACAATCACTTACGCTCATGTATTTATTTTGAATTTTACTTTTCAGTAAAGCATTTTCAAAATACTTTTAATGCACCAAATTAACGATTTAACTTTAACAAAAACTACCTTATCTTTGTTACATCACTGATTATTAATTTATATATTATGGCAACAAAAAAGGAAGAAACATCAAATGCTCAACCGGCCGGCAGCCGAATAACAGCTATAACTGAGCTTAGCAGAAAAGAGTTTATTTCGCGGGCAAAAAAACTATCGAAACCATATCGCGTTACCAGCGACAAAAAATTTAAGCTTAAAGATTTTCCGACTAATGTTGATAATGATTTAGGGAAAGAGGGAAAACCTCTAGCCCAACAGGCATTGCAGCTTGGAGTGCAGGCATTGTCCGAAATGCAGGACAAACTTTATGCACAGGATAAATGGTCGCTGCTCCTGATTTTTCAAGCCATGGATGCTGCCGGAAAGGATGGTGCCATCAAACATGTTATGTCTGGGATAAATCCACAAGGCTGCCATGTTTCTTCATTTAAAGCGCCAAATAATGAAGAACTGGACCATGATTATTTGTGGAGGTGTATGAAACAACTTCCTGAAAGAGGCCGAATTGGTATTTTTAATCGCTCCTATTATGAGGAAGTGCTGGTGGTTCGTGTGCACGAAGGCATTTTGAAAGCGCAAAAGCTACCCGAAAAACTTCTTACTGAAAATATTTGGGACGAAAGGCTGAATGATATGCGGAATTTTGAATCGTACCTGAACCGGAATGGGATTCTGGTGGTAAAATTTTTCCTCAATGTGTCGAAGAAGGAACAAAAAAGACGGTTCATTGAGCGTATTGACAAACCGGAGAAAAACTGGAAATTCAGTGCCGGCGACGTCGAAGAGCGCAAATACTGGAAACAGTATATGGTTGCTTATGAAGAAATGATAAAAAAAACGGCAACTGAAAAATCGCCCTGGTATGTGATTCCGGCTGATAACAAACCGTATGCCCGGATTGTCATTGCCTCGGCTATTATTTCAGCCTTGGACTCAATGAAACTAAAATATCCTGACGTTGGCCCGGAACAACTTGCTGAATTGCAACGGCTGAAACTAGAGTTGCTGGCAGAGAAAGCATAAACAAAATGCCGGGATTTTATAGTTTAGGAAAAGCGGTTAAAAGGATAAACCAGAATATTGCCCCATGTTAAAGCAGTTTCAATTATCGCCGGCCCATAGAATCATTTTAGGTCGATAATACTTTCATTTAGTGCTTTTAATTACATTTGCACTGGTTACACAAAATGCCTACACTAGAATTAAATCAATTATTGTAAACACATAACTAAATCCTATAACCAAAATCTGCATCAATATGAAAAATTTACTTCAATTACTATTAGTTACATCCATCCTGGTTTTTGGCAGCGCAACCAGTGCCAATGCACAATCAAACTGTTACGAGGAATACCTCAAGGTTTTTCAGGACAGAGGTGCAAGCCCGGTTCCTGATGGGATACACGAAGTTGTTGTAACTGTGCGGGAAGGCAACAAATCTGATTGCTATATGGGGAAAGTTGAAGTTAAAAACAATCAGATTGTACAAACTCTGGGCGTTATTCTCGAAGATGGCTCTATCAAGAAAATGGGAGTAAAACTAAATGCCAAATATAACGATGCCAACAATCCGGCCATCTTATACATGGATATTGTAAATGGTATGTCATCAGCTTTTCTGTCGGATGATAACAAACTCATGAATATATTCTTTATCAAACAACTAAACACCAAGGCGAAATCCATTAAACTGGCTCCTCCGGCAAGTTCACTTTAAGAATCTGATCAACTACAAACACAGCGGATTTCATCACGGATTTATTTGTTCATGAGACAGGAATCCTTCCGGAGAATGTTAGCTAAACCTTAATTTAAAAAGCTTAAAACACATGATGTTTTAAGCTTTTTAAATTTTACAGAAGATGATAAGGATTTCCTTATTTCGCAATAGCGGCAATAATAAAAGTTACATCAATAATATTATGTCTGTCAACACGCTTAATATTTATTGGGATCGTGTTTAAGAGTATATCCGATTGTCCATTCGAAAATATCGGCAACACCTTTATGCGCTTTAATGGTTATGCCTGCAAACATATTGTTGTTGAAACGATAACGAATTCCTACACGCTCGTAAAAGCCATCACGTTCGCCATTGTCTTCACTTCGCTTGAGATACACCGCAAAAGCAATAGGAACATACAAATGCTTGTTGAGAGCCCATTCCCATGAGCCTACCACGGCATACGACATAGTGTTTGCAAAAGTAGCTGTGGCACTGTTACGCTCTTCGTAACCACCGGCATAAAACACATCGAGACCTAAACCTGCTTTGTATTTATAGCTGAAAGCCCTGAGCCAGTTTACACTGAGGCCTGCTTTCAGATAGTTGGGTTCACCCTCCGAATAATTTTTGCTGCCGGCAATCAATGCAATGTTAAACTGGTTATGACTGATAAATTCAGGGATTATCTTTTCCCCCTCAAACGGTTTGTACGCTTTAGGTTTGTATGAAACGCTTAAAGCGACAGGAACCAGGTTAATTCCATAATTTGGTTGCTTAAACGATCCGTTCGAAAAATGTTTAAAACCTACCGAAAGACTTGTTGTCCATTTGGGAGTGATATGGTAATTCATAAGCAAGGCCAGGTTAACATAGCAGTTTCGGTAAGAGCCAATAAAAACATCGCCCGGATTTGATACCTCGTCGTACGGATTAAAATTGTACGAAAGCCCGAATGCAGCCAGATAGGACATGGTTATTTTTCTGTTTCGCTCAAAACGGATTGGCATATCAAAATAATAATAAATTGCATTGGGTTTGCCAATTACTTCATCCTGTTGAAAGGTAGATGAATACCAGCCTATACCCATAACCGGAAGCCGGTAAACCTGGTTATAAATATCCGAATAATCATTAACCCGAAAACCCAGCCTCAAATCCAAACCATTGTAATAAGAAGCTTCTGCAAGTTGATCACCGACTTCAGTACCGTTTCCGAGCATGGCTCCCTGTTCGAACGACAGGTTCCAGACTTTGGAGTATTTCCTCGTTTTTTGATTCGAAAGTGTGTCGGATTGAGCAATAGTAGTTGCTGAAATTGCAATTAGTAATAGCGTGATGATGATTCTTTTCATAGGTGACGTAGAATTAATAATTGAATTGAGATCGATTTGGAATTCGCAAATATAGAAAATGAACAAATAACAGGAAATACTTAATAACAAGTATTATCAGTCTATTGAACCAGAATATAATGCCTGTCCAGACCAATACCTGTTACCGGAAGGATTTATTTTACCAATTTCCCAATCATCTTTGAGAAAGGTACTGCTGTGATCCCATGCAGAAAAATGCTTAACATCACCGTTAGCACAATAACCGAGATCATCTGTTCATAGCCATCTTTGCCCAATTCAATAATTACCAGCAGAAGATATAAAACAGATGCTATTCCCCGTGGCCCAAACCATCCGATAAATGCCACTGCCGACCAGGGGAGCTTAGTTCCTATCAGGCTTAATGCCACCGGCAGCATACGGATTACCGTAAGACTTAATATGGCATAAATCCAGGCCTGAAGATCCCAGAACATATATGTGGCTGGAATCAGGATCATACCAAACAATAAAAAGATAAACAGTACCAGCGCCTGGCTTTCTGCTTCACCGAATTCATGGATACGATCGCGGATTTCGTGAGTACGGGCTCCGAGGAGGAGACCGGCAAAATAGGCGGCAATAAAACCATTGCCATGAACCATCTCAGCAAGGGCAAAGGCTAAAATAGCAATTGAAATGGCTGACAGGCTTTGAAAAGTGTGATTCATCCAGCCTTTCTGCGAGGCCTTTTCAACCAGTTTGCCGCCTATAAGCCCAACTAAACCACCAATAACAGGGCCATACACAAACTGTTTCACTGTAAACATAAGCCAGTATGTTAATCCCGTGCCTTCGTCAGCTTTATAAGTGGCAAGGGCTGCGATGCAAATCAAAATCGGAGGTAGCGCAATTCCATCATTTAATCCACTTTCGACATTGATAGTCTGCCGGATTTTTTCAGGAACCATTTTGCTGGTCACCACTGCAAGTCCCAGTGCAGCATCAGTTGGTGAAAGTATTAAAGCCATAATTGCAAGCATCCATAAATTTAATCCCGGGAACAGGGGAACCGCAATAAAAAAGCCAAGCACCATAGTTAAAGGCAATCCGATGAGCAATAGCCTTAAGGGTAAACTTCTTTGTTTTTTGAGTGCGTTGCGATTTATAGTTGAGGCATCGAGAAAAAGAACCAATACCAATGTGAGTTCAGCAAGTATCTTTAAAAGTGGTGCATTCAGGCCTTCCTTTAAGGCTTCAACCGAAAAAAAGGAAGCAAAAATACCAACAGCAACAAATATCATAGGAGCAGAAACTACGGATTTTTCGAGCGTTTTTGAAAAAAGCCCGTAAACCAGGATCAGCAAAGCTGTAAATACGAAAATCGGATATTCAGTCATAATTTCTGATTATTTAGATATTGATTTCTGATTATTCACAAATTTCAATGTTCGAAGCAACACAACGTGTTTATCAGAACGGATACCCGATTGCTATGTTCCACATAAAGTTATCCCGTCGCCAGTCCTTGCTAAAGTCTATTTCATCAATTACCCATTCCTGTCCTTCAGGCAAATAGGGTTTACGCAGCGGAACAGCCAGATCGATACGAAGCAATATAAAATTAAAATCGAAGCGGAATCCATATCCTGCGCCAACTGCCAATTGTTTATAAAAAGTTTCTTTATTGAACCCGCTTCCAGGTCTTTGCGGGTCCTCATTTATAAGCCATATATTTCCTACATCAACAAATAATGCACCTTTAAAACTCTTGTAAATGCCAAAACGATACTCCAGGCTTGTTTCAAGTGTAATATCACCTGTTTGATCAATATAGGTATTACTCATACTATCTGCCGGGGCGTAAGTTCCGGGTCCGACCGATTTTGAAACAAATGCCCTGATATTGTAAGGGCCTCCTACATAATACTGTTTAACATAAGGTATTGTGGATGAATTTCCATATGGTATGCCCACACCTGCAATAAAACGCCATGCAATCTGATGTTGAGTGTTCGGTTTGTAGTAATATCTAATTTCATTACGAAGCATGGCAAACTGCGAATACGGTGTATTAAGCAGTTCATAGGGGTTCTCCGATGTAGGGCGGGCTCCGTGAAAAGCTGTGATTATAAGGCTTGTGATATTACCAGCAAGATTCAGATTTTCGTCGAGGTACAAACTGTGTTTGCTGCTTCCAAGGCTTATACGCCTGTTTACAAAGTTAAAGCTTGTCCCTAAGATAAACTGTTGCTCGAAGCTTCTCTTTATTGAAGGATTCTCCTCCAGGAAATTATCAAATTCCAATGATGATTCCGCAAGATTCGTATAGCTGATATCAATTGGATTTAGCTGAAAAGTAATGTATTCTGTTTGTTTCCATTGGTAACCCAGCGAAGTATTAAACGAATGCAACTCATAAAGATCAACTCGCCTGTAGGTACCTCCTCCAGCGGTAATTATTGTTTTTGGGGCCAGAGATTTAATAGTACCCTTTTCTAAATTGAAAGGCGCAAATTTAGGAAGAGTGAGAGCGGCATCCAGTGTAAACTGGTATGCAGCTTTCCCTTTTGTGGACCCGCTGTATTGCCAGTCGAAATATCCGCCCAGTGTTACCGATAAGAGCTCAGCACCACCAAAAAAGTTACGGTTTTTATAATTCAGATTAAAGCCTGGACCCGCAAAATTGTTGGATTTTAATGCTGCATTCATTTCGGCACTCAGGGAGATTTTAGTCATCGGAGTCAACAAAACATTTACGTTAATCCGGTCACTGAGTGAGTTATCGGGAGTAAAATTAGCAGACGTAAATCTATAAATCCCAAGCCCCATCAGGCGTTGAAGTGTTGCATAATGATTTGCACGCGAATAAAGGCTGTCCTTTTCAAAAAAAACTTCGTTGAGAATAGTCTCAGGTTTAAATTTGTGCTTTTCGGAAACATAAAAGTAATTGCCGATTTTCAATGTGTCGGGATGATAATCCCGAAGTGAGTAATCATCAAAAATATAGATATTATTAAATCTAACTGCGGTGGCAGCTTCAGCAGGAGTCTCAGGTTTTAAATCCAACCAGGTATTTATTTCCCGGTTTCCAACGGCTGAATCAGCTGTAAAAAGCAGATAATCGGGTCTGAAATAATAATATCCTTTGTTTATCAGTGCCTGGTTTATGCGGCTGCGTTCGTTTTCAAAATCCTTAAGGTTATAAATATTCCCGGTTTTAAGGATTGATTTTGGCTGCAGCTTGTTAATATCACTTTTAATACCCTCGTTTCCGTTTGGATAATTGATTGTCTTCAGCTTGTATGGTTCGCCAGGCGAAATAGTAAACTGCACTTTCGCGGTTTTCCCTTTACTTATAACTTCAAAATCAGATTTGGCATGAAAATTCCCCCGATTTTGCAACCGGTTTTCTATTGCGGTATTAAATTCCGGCAGGGTAATACTTTCGAGCAGTACAGGAGGCTGGGCAACTTTGGTTTTCAACCAGTGTTTAAAACCTTTCTTCTTTACCGACTCCTTTATCATATAATCCAAACACAGCTTGGGCCGCATCCAAAGAAGTTTTGAATTTGGTTTCACTTTAAAAAGTCCGTTGAGCTCTTTCTTTGTATCAAACAGATGTTGGATGAATTGGGTTGAATCAATGTTTAGTTCGTGACCGGTATATAGATGGCTGCCATCACTAACACTCTTCAATCCGGTGCAGCCCGCAAGAAGCGCCGTGATGAGCGAAGCAGTTATCAGCAATTTATATGGCCGGACTTTTATGTACATTTTGAATTTGTAAATCGTACTTTTTTATTGGTAAATTTTGAGTTTCGATCGTTTAATTGAGTTTCGATAATGATAATCATTCCCGGGAATTGTTACTTAGCCCACAAAGTTCTTTCCGGCCTCTATCCTAACGCTGACAGGTTTTACAAACGTTGCCAGGTTTTCTGCTCCACCATTTCCCATTTTCTATTTTCCATTTTCAAACCCTAATCTAACGCTGCCAGGTTTTCAGTTTCCCATTTCCTATTTTCCCATTTTATCACCATTTCTCCCTTCGCCCCATCACTCCATCGCTCCATCTCCTTTCTCTCTACTCACTTCTCACCGCTCACTACTCCTTCCTCTCTACTCCCTACTCCCTACTCTACTCCTTTCTCACCTTCTTCGTCGTATCTTTCTTTTCAAGCGTAGTATCCCCATTCTTCCGCCTCCTGAGAGTTTCAAATTCCCTCGTAAAAATCACTGCTAAACCACTACTTATAATATCGCCGTCGAAAAGATCATACGCAGTCTGGGAAAATGCTTTCAGTTTGTATTCTCCATTCTCAGTAAGTTTATAGGTTACTGCAAGTTCACCTGAATTATGATCCGAAGTAGTAGCGCTGGTATTCTTATTTCCACTCAAATCAATCGAACTTTGAGCTTCAATGGTCACCCGTTCATTAAACAGTTTCTTCGAAACCTGCACATCCAGTTCAGTAGTGGGATCATTTGAACCATCTGTACCATCATCAAAGGTTGTAAGGCCAAAGTTTAAATCAAAATTGCGGACATACTTGCTTGTAACGTTATTCATTTGCCCGGCCAGAATACCGTTAACGCTGTTACGCGCAGCGGTAGATGCAATGCTGGAAGGTGAACCGCCGGCTGACGCCGGGTTATCGGCAATAAAGCCACCTGTTACAAGCAATGCAAAAACCTGCTTGTTCAGATCATCAGTGCGGTCTGCACTATTCAGCTGAGCAAGTTTTGTTGCTACCATTGTATTTGCCGTGAGGTATTTATCAGGTAAAGTGATATTAAAACTGATTTCAGGCTGCGTAAGAAATCCAAGGATATTTAATTTCACTTCGTACGGCAGACGCTGTTTGAACATATTCTTTTCGGTATCGCTCATTGCGGTTGCTTCGTTAGCCATAAGTGCAGTTGAGGGAGTTGTAACAGTATAATTTGCTGAAATATTTACATCGGCATCCTTAGGATTTCCCGACCATGAAACAGTGCTGCCAGGAGTAATGATAAAAGTCTTTTTTACCAGGTTATAAAACGATAGCTGGTAAAGGCCAGATTTAACCTCATAAATCCCTGTCATTGATTGCTTACCAGCCCGGTCGACAATAAGCTTAAGATTTGCACCGCCGCTGAGAGTTAAATAGTCGCCTGATTTAGGATCCACATCAACAATAAACTTTGCATTTGGATCTATTTCGAGGTTCAGGGTGATATTAATGCCTGAAATCCGTGCCATAATGGAATCGGCCAGCGAATTAACCTCCTTCGTAATATAGATGGAATCATACTTTTGACCCGGTTCCAGAAAATCAACAATTCCTTCGGATGTTACCAGCTTCAGTTCGCTTCCGGGAAGCGCATAGGTGAGATTGGTGGCACTGTCAATTTTGATCAGAGCTTCAATATCCGGATTTTTCAAATCCCCTTTAAGCCAAACATCAGTAGCAAGTGAAAGCTTTCCATAGAATAAGCTATTATCTGCCGAAGTACTGTTCATCGGCTGGAAATCATTTGTAATCAGGTGCAAATCAAATCCGAAATCGCTGAAGTTACTGGTGAGAATATCTCCATTAACTGAAAGTTTTTTAGCCAGTGTATCTTCAATTACGAAATCCTCAAAATGGATCCCCTTGTTATTTAACAGAATTTTTTCGTCCTCAATCCGGGCCAGGAAATTCAGACTGTTGATTTTAAATGCAGTTTTTTCGAATCCGACAAAACCATTTATAT
>JAIFMH010000097.1 GCA_020048595.1 Bacteroidota bacterium | reverse complement strand
TCCTGTCATCGATTGCTCCGGTAAATACATCACCCAATCCTGTGTCTGCGGGCATCACCATGTGTATTCAGCATTGGCCAGGGGAATAGGTGCGCCAAAGAAGAATCCTGGAAATTTCAACGAAATCCTGGAATACGTCTGGTGGACTCTTGATAAGGCACTTGATGCCGAAATGATCGAAGCAAGCGCGCTTTATACTGCAATGGCATGCGTTAAAAATGGTGTTACTTTCGTGATTGATCACCATGCTTCGCCAAATGCAATTACAGGTTCGCTGGAGATAATCGCCAATGCTTTTGACAAAGTGGGTGCTTCGCATTTGCTGTGCTACGAAATTTCAGATCGCGATGGAATGGATAAAGCTGAGGAAGGTCTGAACGAGACTTCTGAATACCTGAAAAACCACCAGGGTTTGGTTGGACTGCATGCTTCATTCACAGTTTCTGATAACACCTTGAAAAAAGCAGTTGAACTTGCAAAACAAACCGATAGCGGAATTCATATCCATGTTGCCGAAGCTGAAAGCGACCAGGATCAATGTGTTTCAACCTATGGCATGCGGGTTATCGAGCGTCTGCAGAAATTTGGTGCACTCGAATCAGGAAAAACCATTCTGGGGCATTGCCTGCATTTAAGTGAAAATGAGAAGAAAATTATCAGCAACAGTCCGACCTGGGTAGTTCAGAATACCGAAAGCAACCTGAATAACAAAGTTGGTTATTTCAATGCCGAAGGACTTGGTGAAAACATTATGATGGGCACCGACGGCATGCACAGCGATATGCTGCGAAGTGCCAAAGCTGCATTTTTCGTTGGTCAGAATTTCGATACCATAGGTTACGACAGCGTTTACCAGCGTTTCCGAAATGCCGATAAGTACCTGCAAAGCAACGGATTTAAAGGTCATGGCCCCAACAACCTGGTTGTTTTGGATTATGATACGCCAACACCTTTCAACACCAGTAACTTTTATGGTCATTTCGTATTCGGAATCGAATCACAGCATGTTCAACATGTTATTTCACAGGGCAGACTGGTAGTTGAAAACAGGAAAATCCTTACTGTTGACGAGGAGAAAATCCTTGGTGATGCGCGCATCCAGGCTGAAAGACTCTGGGCGAAAATGAAGGAATAGATTTTTTTAACCTAATTTTGGCTTTTATTATCAAATAAAATCTTTTGTGCCTGAGATCAGGAAAAATGAACCACAAAAGGCACAAAAGTCTTTACTATGGACTCTTTTGTAGCTTTTGTATTTCAAACTCTTTCGCAAAAGTCATATAAACTTAAAAAACAGAATAAATGGAAATAAGCTTTTTACAATGGATCGGTTATCTGGCTTCCATTGCCATTGCACTTTCAATGACAATGAGTTCAATCTTAAAATTCAGATGGATAAACCTGGCTGGTGCGCTCACTTTTTCAACTTACGGATTCCTGATTGGAGCCTGGCCTGTAGGATTTCTTAACGCTTTTATTGCTTTAGTCGATATCTACTACCTGAATTCGATTTACTCAAAAAAGGAAGTTTTTGAAATCCTGGAAGTGCGTGCTGATAACCGCTACCTGATACGATTCCTGCAATTTCATGAGGATGATATTGAAAGATTCTTTCCCGGGTTTGCCTACCGGCCTGAAATGAATACAGTAAGTTTCTTCGTTTTGCGTAATATGGCTGTTGCCGGGGTTTTCCTGGCTCACCGCGATCAGAACCAATGTCTTTCTGTAGGGCTCGACTTTGTTCTTCCTGAATACCGGGATTTTAAAAACGGGAAGTTTATCTATCTTCGGCTACGTGATCGCTTTATAAATGAAGGTTACACCAAAGTAATTGCCGACGGGCGCAGCGAGAAATACTCTAAATACCTTATAAAATTAGGTTTCGGGAAAAACACTGAAGGCTTGTTTGAAAAAACGTTAGTGTCTGCGCACCCAAAGGGAGTCTGACACTGAAAATAGTTTGATTTAAAAAATACATGTGATGAACCAACTTCTGATAATCAACGGAACCATTATTAACTCCGATTCCACTTCTGTTTCTGATATTGCAGTTAGCGAAGGTCTGATTAAAGAAATTGGTCATCTTACCCATAAAGACTTCCCGGATTATCAAATTATTGACGCTAAAGGAAAATACATTTTCCCGGGTGGCATTGACCCGCATGTACATCTAGAACTGCCCACACCTGCCGGTCCATCCTGCGATGATTTTCTGAGTGGCAGTAAAGCTGCCATTGCCGGAGGCACAACTTTTTTAGTTGATTTCGTAACACCTTCACGGGGGCAATCCCTGATGCAAGCATTGGCATTTCGCCTGAAAGAATCAAACAAATGCCTGGTTGACTATACTTTGCATATGGGAATTACATGGTTTGATGAAACCATTCCGGAACAAATGGAATGGTGCGTAAACGAAGTTGGCATTAAATCTTTCAAGGCTTACCTTGCTTACAAAGGCAGCATCGGAATTGAATATCCGGAGCTTGAACAGGTAATGAAAAAGGCAGCTTCGCTCAATGCAATTGTGCTCGTTCATTGTGAAGAAGGAGATGTGATAATCGAAAATCAAAAGAAATTTCTCAGCGAAGGGAAAACAGAACCTTTGTATCACGCCCTTTCACGGCCTGCTGAAGTTGAATCCGAATCCGTGAGGAAAGTAATTGACCTTTGCCGCAAAACCGGATGCAAAACCTATATCGTTCATACCTCAACAGCAAAATCTCTTAAATACATCAGAGCAGCGAAGAAGGAAGGTCTTCCTCTGTATTGCGAAACTTGTCCCCAGTATTTGATGCTCGACGAAAGAGTGTATTCCAAACCACTTCCCGATTCATTGAAATATGTAATCAGTCCGCCAATCCGCTCAAAACTAGACCAGGAAGCGCTTTGGCTGGCTGTGGCAGACGGAACAGTAGATGTAATTTCCACCGACCATTGCCCTTTTAACACAAAAGGGCAAAAGGATGTTGGGATAAACGATTTTACAAAAATCCCTAATGGTGCCGGCGGAATCGAAAACAGGCTGGCTTTGCTTTATACCTATGGCGTTTTAACTAAAAAAATAAGTTTGCAACAATTTGTTGGATTAACCTCAACCAACGCTGCCCGGATTTTCGATCTGTATCCACAAAAAGGAGCCATAGAAGTGGGTTCGGATGCTGATTTGATGATCTGGAATCCGGAAGTGAAATCGGTAATTTCGGTTGGCACACAGTTTCAGAATTGTGATTCAAATATTTATGAAGGGGTTGAAATTGCAGGTATTGTCGAAAATGTTATTAAATTTGGGGAGTCGGTGTTCAATACAACTCAAATGCCTGATTAACTCCAAGCGAAATATTTTGAGTACCATTTCAAATTAATAAGGTCAATATTCTATTTAATCCTTGAAAATGAAAAATACAGATCTTCTCAAAGCCAAAATTAACGATGGGAATAATGATTCCTTTAAAGAATTATACGGAACCAATACTGCCACTTTGCAGATCCAGGCAAAGCGATATTCCGGTTTGCTCGATAAATTTCTGGATGCTTTTACCTCGGACGAGGCGCAATTTTTTAGTTCCCCAGGGCGTACCGAAATAGGAGGAAATCATACCGATCATAATTATGGCCGGGTTTTAGCCGGTGCCGTAAACCTTGATAATGTAGCGGTTGCTGCAAAAAACAATACTTCTGTTATCTGTATTGAATCAGTTGGTTATCCGAAATTTGAAGTTGATCTTTCTGAGTTGCTTCCAGGGCAGGATGAACAATATACCTCCGCTTCTTTGGTTCGTGGTATTAATGCACGACTGAAGGAGCTTGGTTTTGCTATAGGTGGTTTTGATGCTGTTATTGATGGTGGTGTGCCTAAAGGTTCGGGACTAAGTTCTTCGGCTTCGTTCGAAGTATTGATAGGCGCTATTATCAGCCACCTTTTTAATGATGGGAAATTAGATCCGATCCTGAATGCTATCATCGGTCAGTACGCGGAAAATAATTATTTCGGCAAACCTTGTGGATTAATGGACCAGACAGCCTGTGCCGTTGGCGGACTTGTTTCCATTGATTTTGAAGATCCGGCTAAACCGATTGTTAAGAAAGTCAATTTCAATTTTATCTCTACCGGATTTGCACTTGTAATTACTGATACCGGTGGCAACCACGCTGATTTGAATGATGAATATGCTTCTCTGCCCATCGAAATGAAGTCGGTGGCAGTCGAACTGGGCGCAAAAGTTTTACGCCAGGTTACTTTGGAGCAGGTGGTTGAAGCCATTCCGGCACTTCGTGAAAAAACAGGCGACAGAGCTCTTCTTCGTGCGTATCATTTTCTGGGCGACAACCAACGTGTTGTTAACCAGGTGGAAGCACTCGAAAATAACGATTTTAAATCATTTCTGTCCATGGTTATCGAATCGGGATACAGCTCCTATATGTATAACCAGAATATTTTCCCGGTACATAATGTCCGCGAACAAGGTATATCTCTTGCGCTTGCTTTGAGCGAAATGGTTTTGAAAGGCAATGGCGCATGGCGTGTTCATGGCGGTGGATTTGCCGGTACCATACAGGCTTTTGTTCCTCAGAATTTGCTTGATAAATATGTTAGTACACTTGAACATGTTTTTGGAAAAAATTCGTGCCATAAACTTTTTATACGTCAAAAAGGCGCTGTAAAAGTAGAATTATAATATTGTAGAATCTTTCCTTATTTCATTCCCTGATACTATTCACAAAAAACGATTCTGCAATCTGCACAAACGTAATCTACAGGTTGGTTCCTGACAGAATTGTCTAGGTTGGAATAATAGAAAAGCGTTCCATTGAAACTTAATCAATAGGATGCTTTTTTTATATCCAGAAAACACTATATGTAAGATATTACCAAAAAAAAGAGGGACAAAGCCCTCCTTTATGCATATGGTTTTGCCGGATTTTATTCAGCAAGTACTTGAATTTTATTTTTTAATATCTCCACAACGCCACCTTTAATTTCGAAAAACAGAGTAGCCTTTTTTGAATCAATTACTTTTACTTTGCCTTGTTTCAGGGCAGCAATCATAGGAGCATGGTTGTTCAGTACTTCGAAAGAACCATCCAATCCAGGGAATTGAGCCAGCGAAACTTCACCTTCGTAAACATTAGGGATTGGCACTTCGGCTTCGTATAATGTGATAGGATTTAAAATTATTGTGTAGTTTCAACCCTCTCCTTTTCGCCCCTCACTTTTCACTATTAACTATTCACTATTCACTTCCCTCTAGCCTTCTGCCAGCATTTTCTTGCCCTTTTCAATCGCTTCTTCAATAGTTCCAACCAGGTTAAAAGCAGATTCAGGATATTCGTCTACTTCACCGTCGAGGATCATTTTAAATCCTTTAATAGTATCTTCGATAGCCACAAAAGCGCCCGGAATACCGGTAAACTGGGTTGCAACAAAGAACGGCTGCGAAAGGAAACGGGCAACACGGCGTGCGCGTTGAACTACCAGTTTATCTTCATCGGAAAGTTCGTCCATACCAAGGATGGCAATAATATCCTGTAATTCCTTGTACCGCTGAAGAATTTCTTTAACACGCTGAGCTGTGTTATAATGTTCTTCGCCAACAATATCAGGGTTAAGAATACGCGAAGTTGAATCCAACGGATCAACAGCAGGATAAATACCTTGCTCTGCAATTTTACGGCTTAATACAGTGGTTGCATCAAGGTGGGCAAAAGTTGTAGCAGGAGCCGGATCAGTAAGGTCATCGGCAGGTACATACACAGCCTGAACGGATGTGATTGAACCGCGTTTGGTTGATGTGATTCGTTCCTGCATCACTCCCATTTCAGAAGCCAGCGTGGGTTGATAACCTACGGCTGAAGGCATACGTCCAAGCAAAGCCGACACTTCGGAACCTGCTTGTGTGAAACGGAAAATATTATCGATAAAGAAAAGGATATCCTTCCCACCACTTTGCTCATCGCCATCGCGGAAATATTCAGCAACTGTAAGTCCCGAGAGAGCTACGCGTGCACGTGCTCCGGGAGGTTCGTTCATCTGTCCGAAAACAAGTGTTGCCTGCGATTCTTCAAGCTGTTTGGGATCAACCAATGAAAGGTCCCAGCCGCCTTTTTCCATGTCTTCCTTAAAAGCATCACCATAATTGATAACACCTGATTCAATCATTTCGCGGAGCAGGTCATTGCCTTCACGGGTACGTTCGCCAACACCGGCAAATACTGACATACCGGCATAACTCTTGGCGATGTTATTGATTAGCTCCATGATGATAACCGTTTTCCCTACTCCGGCACCTCCAAACAAACCAATCTTACCCCCTTTTGAATAAGGTTCGATAAGGTCAATTACTTTAATACCGGTATAAAGAACTTCTTTTGAAGTAGAGAGGTTCTCAAATTTAGGCGGATTACGGTGTATGCTGGAAACACGTTCGCGCGAAACTGACGGCATACCATCAATGGCATTCCCGATTACATTAAACAACCGGCCTTTAATCGTATCACCAACGGGCATTGAAATAGTCATACCTGTTGAAACAACTTCCATACCACGACTCAAACCATCAGTTGAATCCATCGCTACGGAACGAATTGTGTTTTCACCTATATCCTGCTGACATTCCAGAACGATCACAGTTCCCTGTTCGTTTGTTACTTCCAGTGCGTCGTAAATATTAGGAAGCGGAACATTTTCGTCAAAAGATACGTCGATCACCGGGCCGATGATCTGTGAAATTTTACCGATTATTTTTTGAGCCATATGAAATTGAATTAGAGAGCAAATTTAAAAACAAATTGGAAAGTTTAGCATACTTTCTGATTAATAAATCAGCTGCTTTTTATTTATTTGTCAGCTGCCGGAAGGTTATCAGAAGGATCTGAAAAAACAGCCTCCTGAACATCTTCCTTATTTTCATCAGATTTTTCTTTTGGTGTATTAAAAAACTGACGTTGAAAGATCAATAAGCTTATAACTCCGGTAGTGATTGCTGAATCGGCAACATTAAACACCGGACGGAAAAAGATGAAATGATCACCACCAAGAAAAGGCAACCATTGTGGATAGTTCCCCTCTAGAATAGGAAAATAGAACATATCCACCACTTTACCATGCAGAAAAGAACTGTATCCACCTTCGGCCGGCAGAAAACGGGCTACATCAAAATAGGTACTTTCGCTGAATACAACACCATAAAGTGTACTGTCGATGATATTCCCCATGGCTCCGGCAAGGATAAGTGAGAAACAAAAGATTACACCAAACCCGGTTTTTAGCCTGGCCAGGTGATAGATGTACCAGCTCAAAAATCCGACAGCCAGAATGCGGAACAAACTCAAAGCAAGTTTCCCGTATTCGCCCGCGAACTGAAGCCCAAAGGCCATACCGTTATTTTCTGTAAAATGAATGATGAACCAATTACCGGCCATGTTAAATTCCTGGCCCAGTGTCATATTGGTTTTAATCCATAATTTTAAAGCCTGATCAATAAACAGGACGATAAATACTACTAAAATTGATTTCTTCAGCACGATATACTGTTCCGGTTATTTCTGTTTCAATTTGGCTTCCATGCTTAATGTAGCATGAGGAACACTCCGCAACCGTTCTTTCGAAATCAGCTTACCTGTTTCACGACAAATACCGTATGTTTTATTCTCAATGCGGACCAACGCATTTTCGAGGCTCTGGATAAATTTCTCCTGGCGGCCGGCTAAACGGGCATTTTCTTCTTTCGACATAACCTGGTAGCCTTCTTCTAAAACTTTAAAAGTCGGAGAGGTATCCATAGTATCGTTGTCATTGCTATTGGTGTAAGCTTCGGTCAGCAATTCCATATCGTGACGGGCCTTTGTAAGTTTATCAACAATAAGCTCGCGGAATTCAGCCAATTCCTCATCAGAGTAATGGGTTCTTCCTTTTTCGTCTTTTACGTCTTCCGCTTTCATATAATTCAGGTATTAAGTTATTCAGTGATTATTGAGTTAATTAATTAATGTGTTAATGCGAAAATGTACTAGTTAGTTCAATTAGATGGGTAATAAATTTGGCAATTATGTTTGAGATTTCCGACTTATTCAACAACTCCTCGTCTTAACAATCTTAACTTCATTATCCCATTAGCACATTACCGCATTATAAGATTATCGCATTATATTTTGTCTACTCTGATTGCAATACTAATCTCATCAGTCAGGTCAAGCATTTCAGAATTATGCAGCATTCTATCCGAAACGGTAAGTGATTCAGCCAGTGTTTCAGAGCAAATATATGCATTAAAGTTACTGATTGCTTCTTCTATCTGATCATTTTTCTGTAAATCCAGTGTTATTTTATCTGTTACGTCAAAACCACGGTCTTTGCGGATATTTTGTATCCTGTTAACAAGTTCGCGGGCTATTCCTTCCTGCCAAAGTCCTTCGGTAACAGTAATATCAAGAGCGACCGTAAGTGTACCCTGGTTGGCTACAACCCATCCCGGTATATCTTCGGTAATAATCTCCACATCAGCTAAATACATCTCTACAGTTTCTCCTGCTATCTGCAGGTTGTACTGCCCTTCTGTTTCAATTTTGCTTATTTCATCCTGGGTAAAAGCACCAACTGCAGCAGCAATTTCCTTCATGAGTTTGCCATAGCGCGGACCAAGTGTTTTAAAGTTCGGTTTAATCTTCTTTACCAGGAAACCGGCTGATTCGTCGAGATATTCCAGTTCTTTAACGTTAACTTCACTCAAAATCAGTCCGCTTACTTTTTCGAGCTGATCTTTGATATGGTCGCCTGTAACCGGGATCAGGATTTTTTGTAAAGGCTGACGTACGCGAAGATTTGTCTTTTTGCGTAAGCTTAGCGCCATACTCGAAACCTGTTGTGCCAGTTCCATGCGTTCTTCCAGTTGTTTGTCGATTTTGCTTTCGTCGGCAACCGGAAAATCGGTAAGATGAACGGATTCACTTTTATCCAAACCTGAAACCTGGTTCAGATCGATAAAAAGCCTGTCCATAAAGAACGGTGCAATCGGAGATGCCAGTTTAGC
>JAIFMH010000182.1 GCA_020048595.1 Bacteroidota bacterium | reverse complement strand
ACGATTTTGAAGCAATTACCGGGTTGCCAATTGTAAGCTGGGTTTTGGTTTTAAAACTCAACTCGTTGCCATAGCCTGTGCCTGCCAAATTAGTGGCATAAGCATTGAAATAGTATGTTGTACCAGTTATCAACGAACCAACCGATTGACTAAACACTCCAATTCCTGATCCAATCGTAACTTTAGTAGCTCCTTCTGCAATAGTTGGAGTATTGTCTGTTGTTGAATAAACCACTCCTCGTTCTGTAATTGAAGCGCCACCATCGGCTGTAATATTACCACCTAATGTTGCAGAGGTAATGCCGACTGATGTTGCTGCAGAGGAAGTTAATGTTGGGACTGTTATACCGGTTCCCTGAATGGCAAAATCATAAGTTGCTTCATCGCAGTCATCATTGGTAAAAGAAACTGTTGCTGATCTGATTCCGGTTGCTGATGGATCAAAACTTACCTGAAAAGTAGTCGATCCTGATGCTGCAACTGGAGTGACGGGATTAGCAGTAACTGAGAAATCGCTGGCATTCGCCCCAGAAAGAATTGGATTTGCTAAATTTAGGTTTGAAGTTCCCGTATTTTGAATAGTAAAAGTTGTTACAATTGAACCACTGGTCACCAATTGGCTACCAAAGTCTGTATGATCAGTCAATGATGGTGTTGCATCGCCATCTGCAATTGAGTTTCCATTACCTAGAACATTAACTTCAGGATCAATTCCTGTCCCCTGAATCGCAAAATCATAAGTTGCTTCATCACAGTCATCATTAGTAAATGAAATAGTTGCTGATCTGATTCCGGTTGCTGATGGATCAAAGCTTACCTGAAAAGTAGTCGATCCTGAAGCTACAACTGGAGTGGAGGGATTGGCTGTTACTGAGAAATCGCTGGCATTCGCCCCGGAAATACCTGGGTTTGATAAACTCAAATTTGAAGTTCCTGCATTTTGAATGGTAAACATTCTGACAATGGTACCGCTACAAACCGATTGGCTACCAAAATCTGTATGATCAGCCAATGATGGTGTCATATCTCCATCAACGATAAAAGTACTATTACCCTGAACATTTACTTCGGGATCAATTCCTGTTCCCTGAATCGCAAAATCATAAGTTGCTTCATCACAGTCATCATTAGTAAAAGAAATAATTGCTGATCTGGATCCGATTGCTGAAGGATTAAAAGTAACCTGAAAAGTAGTCGATCCTGATACTGCAACTGGAGTGGATGGATTGGCGGTTACAGAGAAATCGCTGGCATTCGCCCCGGAAAGTGTTGGATTTGCTAAATTTAGATTCGAAGTTCCTGTATTTTGAATGGTAAAAGCTCTTACAACGGTACCACTACAAACCGACTGGCTGCCAAAGTCTGTATGATCAGTCGATGATGGTGTTGCATCGCCATCTGAAATTGAGTTTCCATTACCTAGAACATTAACTTCAGGTTCAGTTCCTGTTCCCTGAATGGCAAAATCATAAGTTGCTTCATCGCAGTCATCATTGGTAAAAGAAACTGTTGCTGATCTGGTTCCGGTTACTGATGGGTCAAAACTTACCTGAAAAGTAGTCGATCCTGATGCGGCAACTGGAGTGGAGGGATTAGTAGTTACGGTGAAATCGCTGGCATTCGCCCCGGAAATACTTGGGTTTGATAAACTCAAATTTGAATTTCCTGCGTTTTGAATGGTAAATGTTCTGACTATAGCACCGTTGCAAATCGACTGGCTTCCAAAGTCGGTATGATCAGTCGATGATACTGTTACATCGCCATCGGCAATTGAGTTTCCATTACCCAGAACGTTAACTTCTGGATCAGTTCCTGTTCCCTGAATGGTAAAATCATAAGCACTTTCATCGCTGTCATCACTGTTTACTGTGATTGTAACTGAACGTGTACCTGATACCGAAGGATTAAATGTTACCTGAAATGTTGTTGACCCGGATGCTGCAACAGACGAGGCGGGAGAAAATGTTACAGCAAAATCACCTGAATGAGCTCCGGAGATAGCTATGGATGTAATATTTAACACCTCTAGTCCTGTATTTTGAATGGTAAATGTTCTTACGATTGTACCGCTGCAAACCGACTGACTTCCAAAGTCGGTATGATCAGTAGCGGTCGGGGTCACATCTCCGTCAGCAATTGTGTTACTGTTACCCTGAATGTTGATTTCAGGTCCGGAATACACAATGATTGGCGAACCTGTAATTCCTGAATTTGCCGTCCATCCGGTCAACCCTGCAGGAGCAGCATTTTCTGAGACTTTGTAAAATAGAAAATCGGCATCTGAGTCATCTGTATCCACATCCATATTCCAATATCGTGCACCTGAATGTTCATCATTAAAAATATAATAATCAAGGGTCTGGTGTTTCCAATATTGACAATCGAACATGACACCCTGAAAAATGTAATTTCCATTTGCTGCAACGGGGCTGGTAATACCAGAAACAATCAACGATTTTGGAGTAAATCCTTCACCCTGAATTGTAAAGTTGTAAGGATTTTCATCGGTATCATCGCTTGCAATAGAAAGAGTTGCTGAATGTGTGCCAATAAAGGATGGATTAAATGTAACTACAAATGTAGTTGAATTACCTCCGGCAATAGTTGATGAGGGAGGTGTTGTTACCGAAAAATCAGCAGCATTTGCACCACTTATTGTTACAAACGGTGAGGAACCAGAAAGGGTTAAAGTTGCACCACCTGTATTCTGAATCGTATAAGTTCTTGTATTTGTACCCGATGAATAATCTACATATCCAAATTTGGTATAATCGTTTAGTGATGGTGTGGCATCATCGTCGGGTATCAAAACGCTATTTCCAACCAAATTAATATCTGGAACAGGAATACCTTCTGTAATCACAGGGCTTCCTGTTGGACCTCCTGCTGTATTGGCCGTCCAGCTTACCAATCCAACAGGAGTACCTGCTTCAGATTGTTTAAAAAACAGGTAGTCTGTGTCTGAATCATCCGTATCAACATCAATATTCCAGTACTGGGTACTTGAAAATTCGTCATTAAAAAGATAATAACCCAGGGTTTGATGCTTCCAGTATTGAAAATTTGATTGTACACCCTGGTAGATGTAATTTCCGTTTGCAGCAACAGGGTTTGTAATTCCCGAAACAATCAGGTCTTTTGGAGTGAACCCCCAACCTTGAATATCGAAGGTATAAGGGTGTTCATCGCCATCGTTATTGCCAATCGATATTGTAGCATAACGGTTTCCCTCGGCAGAAGGATTGAACGTAATTTGAAAGGTGGTTGTACCTCCTGCAGCAATTGAATTTGATGGTATAACAGTCACAGAAAAATCGGCAGGATTAGTTCCGCTTATTGTAACATAAGGAGATAAACCAGATAAGGTTAATGCTGCTGAACCATTATTTTTTATGGTATATGTTCTGGTGGCTGTCCCAATTGAAACATCTGCCGAACCAAAATGGGTGTGGTTATTAAATGAAACGGATATAGTACCATCAGTGATTGTAAGTACATTTCCCTGAATATCAATCTCAGGGGCAAACACTGTATTAATTACCGGTGAGCCCGAAGGTCCAATGGGGTTAAACCCAGGGCTCCAGCTGGAGACACTTGTTGGAGACACTGCCGAGCTATTGTCGTTTGAGAAAAATAAAACATCATTTGTTGGATTCTGATCCAATAAGTCAACATCGATGTTCCAATATGGCTCGTCAGGATTACCTGACTGATAAATATCGTTATAAATGTAATACCCGCCAGAAGAGTGAACCCAAACGTCTTTACCATTTACAGTCGCTGGAGAAGTATTGGGAACATAGGTTCCGTTTGCTGCCGATGGATTTGAAATCCCCGATACAATAAGGTTGACGGCCGATACTGAAGGGTACAGCACTATTGCCAAACAAGCTGTAATTAGAAGTTTTCTGATTCTTAAGTAAAATTTTGACATAGTTATCGTTTTAATTTTTAACAAAATTCAGATACATAAATATGGGTTCTTCCAACCAGATACCGATTGAAGATGTATATCGGCAAAAGCCTGATTATTATATTTTAAGGCTTCGCCCTGATCAACAATAATTTTAGTGGCTTTACCTTCTTTTAAAATTATTTTCCCGATGTCGATAGTTGTCGATGCCAATGATAAATCGTGATGAAAATTACGAGTACCTCTGGGGCCTATTATTATGGTATTTTTTAGGATATCTATTAGTTGGGGTAATTCGTTTTTTTGCAGTTCGGGGATCATTTGTGCAAACAATTCACCCATTTCGAATCCCAGAACGGCAAATTCAGTAGCACGTTTTCCGACCGAAAACTCGTACTTTTTCTTGAAACTTACATTTTTTTCTTCAAGCGAATCGTAGTTCCAACCCGAGGCGGTGTATAAATTTAATTCAGTATTTATTAAGCCATTTAATAATTCATCGGTGGCCATATATGACGAAACAATCAAAGGTAATTTGTTTTGCAATCCCGATTTTAAAAATGCCTTATAAAAATCGTTGGCTTCAGAGCCACAGAACATTGCATGTAAATAACTTAACTTACTTTTATTAATTCGATCAAGGAATATCTCCAGTTCTTCTACATTGTTTGATACATTTGGATTATGAGGCAGAATATGCAGGTCTATTTCGTCCATTCCTGTTGAGAATACTCCCTGGCAAAAAGAGGAATGCATTTGGTAGCCAGCTTCATAAACCGACATCAGAATTGCCCCTTTTCCACTAAACTTCTGTTGGGCCCAACGACCAATTGCATATTCCATCTGCCACATTTGAAGGCTATTAAAGAAAATGCTTCCAGAAAAAGAAGTTAAAGGGGGAAGGTATTCTCCCAGATCGAAGAAAAAAGCAAGTTTCTTTTGTCTTTCGATGATTGGAGTAATATCGGGTATTAACTTGTAGCTAACTATTCCTGACACAACATCAACATTATGAAACATGATCAACTTGTTAATAGCCGATTTTACAAGTTCACTGTTCCCTTTGTCGATGTATTCAGGATAAAATTGAAAATACTTCCGATGCAATTCGGGTATCGAAGCATAAAACCCATCAATAATATCCTGCGACATATTGGGGACAATAGATGAATAAGGAAATAAAAATCCAATTTTTATAATGTGGTCCATCAACTGTTTTGTTTAATTAAAAAAATAGTCGCTGATTGACAAGTTTCAATCAGCGACAAATTTTAGATTACGGACGTGATGGATATAATCCTTCTGTTGCAATACAATAATTTAGCACAGTAAATGGCTGCATATTGTTATGAGCTGCGTTTTGTCCGG
>JAIFMH010000034.1 GCA_020048595.1 Bacteroidota bacterium | reverse complement strand
CCGGTCAGGCAGTTTGCCGACCTCTCGGGTTGGGAAGGCAATGATTATAAGTATAAGGTAAGGGGAATTGCTGAAGAGGGTTTTTTGTTTGGGAAAAAAATGAGAATGGAGCGGGAGATAGCTTCAATAAGCGGGGAAAATGTGATTCGTATAACTGATAAGATAACCAATTTCGGAAACCAACCAAGTCCATATACCATACTGTACCACATGAATTTCGGTTACCCATTGTTATCGGAAGATACTGAACTGGTAATTGATCCTTTGAATACGGTACCTCATGATGTGAATGCCGTTCCCGGTATTAAAGAATTCAGAAGTTTTATCAAACCTCAACCATCTTACAATGAAGAGGTATTCTTTCATACAATGAAAGGAAACGATAAGGGAGAAACTGGCGTCACCATAATAAATAAAAAGATTGGAACTGCTGTCAGCATCAATTTCAACATCAGACAACTTCCCTATGTAAGCGAGTGGAAAATGATGGGTTACGGCGAATATGTCCTTGGCATCGAACCGTGTAATGTTCTCTGTAAATCACGTAATGTACTGCGGGAGGAAAATAGATTGCCCATGTTAAAGCCAGGTGAAAGTACAACCAATGTTTTAGAGGTTTCAGTAAATGATATTTAGTAAATAACCGTGTTTATAATGAAGAAGCTTGTACTCTTTGGAGCAGGTAAGATTGGACGATCATTTATTGGTCAGTTATTTGCCCTGTCGGATTATGAAGTCGTGTTTGTTGATGTTTATGAGCCTGTAATTAGAGAGCTGAACCGTTTAAACGAGTATAAGGTTGTAATTAAAAGTTCACAGGCCGATGAGATCATCTATGTTCGCAACGTCAGGGGTGTTATGGGAACTGATACGGATAAGGTGACTGAAGAGCTATCGGACTGTGACATTACAGCCATCTCAGTGGGCCAGCGAGCTTTACCACAAGTAATTCCCATAATAGCGAAGGGACTTTCACAACGATATAAGAAATTTGGGAGAAAACCATTAGATATCATTCTGGCTGAAAATATGCATGACGCTAATCTTTACGTACGGGATATGCTATGCAAGGTTATGGATCAAGACTATCCATTAGACGATCTTGTGGGACTTATTGAAACAAGTATTGGCAAAATGGTGCCAATAATGCCAATAGAAGAGCAGGAAAAAGATCCACTCCTTGTATATGCAGAGCCATATAATACATTGATACTGGATAAAAAAGCTTTTAAAAATCCGATCCCTGACGTTAAAGGGCTTGCACCCAAAGACAATATTAAAGCCTGGGTTGACCGTAAATCACACATTCATAATTTTGGCCATGCTGCTGCTGCATATAGCGGATTTCTGGTTGCCCCTACAGTTATTTATCTAGCTGACATATTGAAGATCTCTTCTGTCAAAAAATTTACCCGGAGTGCCATGCTGCAGAGTGCTAATGTTCTAATGAGAAAATATCCTAATGAGTTTACCCTTGCAGAACTTACCGATCATACCGATGACCTGTTATTCCGTTTTGAAAACCGTGCTTTAGGTGATACTGTCTTCAGAGTAGGTTGCGATTTGAAAAGGAAACTGCACAGGAATGACAGGATTCTCAGTCCGTTTATTGACGGTATGCAAACTAAATCGCCAGTAGATAAAATATTGCGGACTTTTACTAATGGTCTTTGTTTCAGAGCTAAAGACGAAAGAGGGAATATGTTCCAGGGTGATATAGAATTTTCGGAAACACTCTATAAAAGAGGCCTTCCTTATGTTTTAAACAATTTGTGTGGATTACATTCGACCGATGATCGCAAAGTAATTACCAGAATCCTATCTTCAAGCTGTATTTATCACATTTAAAAATATCACAGTCTCTTATTGCTCCGGGCATTGCGGCCGTGTTTATTTTAGGAGTATTTAACCGCAAAATAACACCAAAAGCAACCGAAACGCAACTAAAGGGAATTACTTATTTCTCCCAAACTCCTGAACAAGTCGCTGAAACACGCAAGAGTTGGAATAATTGGGATGTCATTTTTTCAGCAGGAGTAGTGGCTCTTGTGATTATTTTTTATTATTATTTCTGGTAGCTTATTTTACTATTGCCCTGAATGTCATAGGTGATACTTTACAGAAAAGTCGGAACTGACGATTAAAATATGAAGTATTCAGGTACCCGCAGTCAAAAGCTATCTCAATAATTGTTTTATCTGTTTCAGCGAGCAGTTTTTGTGCATGCATGATCCGGGTTTCGTTTACGAAATGTGTAAATGTTTTTTTCGTTTTTCGCTTGAAATACCTGCAAAATGCGGATTTCTGCATATTGGCTCTTGAGGCAGCTTCCATTAAACTAATTTCCTGCTGGAAGTTTCCAGCAACATAATTGAATACATCATTTATAATCCTGGAATCCACCATACTTGAAGATGAAAACATATCGCCAATACTAAGCACTTTAGCATTCTTAGTAATTGATAACTCATTTAAAATCAATAATAAATCGGAGACTTTTTCAAGATTTGTCTTTCGAGATAAATTAAATATCCTTTCAATAAGAGACTGTGAAGGATGAATAATTTGAATGCCTCTTTCTGATTTTTTTATAAATTTATTAAGTATAGTACTTTCAGTTTTCTCAAAAAAATCATTTCCAAGAAAGTCTTTCTTAAAAAATATTGTAATAGCATGGGCCATTTCATTTCCTTTTTCGTAACCATGTGTATTATAGAAACAATGGGGCAGTCCGCAAGCGAAAAAGTACAAATCTCCATCATTGAAATTGGTAACATTTGACCCTACGTAAAGTTTGCCATGACTTTTAACGATTAAAATAATCTCAAATTCATCATGAAGATGAAAAGGTGATGTAAAGCGTGGCTGCTTAAATTCCTGATAATGAAAGACGCCATGTTCGTCAACTATAAGTTTTTCAAATGTAACATCCATAATATTAACACATAATTAAGAATTATTATTAATTTCTGTAAATATAGTTCATAATTTAGTAAATTAATTCCTAAGTCTTAAATTAATTAAGATCTAATTTTAGATAATCCAATCAAATGGTAAGAATGTTTTGAATGGTTTTTTTGAAATTAAATTTCTACTGATTATCAATTAATTATCAAATCGTTAACCAATTAAAAAAGTAATCTGGGCGGTTTGTTTAGTTAGAATAGACTTTTTCTTGGTTCAGAGTTTTAATAATATTACAAAGGAAGAAGCAGCCTTTTGAGCTCCTTCTTTTGTCTCGCTGCGTTTCTTTATTGGGAAAAAAGCTGTATGATTATCAAGATTACGGCTCTCCTGCATTTTAATCAACTAAGATAAGGTATTAAACTACCTTTATTAAAATTCCTGCAGCAAAAATAATTTTTTGGGATATGTGTGCCACTCAATTTAGTCGTCTTATTATCAAATGTGGGAAACGCATATAGAGATTTATAACTAAGTGAAATTAAATAAAAGAGGATTTACAAATTGTTTGATCGGTACTATCAGTTACTATAAATCGGAAAATTTTTCCTTGTTCATATCAGGGAATTTATTACAAATAGAAGTCACAATGGTTTCATTTTAGTCTTTTGAAATGAAGAGCAGGTAGGTTGGAATTGGTTAGTTAGTTGGTGTGGTTAGGGTTGAGGCTGTCTCAAAAGGGCAGCCTCTCTTTTTTAAATCAGAGATTTGATAATACTGACTGATTATGCAGGCATGCATAAATTGGAGTATGATATATAATTGTCTGTTCGAAAAAAAATCTGCCAAAATACAATCTATTAGAAATTTTATTATATTTAGCAAGCCTAAATGACCTTACTTGAAAGATCTGTTACTGATTGAAGCGCTTGGAAGAAGAGACAAAGTAGCATTTGATTATATTTTCAACTATTACTACTCATCTCTTTGTGCCTTTTCTATGCAGTATGTTAACGATCGTGAAACAGTTGAAGATCTTGTTCAGGAGCTGTTTGTTACTCTCTGGGTAGAGGCGCCAAAACTACAAATCCAGTCATCCCTTAAAGCGTACCTCTTTGCAAGTGTTAAAAACCGCTGTTTCGACTACCGGAAACACAAGAAGGTTACTGAGAAATATCAGACATATTTCCTCTTCTCGTCAGAGTCCTCCAACAACTCAGCAGATAATTATTTCTCAGAATCTGAACTTCGCCAAACCATTCAGAAAAGTCTTGAAAAACTTTCACCAAGATGCCGTGAGATATTTGAGCTAAGTCGGATAGAAAGCTTATCAAATAAAGATATATCCGAAAAATTAGAAATATCCAAACGCACTGTTGAACTGCAGATCAGTAACGCACTGAAAATCCTCAGAAAGGAACTTGCTGATTTTCTTCCGTTCTGGTTCATCACTTTTTTGATCCGGTAAATAAAGTATCTGAATTCCTTTCTAAAAATAAATGCAAAAAAAATACTTTTTTGTATATGTGTGTAGCTTGATATTGTCGTCTTAGTATTAATAAGTCCAAGAAGGGCATTAATGTTTAATAATAAAATAGAAAAATGAAGTTGAGTTTGAGTGAAGTTGAGGATTTGCTTCCGGGTTATTTATCAGGCGATTTGTCTGAAAATGAAAGGTCCATGATCGATGAGTGGAGAAAAGAATCTACTGAAAATGAATCGGTTTATCTGGAATGCTACAAAGCATGGGAGGCAATACCTTTATTAAATGAGATGGAAAAGTTCAACTCATTTGAAGCATTGAGAAAAGTCAATAAAAGATTACATGAGAATAAATATTCGGAATGGAGAATAATTATTCAGCGTATCGCTGCGATTTTATTACTTCCGGTATTAATTTTTTCAGGTTACCAGACAATACAAAATCTCTCTCTGAAAAAAGAACAGAAAGAAAATTTGGTTATACAAACTGTTTCATCCCGGCAGGGAATGGTTTCAGAGTTTTCCTTGCCTGACGGGACAAAGGTATGGCTTAATTCCGGTTCAGAATTACAATTTCCAACACATTTTCCGCCCAATTTAAGGGAGGTCAAATTGAAAGGGGAAGCATTTTTTGAGGTGGCAAAAAATGAAAAACAGCCTTTCAGGGTAAATGCAAAGGAGCTTAATATTGATGTTTTGGGCACATCTTTTAATGTAGTAAGTTATTCTGACGAAACACAATCCGAAGTGATACTTATTGAAGGAAAGGTAAAATTGTCAGCAGATGAAGGACAGAATACAAAAGAATATGGCACAATGCATCCCGGACAAAGAGCTGTTTATAAAGAAGAATTTCAAAAAGTCAGTATGGAAGAAGTTAACCCCGAAAAATATATCGCATGGCGGGATGGAAATCTTATTTTTCAGGACGATTCTATGGAAGATGTAGTGAAACGGTTGAACCGCTGGTTCAATGTCGAAATAATTATCGAAGACCCTGAAATTAACGAGTATATTTATAAAGCAACATTCAGAAATGAAAACCTCAGGCAGGTATTGAACTTATTGAAAATCTCTGCACCGATCGATTATCGGATTATCGAAAGCAAAGTATTGCCTGACGGTGATTTTACAAAACAAAAGATTTACCTTATGAAGAAAAATAAATAGAAAAAATACCGGGGAGGATTTTAAACCTTATCATCCCCGGCATGAAATTCGGTTCTCATTCCTGGTCGAAAGTTAAACCGAAGAAATTAGTAGTTAACTAAAAACATTTCAAAGTTATGAAAAAAACCCTTTATCTAACCAGGGAGTGTCAAAAAAATGATGCTTTCCGAAAAATCTGGATGACTATGAAACTATCGGTAATTCTGTTTTTGGTCAGTCTTACACAACTAATGGCAACGGAAGCGTATGCCCAGTTCACAAAATTGACTCTGCAACTTAAGGATGCATCAGTCAAAGAAGTTCTTCATCAGATCGAAGATGAAAGCGAGTTCTTCTTTCTATACAACAGTAAACTTGTAGATGTCGATCGAAAAGTATCGGGGGAATTTAAAGATCAGAAGATCTCTGAAGTCCTTAACAGCATTTTTGAGGGAGCCGACGTGGCTTATACAGTTGTTGACCGGCAAATTGTATTGACAAACAAAGCCGACCAAAAAAATTTTACTGAGGTTATTAACCAGGAACAGCAAAAAACAATTACCGGAACTGTTACCGACAAGAATGGTCCAATACCTGGTGCTAATGTGGTTGTAACCGGAACAACAACAGGTGCGATAACAGATTCTAATGGTAAATACACTCTTGCTGTTCCACAGGGAGCGCAGAGTCTGACCTTCACATTTATCGGGATGCAATCCCAGGAAATCCCCATCGGGACATCAACCCAAATAGATGTAACTATGAATGAGATGGCAGTTGGTCTGGATGACGTTGTGGTTGTTGGTTATGGAAGACAGTCAAGACAAGTTATGACCACTTCTATTTCAAAACTTGACTCAAAAGTTCTCGAAAGTATTCCTTATGCAAATGTTGGTCAATCTATGACAGGTACTTTGGCAGGAGTGCGGGTTCAAAGCACTTCAGGGATGCCAGGTACCTCACCACAGGTTATAATCAGAGGGGGCACTTCTATTAATAATCCTGATGGTGCAGCTCCTTTGTATATCGTAGATGGGGTTATCAGGAACGATATGACGAGTATTAATCCTGCAGACGTTGAGTCACTCCAGGTTTTGAAGGATGCAGCTGCTACTTCAATTTATGGGGCACGGGGTTCTAATGGTGTAGTAATTATTAATACCAAATCAGGGAAAGCTGGAACAACCAGGGTAACATATAATTATGATTTATCCCTTTCCAATAATATCAGGTTTTATGATCTGATGAACGCAAGAGATTACCTTTATTATCAAAGGTTGGGAACTGTTGCTACTGCTTCTTTACCAGGGAACGCGATTCGTTTATCTAATTTAGTTACCGCTAGTGCTTTTGGAACAGGTAATGATCTGACCAATAATACCTGGAGTAGTGTTCAGTATCTTACACCTCAGAACCAGTATAAGTTAGATCAAGGTTGGCAGAGCATGCCTGATCCTGTTGATCCTTCCAAAACATTACTATTTTCAGATACAGATTGGCAGCATCTTCTTTTCAGAACTGCAATTTCCCATAATCATAATTTAAATGTATCAGGTGGAACTGAAAAGGCAACTTTCAATCTGGGTATTGGTTACCTTGATGGAGAAGGGGTCGCTGTTTACACCAACTATAAACGGTATTCCCTGAATTTGTCCTCAAGCATTAAAGTAACAGATAACATTCAAGCTTTTTGGAGAGTAGCATATACAAATTCAACTAGTCGTGACGTAAGCCAGGGTGCAGCTAGTGGAGATTTTAACATTTTTAAAATCATGATGGATACCCCACCAACAATGAAGCTTTACTTTGAAGATGGAACCTTTGCTACGGGTTTCCGTGGTATGGATTATACTCCTCCAGAATACATTTTTAATACCATGAAACCCAATAGAAATTTAAACGACTTAACTTTAGTTTTAGGGGCAACATGGAAGATAATTCCCGGCTTAACTTTTGATCCACAGTTTTCTTTCTATCAGACAAACCAGTATAACAGATTTTTTCAGATGGATTATTGGAACGGACCTACTTCACTTGTTACCTCCCGTGTGGCTAATGCAAGTTATACCAAGAATTTCAATCCGCAAGCCGAGGGAGTATTTACTTATGCAAAATCTATTAATAATGTGCATAACCTAGAAGTCAAGGCAGGCTTCTCTTACTGGGAGACTAATAATTACTATCTTTATGCCGCAGGGGATAACGCCGCTACCAATTTGATACCAACGTTAAATGCTTCAGGCAGGCCTACATCTGTAACCGGTACAGAAAGTAAGCTGGCGATTGCAGGGTATTTTACAAGAGTTACATACAATTACAAAGAAAAATATCTTTTTAATGCAAGTTTGAGATACGACGGTGCATCCAATTTAGGATCAAAAAGTAGATGGGGGGCATTCCCCGGGATTTCTCTGGGATGGAACATTGATAAGGAAAATTTCTGGAGCGTAATTCCTGCGAATCTGCTAAAATTAAAACTAAGAACAAGTTACGGAGTTAATGGTAATATAAGCGGACTGGGACCCTATACGGCCCAGGGAACGGTCGGTTCAGGGTCACAATATAACAACGCTGCCTCATTAGCAGTGACAGTTTTGCCTAATCAAAACCTCCAATGGGAACAATCTAAAACGCTGGATTTTGGAATGGATTTCGGGCTATTCAATAACAGGGTGAACATCCTTTTTGATACTTACATAAGGCACACAGATCAGTTGCTAACATCCCTTAACCTGCCTCGGTCTACAGGGTTTGCAAGCATCTTCACAAATTACGGGTCACTTGAAAACCGGGGTAATGAAGTTGAATTGAATGTAAATGTTCTTCCGGCCACATCGGATTTCCAATGGAATATCTCTCTTAATATAGCAGATGTCAAAACAAAAATACTTAAGCTTCCTGATAATGGTCAGCCCAATAACCGTGTTGGAGGATTTTATGTATGGGACGCCGGAACAGAAACATATATGTGGAAAGGCGGTTTGCAGGAAGGTGGCAGAATTAATGATTTCTATGGTTTTCAATCTATTGGCGTTTATGCTACGAACGCAGAAGCTGCTAATGCCCCGACAGATATGATTATTACGACCCCAGACAAGAAAAAATATGGAGGCGATTTTATCTGGCTGGATACAGATGGTAACGGTATAACAGACACAAGAGATTATGTATATCTTGGGAATCCGTATCCCACAACAACAGGCGGGTTTTCAAATACATTTAGTTATAAAGGCATACAACTCTATTCCCGTATGGATTACACGTTAGGAGGTACAGTATATTATGAAAATTATGGTCGATATCTTGGTTGTCCTTCTGGGTTAGGTAACCTCTCAAATGACCTTCTCAGATCCTGGATGAATGATGGGGATGTTACAGATATACCCAGATATTATTGGGCAGATCAGATTGCTCAAAGAAATTTTCATTCTACCAGACAACCTTCCGGGCAGTATCCAAAAACGGATTTCTGGTGTTTAAGAGAAGTAACATTATCCTATAATTTACCAAATAAAATTCTCCAGAAACTTAATATTGCTGATTTAAGATTAAATGTGACCGGGAATAATTTGTACTATTTCACTAAATACCCCGGATTGAACCCCGAAGCGACTAGCACTGACTCCGCGTTTCCTAATCCACGAAACATCATATTCGGTGTAAGTATTGGCTTTTAAATAACCATTAATTTAGATAAAATGAAAAAAATTGATAAAATATCGATAGTTATAGCGATTGGCTTGTTTCTATGTCTTTCTTGTACCAAGACTCTTGATCTGCAGCCAGTGAGCCAGATTTCTGTTACTTCCTTCTTCAAAACGCAAAACGATGCTAATGGAGCATTAAATGGAATGTATGATAGAGCCAGACAATTGACGTGGTGGAATTTAATGGTATGGGGGGAGGCAAGAAGCCAGGACTTTGATCGAGGTAATAATGCTGATTTGAATTTTATGATCCGCGAAAATAATTTAACTTCACTCCCAGCCAATGCCGGGCCGAATTGGAGTACCTGTTATACAACCATTCTTGATGCAAATCTGATTCTGAAATATATACCTGGTATAACTTTCCAAAATGAAGACGATAAAAAAAGCATATTAGCACAGGCGCTCACGATGCGGGCATTTATGTATTATGTGATGGTAAGAACCTGGGGTGCTGTTCCCAAGGTGACTGAACCAACTGAAGCATATGATCCTAATGTTATTAATAGGGAAAGAACACCTGTGGCAGATATCTTCGCGTTAATTAAGAAGGATATCGATGATGCTATTGCACTATTTCCCAATAATACATATCCTGCCGGAAGAAATAAGTGGTCAAAGAATGGCGCCAATGCGCTTAAGGCAGATGTATATTTATGGACAGGCAAAAAGTTGAGTGGCGGGCAGGCCGATTTTACAACAGCTCTGAATGCCTGTAACGAGATAGAAGCAAGTGATGTTGCCCTGCTGCCAGATTTCAGTAGAGTGTTTGATTATGATAACAAAGGCAATAAAGAAATCATTATGGCATCTAATTACAAGGAATTACAGTCAGGTGAAACCTGGATGCAAAATATGTATGCATTAGCAGTAGAGCTGCAAACTGATATTGATCCTGCAGTAATAGCTTCACTTGGAGTTTGCTCTGGAGCAAATGTATGGAGAGTTCATAATGAAACCCGCGCCAAGTTCCTGAATGATGATTTGCGCCGGGCCGCTTCTTTCACTGAATTATTTAGAAAAGATGCCAATGGTAATTATACTGTATTCGCAACTACAGTTCAAAAGAAGTTTGATGGTTTGGTAATTTCAGGCACGAGGCGCTTTTATGATGATGTTGTAATCTACAGATATGCAGATATTGTGCTGCTGAAAGCCGAAGCGAAAAATGCTTTAGGTCAGGATCCTTCTGCTGAGATTAATAAGATAAGGCAACGTGCTTTTGGGGCCAATTATGCCTCACATGTTTTTGTAAGTGGCACCAAAGATGCAAATGATGCGGCCATTCTTGATGAGCGACGCCTTGAATTCCTCTATGAGGGGAAACTCTGGTGGGATTTATTGAGATTTGGCAAGCAATACGAGCAAGTTCCCAGTTTGCGGACTCGCACAGGTCAGGATTGGATATTATTATGGCCTATTAGCACAGAAATATTAAGCTTGGAGCCAAAAGTTACACAGAACCCTGGTTATTAGCGATTATCTGAAGTGAATGCTCATGGATCATATTATGATGGAAACAGAAATTTGCGTTTCCTGAAATAAGTACTGGTAATCACTTATAATCTGTCATAACGGTTTAGCTCCTATGCTTTCCTGTAAAGAACTCATCCCTGGGGTTGGAAAAGTCAGAATAACTTTTTAGAAGACGCCTCATTGGGATGAGTTCTTTAATTATAAAAATGATCTGCTTTATGACGGTTTCCGGCGGAATTTTGTAAATATATTTCAGGTTAATCCAAGGCTGCAAGTATTGGCAAATAATTCTTCTTCCGATGCCATTGTAAAATTAGATTTTTAACAATTAAAAAATATTTTTATGAAAAGATTATTGATAATGATGATCATCGCCTACAATCTGATGATCCCATCGCCACTCACCGCACAGGAGAAGAGCACGAGCATGAAACCCGTTGAGATAGGCACACGACTGGAGCTTTTCGTCGACGACCTGCTCGTCGAGCGCATGACGGGCGTCGCGTTCCGATTGCATGCGCCGGTCAGGCAAGCGCCCGCCAGGAGTCCCCTGCCGAGCGGCGCGTACGGCACCATCATCAAGGACGGGGATCTCTACCGGGCGTACTATCGTTCCGACATTCCCGGGTACGATAAGGGGCGACAGGAGCGCAACGCAGACAACGAACCGAACGAGATCACCTGCTATGCGGAAAGCCGCGACGGTATCGAATGGACGTTCCCCGACCTGGGCATCACAAAGATCCAAAGCTCGAAGGGCGGCAATGTGATCCTGGCCCGCCAGGCTCCGTTCACCCACAACTTCACCCCCTTCCTCGACACCCGGCCCGGTGTCGCACCGGACGCCCGGTACAAAGCGCTGGCGGGATCGGGAGGGACCGGACTGATCGCTTTCAAGAGCGCCGATGGTATCCACTGGAGCAAGATCCAGGACGCGCCTGTCATAAAAACGCCGAATCAGGCCCCCGGAACGCCCTGGCCCTTCGATTCGTCGAGTCCGGCCTTCTGGTCCGAGGCCGAGAACTGCTATGTCTGTTTTGTCCGCACCTGGGGCATGATCGAGCCTCCACAGACGGATCCGTACAAGAAGTTCCAGCGGCGAGTCGGTCGGACGACCTCGACCGACTTCATCACCTGGACTCCGCTGGTCGACACCGATGCCAATCTTCCGGGCGAACAACTCTACACGAATCAGACGCATCCCTATTTCCGCGCGCCGCATATCTATGTCGCATTGCCGAGTAGATTCATGATGGGCATCGAGATGGGAGAGCCGGTGGAGGGCAACTACGGCTCCACCGACATCATGCTCATGACGATGCGCGCCGGTTCCGCTTCATATCAGCGCACCTTCAGGGAGGCCTTCATCCGGCCAGGCTTGGATCCGGCAAGATGGGAACAAAGGGCGAACTACGTATCACTGAATGTCGTGCCGACAGGCCCCGAGGAGATGTCCATCTATAATACAATAAGCGGCGATCGCTACACCCTGCGGACCGACGGCTTCATCTCCGTGAACGCCGGCGCCGACGGCGGCGAACTGCTGACGAAGCCCCTGATCTTCACAGGTGATTCCCTGTTCGTGAACTTCAGCACCGGGGCAGCCGGCTCGCTGCGGGTCGAGATCCAGGACGCTTCGGGCCAGGCACTACCGGGGTTCGGCATGGATGATTGCCAGGCCGTCATCGGCGACGCGATCGAGCGGCGGGTGAGATGGAAGAACAACCCGAACCTTGCTGCCATCGCAGGGAAACCGGTGCGCCTGCGATTCGCGATGCGCGAGTGCGATGTGTATTCGTTCCGATTCCACAGCAAGTAGAAGGAGACCGGGTTCGGCCTGCACCTCCAACGGAATCGTCGATTTCCTGAAAGAAGTGGAGGCCAGCCTGCCCTCTTTTGCCCACAAACCGGAGTATTTCCGGTTCAAAAAAATCAAATTAGATATTTAAGTAACACAAAAATATTTAAATATGAAAAAATCAATCATTTTAGTATTTGTATTTCTCTTTATTGCTTTACTGCATGGGTTTTCACAAAAAACCTACCAGCCTAACTGGTCATCCATCGACAGTCGTCCTGTTCCAACATGGTTCGAAGATGCCAAATTCGGGATTTTTATTTTTTGGGGATTGTATTCAGTACCGGCTTATAGTCCAACCAAACGCGATAAGGTGGGTGTTTACGAACAATATGCCGAATGGTACTGGAGCCGTTTGGTAAACCCATCCAAAGTACAACATTTTTTTATCGACTATCACAATCAGGTGTATGGAAAAGATTTTAAATACCAGGATTTTGCCAATCAGTTCAAAGCTGAAATGTTCAATCCCGACGAATGGGCTGAACGATTTAAAGAAGCAGGTGCCAAATACATTGTATTGGCCTCCAAACACCACGATGGCTTTACACTTTGGCCTAGTGCACAGAGCTGGAACTGGAACTCAGTTGATGTTGGTCCGCACCGCGATTTGTGTGGCGATCTGACCAAATCGGTGAAAGCAAGTGGATTGCACATGGGCTTTTATTATTCGCTTTACGAATGGTTCAACCCTTTGTATAAATCTGACCTTGGCAAATACGTTGACGATCACATGATTCCGCAGATGAAAGATCTGGTGACCCGCTATGAACCCGACGTGGTTTATTCCGACGGAGAATGGGATCACCCAAGTGAAGCATGGAAAAGCACCCAATTTTTGGCCTGGCTTTATAACGAATCTCCCGTAAAAAACACCGTAGTGGTAAACGACCGCTGGGGTAAAGAAACCCGCAGCAAACATGGCGGATATTATACCACCGAATACGATTTGGTGTACGAGGGTAATGCGAACGACACCAAATTTGAACATCCTTGGGAAGAATGCCGGGGTACAGCTGGTTCGTTTGGTTACAACCGGAACGAAGTGCTGGAGGATTATTCCACTTCAGAAGAGTTGGTACATATCCTGATAAACAAGGTTGCTCGTGGTGGAAACCTGTTACTCAACATTGGGCCAACAGCAGATGGTCGTATTCCTGAGATCATGCAACAACGCCTGTCCGATATGGGCGCATGGCTGAAAGTAAACGGCGAAGCCATTTATAGCACTCGCAAATGGGACAAAGCTCCTATTGTAAAACCTGAAACGACTGTTTATTTCACCAAAAAAGGCGCTGATTTGTATGTGATTGTTACCAAATGGCAGGATAAACCGATTGTAGTTGAAGGAATTGGTTCTACCAAATCGGTTTCAATGCTTGGTTTTAAAGGCAAAGTAAAATATTCGGTTTCAGGTAAAAAACTGATTATTACTCCGCCTGCGATGTCACCAGCTACAAATCCGTGCCAGTATGCCTGGGTATTTAAGGTTCAGAATGCAGCTAATTTTTGATGGATTTAAATACTCCATTAAAATGGCTTGAACACTCTCCCGACAAATCCATGTTATAAAAAAATAAATCATGAAAATCATTTATATGAAAAACCAACTTTTATTAATTGTACTCTTTATTACCATATCAGGTTACAAATGTTCAGAAAAGACTGTTAACAACGAAATAATCAGATTAGGCAGTAATAGGGAATTATTTGTGGACGACTACCTTATTGAACGTCTTTCGGGTAAGACCGAATTACAAATGCAACATCCAACTCCACAGGACATTGCCCTAGAGACTAATGAACCATGGGAAGGTAATGGAACCGGCTATGTAACGGTTTTTAAGGATAGTACTAAATACCGTATGTACTACCGTGGCAGGCATATTTCCTATCTTAATGGAAAAGACCGGCCGACCACGCGTAATGTTTACTGTTACGCTGAAAGTCAAGATGGCATCCACTGGATAAGGCCGGAGCTGGGTCTCTTTTCATATAATGGATCAAAAAAGAACAATATTATTCTGGACTCAGGTAATGAAAGTTTTTCACCCTTCATTGACACAAATCCGGAGTGCATGGCAGACGCAAAGTACAAAGCACTCGGAATAACAGTTGGAAAAAAAGGGCTGTATGCATATAAGTCATCTGATGGTATCAATTGGAAGTTAATGGATTCAGTGCCAGTTGTCACCAAGGGTGACTTCGATTCACAGAATCTCGCTTTCTGGGATGAGCTGCAAGGTGAATATCGTGCATACCATCGGACCTTTAGGGGAGGGGCTGAGGGTAATTGGAATCTCATAAACTCCGGAAGCGATAAAGGGCGCGATATCATGACCGAGACATCGCATGATTTCCTCAATTGGACAGACCCCGTGTTCCTCGGCTATTCAGCCATCGTTGATCCGGGCAATCACAATGCTTTATCGGTGTCTGCGAAAGATACTGCGGGGAAGGAGTATCCATCGGGCCGGGTTAGCGAGTTGTATACGAATCAGATTATACCATATTACCGTGCACCCCACCTGTTGATAGGTTTTCCAACACGTTACATCGATCGTGGCTGGACGGAGTCAGCAAAGGCCCTGCCGGAATATGATTACAGGTATACACGTGCAAAAGAAACCCGCAGACTGGGTACAGCTCTAACAGAGGGTATGATCATGTCGAGCCGCGACCGACATAATTTCCGTATCTGGCCTGAGGCTTTTCTTCGCCCTGGGTTGAGAAATAAAGGCGGCTGGTTCTATGGCGACATGTACCAGAATTGGGGTATTGTGGAAACCAGCTCCGCTATAGAGGATGCTCCACCTGAACTTTCGTTATATTTCCTTGAAAGGAAAAACCAAGATAGAGGGGCCATCATCCGCAGATACAACATACGCATCGATGGTTTTGTATCCCTGCATGCTCCGCTTGTCGGGGGTGAGATGGTCACCAAACCTATCACGTTTACCGGAAATACATTGTTTCTGAATGTCTCAACCTCTGCAGCAGGCTCCGTTCGTATTGAGGTTCAGGATATTGATGGTCGGTCTTTACCCGGCTTTAGTTTAGCCGATTGTCATGAGATTTATGGAGACAATCTCGAAAGAGCTGTAAGCTGGAAGGCAAATCCCGATCTCTCCACTCTTGCCGGGAAACCGGTGCGCCTGCGTTTCGTAATCAGAGACGCTGACATATATTCCTTCGTATTTCTAGATCGCACCCATTAATGACATGATATTATGAACATTAAAGATTTATTAAGCCTAAAAAGTAAAGTTATTCTCATAACCGGAGGCATCGGTTACATTGGAAGTGCCATGTCAAAAGCCCTTCTTGAAGCCGGAGGGACAGTAGTGATAGCTGACATTGCAGAAAAAAAGCCTGTTGAAATTGCAGGTGGAGATGATCTGGCTGAGAATCTGAAAGTACTCAAATGTGATCTTTCAAGTACAGATTCAACAAGGGAAATGTTTGCAAAGGTAAAAAACCTGCACGGCAGGATCGATGTTTTAATTAACTGTGCGGTTTACGGAGGAGGAGCTGGCGGGAAAAAGGTTGCCACTCATTCCATCGACGAGATGTCCGATGAAATCTGGGAAACAGGCATAGATGGTACACTTAATATAACATTCAGATGCACAAGGGAGGTGCTCCCGTATTTTTATGAAAATGGAGTAGGGAATATTATCAATATCGCATCTATGTACGGGATAGTATCTCCTGATCCGGGGATTTATGGTACGAGCGGGCAGAACAATCCACCACAGTACGGTGCGGCGAAAGCCGGAGTATTGCAATTTACAAGATACTGTGCAGGCCATCTTGCCGGTAAAAATATCAGAGTAAACAGCATTACACCAGGACCATTTCCCAACCCAAAAGGGAACCTGACCGAAGATTTCAAACAGAAATTACATGCAAAAACTATGATGGGAAGAGCAGGAAGACCGGAGGAGTTGGCAGGGGCATTAATACTTCTAGCATCCGATGCATCAAGCTATATGACAGGATCAAACATTATTATCGATGGTGGCTGGACAGCCTGGTAATATAAAGCCGAACAGGGGAAAATATACTTACTAAATTTAAATTATAATATAGGAGTTTTTAATTATGGAAATGAGACAAAGTAAAGTTTTGGATAAACTAAGGACAGGAGGGATTGTCAGCTGTATCAAGCTTAACCTTTTTGATTCACGTGTCTGCGAGGTAGCAGCCTTGTCGGGTATTGATTGTATATGGACTGATATGGAACATACACCGAATGACTTTTCAGCCGTTGAAAAACAGATCCTGGCTTCCAAGGCTCATAATACCGACATCATGGTGAGGGTTCCCAGAGGAAGCTATAGTGATCTTATTAAACCTTTGGAAATGGATGCATCCGGAATAATGGTTCCTCATATCATGAGTCTTGCTGATGCTAAGAATGTAGTAAAGATGACCCGCTTTCATCCAGTTGGCAGGCGACCCCTCGATGGAGGAAATGCAGATGGTGCCTATAGCACTATCGATGTTAAAGAATACATTAAGCAGGCTAATGAGAGGAGATTTATATCAGTTCAGATCGAAGATCCTGAGCCTTTAGATGAGCTTGAAGAAATTGCAGCACTTGAAGGGATTGATATGCTATTTTTCGGACCAGGGGACTTCAGCCAGGGAATCGGTGCACCAGGGCAATGGGATCATCCAGCGCTTTTAAAGGCGAGGAAAAGAGTTGCTGAGGTAGCTATAAAGCATGGTAAATTCGCTGGCACGGTAGGTTCAGCAGGCAACCTTAAAGAATTAATAGATATGGGATACAGATTTATCAACATGGGAGCCGATGTTGTAGGATTGAGCCAGTATATCACCGGAATTGTTTCCAATTTTAAGAATATACCCGATACAACAAGCAGTATATACGATGGGAAGAGTTAATTGCTATAAACTGTTGAAAGAGGGTGTGAATAAAAAAACAATACAAATTAAATAGGATAATTAATGATGGAATATAATAATTCAATTTCTAAGTTGACTTTGGGAACTGTCCAGTTAGGTTTAAATTATGGTATTGCCAATAATGAAGGAAAACCGGACGAGGAAAAGGCATTCAGAATATTAGATTCAGCACTCGCCTCTGGTGTCAATTGTATTGACACTGCAGCCGATTATGGTGATTCTGAAAAAGTTATCGGGAAATATTTATCAGCTTACAAAATAAGAAGATCTGATATATCAATAGTTACTAAATTTCAATTAGGCAAGATTAGTGCATCTGATGTCGAAATTGTTATGATGAGATCAGTTGAAAAATCATTAAAAAACCTCAACACAGATTACCTAGACATACTTTTAATTCATAATGCAAAAGAGTATTCAACATTCGGGAATAAAATAACAAAAGTCTATGAAAACCTTTTGGACAAGGGTATAATAAAATTGGCAGGAGCTTCTTGTTACGAATTTGACGAAATTGAAGTAATGCTGGAAAATGATATCTATCATGCCTTTCAAATTCCAGTAAATATGCTTGATATGAGAATCACCAAAGGGGATGGTGCCCGGAGGCTTCAAAATAAACTGGTTTTTGCAAGGAGTGTATTTTTACAGGGGCTCTTTTATTTAAATCCGACAAATTTGAAGGGCAACCTGAAAGAAATAGGTAAGTATTTAATAAAAATAAATGAAATTGCCGAAGAAATGAATATATCAGTCGCCCAACTGGCTGTTTCCTATGTTAAAAGCCTTAAGTATGTTAACTCTCTTGTTATAGGCGCAGATAATCCTGAACATATACATGAAAATGCTAAACTAATTGATTCTAAACCACTTAATCAAGGAATAATAAATACAATAGAAGATAAATTAAATGGGGCACCTAATTGGCTTTTTACTCCGGCAGTATGGGATAGACAAAAAGAGTAGGGTAATTTCATGTTTCGATGACGGTCTAAATAATTAACAATCGTTTATCAGATAAGGAGAGAATCTGGCTGAGTCAGTGATTAACCATTTAAAGAGAGTTTTCTAAATTTAAACCAAACGCAAATGTCTATTACTCCATCTGAGATACTAACTCCGGAATCAAAATTACCAAAAGGCGCATGGCTTGTAGTTGTATTACTTTTTTTTATAGGTGCCTTAAATTATCTCGATCGTATAATGATCACTACTATGCGATCTTCAATTATCGACGCAATTCCGATGAGTGATGCTCAATTCGGTCTTCTAACTTCAGCTTTTTTATGGACATATGGGATATTTAGTCCTTTTGCAGGATTTCTTGCAGATAGATTTAATCGCAGCCGTGTTGTTATCGTAAGCTTATTAGTCTGGTCAGCAGTAACATGGTTGACAGCTTACTCAAGAACATTTGAACAATTATTGATTACCCGGATATTAATGGGTATAAGTGAAGCAGGTTATATTCCTGCAGCGTTGGCACTTATAGCAGATTACCACCGAAGTTCTACCCGTTCCCTGGCAACAGGAATTCATATGACAGGAATTTTTGTTGGATCGAGTCTGGGATTTCTTGGTGGATTACTTGCCGAAAATCATTCCTGGAACTTTTTATTCATCTCTTTTGGTGTTGCGGGGATAGTGTATTCAATAGTTGTCGCGGTTTTTCTTAAGGATCCACCAAAAAATGTTGTAAACAATATTACAAGAAAAGCCGAGCGTAAAATCAACTTTTTTGTAGGTATAAGGGATCTGTTTAGGAAGAGATCTTTTCTTTTGATGCTTGGATACTGGGGTCTTTTAGGAGTTGTCGGTTGGCTAGTGATGGGATGGCTCCCTACATACTATAAGGAAAATTTCAACCTTTCCCAGGGTATTGCCGGACTTTATGCAACTGGTTATTTATATCCTGCAGCAATAGGTGGATTACTTTTCGGCGGTTTTATTGCAGACAGGTGGAGCCGGAAAAACCGCCTTTCAAGGATTCATGTTCCTGCTATTGGCCTTTTAATAGCTGCACCTTGCATTTTTTTAGCAAGCTGGACTACAATTCTACCTCTTGCAATTTTTGCTTTTATGATATTTTCTTTTACACGAGCGTTCGGAGATTCCAATATGATGCCAATGCTTTGGCAATATATGCCGGTGGGGTTTTGCGTGACTCGAACATAAATCTCAGTAATATGTATCAGTTCGCAGCTTTAATCATGATAATATGTGCTATCCTATTGTTTATGGTGAGGCCAAAATCAAAGTCTGATGGGAATGATTTTTTCTGATATTATATTACTGATAATTAATGATTTGTCAATAATAATTCATTAAAATTTATCACCATGAGAGAGGAAACGCAAACCGATTACAACTGGGTTCGAGACCGCTATTTCGAACATTGGGAGAAGGCAAAAACAGATTATGGTGTTTCCTATTTCCCGAATGTAACCATGGGCTGGGATGCAAGTCCGCGAACAAACCAGAACGATTCTCTGGTTGATATTGGCTATCCGTTTATGGCAAAAATGGGAGGAAATACCCCGGAAGCTTTCAAGGCTGCATTGGAGGAAACTAAATTATTCATGAAGAATAATCCTGATTGTGGCAATACTTTTAATATTAATTGCTGGAACGAGTGGACTGAAGGAAGTTACCTCGAACCGGATTTGCGCTCGGGGTATAAATACCTTGAGGCAGTGCGTGATGTTTTTGGAGAAAAAAATAGAAACTAATAATTTAAAAAACAAAAAAGATGATTACAGATCACATTTCAAATGCCACACTTTATTTTGGTTTGGGCGAACGTATTAAAACAGCCCTTCAGTATTTAAGTGAAACCGATTTCTCAAAAGTTGAATCAGGAGAGTATGCTCTTGATGGAAAAAATGTGTATGCAATGGTAGTGGAATGTACCACAAAATCGTTGGATGAAAGCCTTTTAGAGGCGCACAAAAATTACATTGATATTCATTTTATGATTGAAGGTGAAGAGTGTATTGGCTATGAATGGCTGAACAATCAGGAAATATCAGAGCCTTACCACGAAAAGGAGGATTACTGGTTATTTATCGGGAATCCAGATATGATCAGATATACCAAAGGGATGTTTGCCATTATGTATCCACAGGACCTTCACATGCCAAAGGTCATTTCCGGTAAGAGCATGCCTATTAGAAAAGTAGTTGTGAAAGTTAAGGTTTGAATATCGTTTATTAAAACGAAAAAAATGAAGTCAACCAATCGAAAAATCATTGCATTACAACTCATACTATTTATTAATCTGACTTGTTTGGCTCAGGCAAATTATCAGGAGGCTCTTAAAACAGGGGCAATCGAAAGCGTTTGGCAGGGCCTGAATGATAGTTTAAACTCGGCTGGTTTCAGTAATTTTTTTATTGCAGCTGGTTTACAAAAAGGGAAATCGCACAATACTAACTGGAATGACCCCTAAATGCTTCTTCAACAAATCGGTAAAGGATAAAAAATAATAGTCAGAATATATGAGAGGTATAATGTTTAAGAAAAAATTAAGATAATGCGTAGCAAAGGAGCGACGATACGAATATGGATGAAAAAGTAATAAGCAAAGTGATTGAAAAGAATAAGGAATTCTGGAAGCTTACAAACAAAGAACCGCTATTGGCAAGAATACCTTTTAACGGTTTCAATAAAAAGCCATATCCTGTAAAGGGCGGCAGAGAGATTATAGACCCTGAAAAAGTGCTTCCCGAAGATATTGATATTTCCAGATTAGTGGGAGAAGGGAAAAGCAAACCTGAACCGGTTAACGGTGATATGGTTAATTTTGCAGGATGTCTATATTCTGAGGCCTGGATGGAGGCGGTAATAGGATGCCCGATTTATGCTTCAGCTTTCAGCTGCTCTTCAAAACCGGTATCGGTAGATATTGAAAATGCAATGGATGAATTCACAGTAGAAGGTGCTTTGAAATCCGAATGGTTTGAGGTAATGAATAATGTCATGAAAAAACTTATTGATAAAGCAGGAGTTGATTTAGCTGTGAGACAGCTTCATTTTAGAGGCGTTATCGATATGCTTGCTGCATTCATGGGTGAGGAAATGTTGTGCACTTCTATGTATCTCTGCCCTGAGAAGGTTGCAAAACTGGCGGAAAAATTTGCAGAATTATATATTTTGACAGCACAGCGAAATATTGATATGCGGCAGCCATGGAAAGGCGGATACGTTTCAGCCTGGAGTGTGTTTGCGCCAGGACCGATTTTAGACTACCAGATAGATGCTTCCAATCTCTTTTCACTAAATGATTACAAAGAGCATTTTCTGGAGTTTGACAAAAAGATCATTGATAAGTTTCCATACAGTATGCTGCATATGCATGCATGCGGCTTGCATATCCTTGATGCGGTACTTGAGATAGAAAATTTGAAAGCTGTAGAAGTAACAATTGAAAGAGAAACAGGGGTATTCAGGAAAGAATTGATTCTTGAGTCATGCAAAAAAATTCAGGCTGCTTCAAAGAGTGTTATAGTCAATGGAGAGTTAAATGAAGAGGAAATTGCTGAATTTACTGAAAAGCTTGATCCGGCAGGGTTGGCAATATTCTACTGGAAACCTATTTAAAACTAAAAATATGACTTCAGAGTTTAAGTCATGGGCAAAATGAATTTTCTTGAAGTATTGGAATTTATAAACTAGAAAAGACTGTGCAAGATTTTGGAAGTGAATAATTATGCGTGAACCTGATAAAAAACGTTACATAAATGCTGCAAACCACATTGAGCAGGAGGAAGTTCATTAGCTTCCGGTTTGGCCAATGAACTTAGGAAACTACAAACAACAACAAGGAGAAAGTATGAACTAGGAGTATTACCGGTACATAATATTCAAATTAGATTTTTAACTAAAAAATTGTTTTTATGAAAAGATTATTGATAATGATGATTATCGCCCTCAATTTGATGACCCCATCGCCACTCGCCGCGCAGGAAAAGAGCACGCCCATCGTGGTCAGCGGCAATGAACAAGGCCGCCTCAACCTGCAGTTGCCCGATGGCGGGCTGAAACCCGTCGTCGGCGTGCAGAACATCCAGATCCTGCGTGCGAGCCGCAACCAGCCGGAGCAGGCCGATGGCGACGGCTGGACCTACGCCCACCACCAGGACCTGGCGGTCTGGAAGGGCCGGATCTATGCCGCCTGGGCCATGACGCCGAAGGACGAGGACGTTCCTCCCTACAAGGTCGTATATGCGACATCGAGGGACGGTTGGCAGTGGTCCGCGCCGGCTGATCTCTTCCCGCGCAAGGTCTCCTGTGCCGCTCGTTTCTACTTCTACCGCGCCACCAACGGGCGGATGCTGGCGTTCTGCGCCGGCAATACGGCTGACAGCACGGTCAGCGAGGCCGAGAAGAAGGTGCTGCTGGTCCGGGAGATCACGGCCGATCATCAGCTCGGCGAGGTGTTCACCTTGATCGCCCCGCTGCCGGATCTGCTGCCGTCTTTCGAGACGTCAACGGATGCCGGTTTTGTGGCGGCCTGCCGCGAAGCCGCTGGAAGCAACCTTCTCCTGGAACAGCAGGACTACGGTGTCTATCTCGGCGACCTCCGCATGAAGTGGCATGCCGACAAGGAGTTGAACAGCGTCGGTTTCTGGAAGTTCGGCAAGGCCCTCTGCTTCTACCACCGCCAGGACGGGGCATTGGTCGGTCTGTGCAAGATGGGACTTGTGACGTTGTCGGATGACAATGGCCAGACCTGGTCACGGCCGGTGCAGCCACCGTCGCTGCTGGCTGGATCTGGCAAGATCTGGGGGCAAAGAACGGACGATGGCCGTTTCGCCCTTGCCTACAACCCTGACCCGGGCCGGCAAATCCGTTATCCCCTTGTCATCGTTCACGGCGATGACGGCCGCGAATTCCGCGACCTGCGGGTAGTCCATGGCGAACTTCCCCCGCTTCGCTATCCGGGAAAGTACAAGAATCCCGGCGCGCAGTACGTGCGCGGGCTGGCCGAGTGGGCCGATGACGGTACGTTCGCGGACACGAAGCAGGCGCTGTGGCTGGTCTACAGCGTCAACAAGGAAGACATCTGGGTGTCGCGCATCGCTCTGCCGGTCAAACCGGACGAGACCGCGTTCCCGACGGACGATTTCACGAAGGCCACGCCCAACGCCGTCGTGCCGGGATGGAATCTCTACAGCCCGAAGTGGGCACCTGTGACTGTCGTCGAGAACGCCGGGAAACGCAGCCTGGAACTGCGCGACGGCGATCCCTTCGACTACGCCCGCGCCGTGCGCGTGTTCCCTGAATCGGCAAAGGTTCGGGTCGAACTGGAACTGACGCCGGCCCAGGCCAACGCCCGGCTGGAGATCGAACTCTGCGATCCCGCCAGCCGCCGGCCGGTGCGTGTGGTGCTGACTGAGACCGGCACGGTGCAGGCGGCGGACGGGAACAACGCCGTTGACCTCGGCACATACACGGCGGGAGAGAAGCTCTCCCTGGTCATCGTCGCCGATGCGGAGGCGGGCCGCTACAACGTGCATGTCAATGGCGGCGCGGCGCAGGAACTGGCCGTGGCCGAGGCGGACGCCAAGACCTTGCAGCGGCTGTCCTTGCGCACAGGTGTCTGGCGCGGGGTCACCGACAACAAGGGCGTCGATGCCGCCGTCGACGTGCCGCTGCCGACCCCGGCGGTCTTCCAGGTGCAGCGCGTCAGGATCGAGGCGCCATGAACATGATTTTCAACAAACGGTGCGACGGTGACCGCTGGGACTACGGCGCCTATCAAGGTTTCGGCGACAACGTCATACGGTGCCATCACGAACGTGGAGTTCTATGTGGACGGGGTGAAGATCGGCTCGGACGCGACTGCGCCGTATACATGCAACGTCCGGCGCCCCCCGTAAACGGTAAAGAAACCATTCGGGTTTGGCCGGTAAATTGAAACCTTTTAAATTATAAAAACAATGAAAACCATATCAATAATTTTTGCATCACTTTTAATACGTCTTACTGGAATCTTAAAACAAATGAGACTTCAGGTTATTATAATTCTGGGCATTTTGCTTTTTAGCGGATGTAACGAATTCAGTCAAAAGAAAATAAAAGCTGGAGCTATCAATTTACCTGATACAGTGCAATGGTTAAATACGAATAGCGAGCGATATTTTATTGGAAATGGAATAATTGGAGGTGGCGGGGATATACATGGGAACCTGGATTTTTTAATAGGACCGGATTATACATCTCCAAACTTTATCAAGTCTGCGAAACTACTATTACAAATCAATAAAAAACAGGAGATTCTTACTGTAAATATCCACAGATTAAAAGGTACCGGCATGTATTATGGTTGCTCTCAGGTGGGTGACCTTAAAATTCATGTGTTAGACTTTGTTGTAAGCAATAGCCCTTTGTATGTCAGGCATATTGTCTTTGAAAATAATTCAGGGAAACATACGCAAGTAGTGGAAGTGTCTTCAGAGATTACTCCGGGAGAAAATATTAAATCTTCACTATATAAGAATTCCGGTGTTTTATTCCATGCTGATACAACAGCTCCTCTTTTTGGAAACGGAGATGGTGGAAATTGGAAAAACAGGTATTTGTTAGTGCTTTTTAAAGATCTTCCATTTATTGGTACTACTGACACTACACCCATTCTTTCCACAGGAGAAATAACGATTCCAACAACCGGGAATAAGGAAGTTTCATTAATGCACTATTTCGTTGATGAAAGTACAGAAAAATTGGACGACTCCCTGAAAAATATTCATGCCAGGAGTATTCGGAAGGATATTGATGCTACGGTAAAATATTGGAAAAATTGGCTGAAACAGGGAAATATTGCCAAATCTCGTGAACAAAGAGTCAATGACATTATTGAGTCGATGCTGATTGGCATTAAGATGCAACAAAATCGTTGCGGTGGTTTTATTCCCGGCGTCAGAAGCTATGCATTTTCATATATCCGTGATTCATATAGCGCATGCCGAGGTTTGTTAAGCTGTGGTTTTACAAAGGAGGCAGAAAAGTTTATTGAGATTACAAACCATAAATTCGGGGTATTTAAAGAGATACCCAATTCTGTTCAAATGGGATATGATTCGCATACCCATTATGGCGGTAATCAATATGCAGAATGCCCGGCATATGTTGTGATGCTCATGCGTGATATATATAAAATCAATCATGACCTGAATTTTCTAAAGCAAAACCATGATTTACTAAAATACGCCATAGATATCCAGCTTCGACATGCCAAAGAAGAGAATTGGCTACTACCATTTAATGGCGATGAAACCGAACAATACACTGTGAAGAAAGATGGTGAAATTATTGGCATTATAAATGGAATTTCGATTGGCCTTCCGGGTTTTCATAAGGATATTTGGTCATTAACATCACTTGCCTCCTGTGTCGCTTCATTGGATTTTTATATTCAATACCTGGAATTAAGTCATTTGAAACCGGAAATATCAACCTATGAAAATTACAAACAAAAACTGCTCGAATCAATTGAAATAAACTTCTTTAACAGCGATTTAGGATATTTGGATTGGGCAAAAAGAAGGGATAACACTTTTTTTGACTATCGTGTTACGAATTTTGGACTTATGCCCTTGTGGTTTGGAGTTGAACTAACGAATGAAATGGAAAAAATTACGGCAAAAAGTATGGCTGAATATATCAACCCAACGACCGGATTTTTACCAATGGTACCCAATGAAACCGAAGGATTTAGCGGAAATACCATGGGCTATTTACTGTATGGTCTTACAGAACTGAACGACAAACGAAAAGATAATGTTTTTAACACGCTGATAGATAGCAACATAGTTCAGATGTTTGGTATGGTTAATGAATTTTACGGACCGAATGCTGTACCAAACCCCCACAATCTAAGGCCTTTTGAATCAGGTATTGTTTTAGAATCGATAATAAAATACATAGAAACAAAGAAAAAATGAGAAGAACATTCAATTTCATATTGATTAGTGTCACATTACTATTGATTGCTTTTAGTATCATTAAAGCACAGGCCGTTAATAAGGCAAACCAAATACCTGTTCTTCTCGGGAACGAACAAGTAGTAGTCGAAATCGATTCGGTCTTCGGCCGGATCAGCCGCATCCTCGACAAGCAAAGTGGCATCGAGTTGTCATCGTCGCCGGAATTGGCCGGGAACTTCCGTCTGGAACTCGGCCTGCCGGGGAACAAGACGGTGACGATCCTGGGCCGGGAGCAATACCTAACTGAAGTCACCCGCAGGTCTGGCGGGATTACACTGAAGTGGAACGGCCCGATGAAAGACACCGACGGCGCTGCACACGAGGTCGCCGTAAGGATGGAGGTGCAGACCTCCGGCAACGCTCTGGAGTTCAGGCTGCATCTGGACAACCGCACGGCGGGCAAGATCCGTTCAGCTTCTTATCCGCTTATTGGCGGGTTGGCAAAGTTCGGTTCGCCCGGCAAACCAACCGATGGCATGCTATGGGCGCCGGTCCGAGGATTTACATCGAAGAAAGTCGAACCACCCTTTGGAATATCGACTTTCGAATATCCCGGGCAGGCAAGCATGTCCTTCGCCTGCATCGAGAGTATGTCAGCAGGAAAATCGCTTTATTTCGCCTCCCACGATGAAATCGCCCGCGCCAAGGAATTCCGGTTCGAGGAACAAGGCACAGGGATAGTGAAGGATGTGTTCGCCTCAGTGCGGCACCTGCCGTTCACGCCGCCGGGCGAATCGTTCGACGGCTCGCCCGTGGTGTTGAAGATCGTGGATGGCGGCTGGCGCGAGGCGGGGCGCGTCTATCGGGATTTCTTCACGCGCACCTTTGGTTTGGCCGACCCCGGAAAGGACTGGATTCGCAAGGAGTCGTTCTTTGTGTTCACGATGTTCATGCTGCCGGAAGGAACCATCAACTACACCTTCAAAGACATCCCCCGCTGGGCGAAAGCGGCCAAGGATTACGGCATCAACGCCGTTCAGATCAGCGGTTGGGAGACCTGCGGCCATGACAACGGGCTTCCCTACTACACGCCCGATCCGCGCCTGGGCACCTGGAAGGACCTCGAGGAGGGCATCCGTGCCTGTCACAAAATGGGGGTCAAGGTGTACTTCTTCGTCAACTATCAGGTGATGACGCTCAACACCCGTTGGTATCAGGACGAGCTGCAAAAGTATCGCGAGTGGAAGGAAAACGGCGACCTCACCTGGAACGTGGGCTGGGGTTACGGTTCGCTTTGGGGCCGGATGGGATATCCGCGGTTGATGACCAAGGCGGACCTCGGTTTCCCGCAGTTCCGGAAGATCATCACCGACCAGTTCGAGGCACTGGCCAAAATTGGCGCTGACGGCGTGCATGTGGACAAGATGTACCCGGATTTTCTCTCGTTCAATCCCGAATCACCGATGAGCCCGGACATGACGACGTGGGAAGGCGCGATCCTGCAATCCAAAGAAGTCCTCGCTGCTTGCCGGAAGCACAACCCCAACTGGGCGATGTCCTTTGAATGCAACTGGGACCGTATGTTGCAGTTTGGCAGTAGCGAGTGGTGGGTCGGCACTCCCCGATCCTTCACCCGCGCCCTCTTCCCCGAGCTCGCCGAGACGGAAGGTCTGAAGGATGCCTACGACTACCTGTTGGTCAACAACCTGGTCCGCGACGGTCACCACGTCATGATCACACCAATGAAATTTTCCGGAGGAATGGACCTTAAAGTGATGGAAGGACTCAACGAGCATATCCGCGATGTGAAGCGCATCCGGGACCAACTTCAGGAAACGGTTTTCCAGGGAGAAGTGCTTGGTCACAATGGAGTGACAATGGAAAAGCCGGTGCCGGCAGGAGTTGAGTTCAACGTCTTCCGCAATCGCCGCACCGCCCTCCGGGCCTGCATTCTGACCAACGCGAAGATGGACCCGCAGACCATGGCGGTGACTGGATTCGACAAGGCCAGGTCGCCCAGCGTGAGGATTCATCAGCCCGGCCTCGAAAGCCATGTCGTGAATCTGCCGGCTTCCATCACCATTGCGGCGGAGCAGATTCTGTTTGTCGAGGAGTTGGAGGAAAAGACTGTACCGACACGTGCAACCGTTCCACAACGTCTGGCCATCGCCCGTGTGCCGAATGAAACGCCGGTGCCAGAGTTGCCGGCTTTTAATCCGGCACGCTCCGTCAAGCTGGAGGACGGGAACATATTGGTTGAGGTCAGTCGCAAAAATGGCTCTGTAACCCGAATTCATGACAAGCGGAGCAAGCTCGACCTGATCCTCGAACCGCGCCTTGCCGGAAGCTGGATGTTCGGGCTGACCTTGCCGGGCAAGGAGCCGTGGCAGGACATCGAGGCCAATTGGATCATCGGTGCCAGGCAGAAGCTCTCGTCCGCCCGTATGGAAGGCGGAAAGCTTGTGCTGACCTGGACAGGTCCCCTCGCCAATTACCTCGGCGAGAAATACGATGTGTCTGTCACGCAGACACTCGAACTGGTTGGGGGCGGAGTCGTGTTCAACCTCACGATCGAGAACCGGACACCGTATGCGGTAGGCGAAACATATTTCCCCGTCCTCGGCGGCATCCAGGGTCTCGGGACCAATCAGGGCCAACTCAAAGCCACCCAGTTCGTGCATCTCGATGCGAAGAAAACCACCATCAAGGCGGACATCTTCCGCACCTTCAAGAATTACTCGTTTGGCGGCGACGCACCAGAGCAGTTCTTCGGCTATCGACAGGAAATGGGTAGGCAATTCGGGGGGGACGGCCTGCCTGTGACCTTGGGCGAGCCATGGATCGCCTTTCGGTCACCAACTCCCGGTCCTTGGGTGTATATCGGTGCGCACGATCAGGATAACCGCGCGATCGTGGCCCAAATGCGCCTGCTTCCGAGCGGCGCCAGCCTCCGCGAAGACGGCAACTGGCCCCGGCCCGACGAATTGCGCGGTCTGCCGATAGGAGTCGAATTCAACTTCGTGGACTGCAACGGTGGCAAACCCGGTAAGAACTATCAGTCCGCCCCTGTTATCGTCCGGTTCCACGATGGAGAATGGCTGGACACACAGAAGATCAACAATAAGGACAAGCAATGAAATCGAAAACCAATTTTTTACCGATGGAAAGCAAAGGATAACACAGTTGGGCTCTGAATTTAGTTTAAGTAAATTTTTTTCTCAAATGAGAATTAATCTATATAAAAAATGAAAAGAACAGTAAATCTGACATGGATAATTGCCACTCTGCTGTTGATTGGCTTTAAAAGTACTGATGCACAAACAGTAAAAGGTGCAAAAAATGGTATAGCATTTCAGGAAAAAAACAAGTTTGGTGGATGGCCCGCCAACAATGGTGTTTGGTCATGGGACAATGGAAAGGAAATTCTGGTGGGATATTCGTATGGCAGATTTGTCGAGCAAAAAGGTCATAACATCGAAGGAATGTCGGATACGACCAGGAATATCAAAAGCCGGCTGGCACGCAGCACCGATGGGGGAAAGACTTGGAAACAGGAAGACCCGTCAAATTTTGTTGGCGATGGTTTGGAACCTGTCGCCTCACCCGGACAGATAAATTTTAAAGCCCCGGGTTTTGCCATGCGGGTGATGGGAATTGGGTATCATGGTTCACTCGACCCGGACGGAGCTTTTTTTATTTCGGAAAACAAGGGTAAAAACTGGCGTGGGCCCTATCGTTTCAACGGTCTGATGGAAGACCCTAATCTTTCGGGAATGATTTGTACTTCACGAACCGGATATCTGGTGACCGGACCAACCTCGTGTTTGGTGTTTATGTCAGCCAGGCCAAAGCAAAATGGTTCCGGGAAAGACAAAACCTATGTAGCCGAAACTACCGATGGTGGCAAATCATTCCGGTTTGTAACATGGATTGTGCCGCTCAGTGACCCATACCGTGCTGTAATGCCTGCGGTATGCCGTCTGAAAGATGGTTCAATAACTGTTGCTTTACGTCGACGCATGCTCGATAAAGATGTTTGCTGGGTGGATGCTTATGGTTCTGCTGATAATGGTAAGACCTGGAGTTTTCTGAGCCGTGTAGGTGAAACGGGCGAAGGGAACGGAAATCCTCCGGCAATAGTGGCACTCAATGACGGTAGGATAGCCTGTGCTTATGGCGACCGTACCAGGGCAAAACTTTTTGCAAGGATTAGTTCCGACGGTGGAAAAAGCTGGGGTGAGGAATTGATTGTAAGGGATGACTTCCAACCTGACAAATTTGGCGACAAGGATTTCGGATATCCGCGCCTGGCGGTAAACCATAAAAATAAACTCGTGGCTCTTTATTATTGGGCTACAAAGGAAAATCCACAGCAACATATTGCAGAAACGATCTGGAAACCATAAACTATGAGACAATTATCAATTTCACAGCCCCGGAAGGTGCTGTTTGGAGAGAATGCCCTGTTGCAATTACCGGATGAACTAAAAAACATGGGTATAAAAAACCTGCTTTGTATCATAGCTTCTCCGCTTCGGAATATTGCTTCAGGTTTGTTACCCGCATTGGAAGCCAATGACATTTCAGCTATACTGATTGACCCCATTCAAAAAGAGCCAACCATTAATGATGTGGAGGCAATTCTGGCATCGTTGAATAAACAACCAATCGATGCTGTGGCAGGCATAGGTGGCGGAAGCGTAATGGATGTTGCAAAAGTTATTGCTGCAAAAATAAACAACAGGCAAAGCATCACCGAAATGATAGGTATAGGTAATCTGAATGGTAGGTCAACATTTCTCGCCTGCATACCCTCCACTTCCGGAACGGGCAGCGAATCGTCGCCCAATTCCATTCTGTTAGATGAAACTGATAACATGAAGAAAGGGATTATCAGTCCGTTTCTGGTGCCTGATTTGGTGATTGTGGATCCGGTACTTACTGTTGGCATGCCTCCTTCAATAACTGCCGAAACGGGTATTGATGCCCTTTGCCATTGCATCGAAGCATACACCAACAAATTTGCACATCCGCTGATTGATTTGTATGCTCTGGAGGGAGTTCGCCTGATTGCGGGCAGTCTGCTCAGGGCTTATCACGATGGTACGGATATGCAGGCACGTACCAATCTATCTATTGGAAGTTATTATGGTGGGTTATGCCTGGGGCCTGTCAATACATCGGCAGTTCATGCTTTATCTTATCCTTTGGGTGGTGAATTTCATATCCCCCACGGTTTGGCCAATGCCATCCTGCTGCCTGCTGTTTTCGAATTTAATGCACCGGCTGATGTAAAAAAGCATGCACAAATTGCTGCTGCGCTGGGTGTGGACAGCTCGTTGCCGGAAACAGCAATGATTAGGCAGGCAGTTGAGAAACTGACTGAATTGCTGGTATCCTGTAATGTGCCAACAAAACTATCCGCTTTGGGAATTGATAAGTCCAGTGTCGACGGCCTGGCAACCAAAGCCATGGGCGTGCAACGCTTGTTGAAAAACAACCCGAGGGAACTAACGCTGGAAGATGCAAAATCAATCTATCATAAATTATTCTAATATAAATTGCTATAATGAAAAAGTATAATGGGGTTATTGTCCCAATGGTTACGCCCGTTAGCAGTGAACGGAAATTAGACGAGACTGCAGTTGTTAAAATTGCAGATTTCCTTGCCCGAAATGGTGTTTCAATGCTGGTACTTGGGACTACCGGAGAATCACCTTCTGTCTCAATGGATGAGAGCAGGAGGCTTGTAAAGCTGGCTTCAGAAACTGTTGCCGGAAGGGTAAAGATTTATGCAGGCATCTGTGGTAACTGTGTGGAAGAGAATATTGCTAATGCCAAGGCATACATTCAGGCAGGTGCCGATGTCATCGTTTCAATTTTGCCTTATTATTACCCCTTAACTTCCGAACAGATGTTTGGGTATTTCAAAACCCTAGCTGAAAGAATCAATTTTCCGATGATGGTTTATAATATTCCATCTACAACCAAAATGTCGATCCCCGTTGAAGTGGTGAATGAACTAAGTAAAGTAAAGCACATATGCGGTTTCAAGGATTCGGAAAGGGACGAAGCCCGCATGGAGCAGTGTTTAAAACTTTTTAAAGACAGGGAAAACTTTTCCTATTTTCTGGGCTATGCAGCCGTATCGGCAAAAGCCTTACAACTTGGGGCCGATGGACTCGTACCCAGTACCGGCAACTTTGCTCCCGGAATGTTCCGCGCTATGTGTGAATATGCTAAGGCTGAACAATGGCAAAAGGTTGAACAGCTTCAAATGGAAACGGACGAAATTGCCAAAATTTACCAGTCGGGCAGGACATTGGGGAATTCGTTACAGGCACTGAAAGTGATGATGAGTGTATTAGGCTTGTGTCAACCTTATGCGTTACCCCCGTTAACCGATATTGCCGTTGCAGAGCAAAAAGAGATAATAAAAGAAACTCAAAAAATAATCAAAAAATATAAACTTAAATAATGAAACCAATTATTGGAATTTCAATGGGCGATCCTGCGGGAATCGGCCCGGAGATCATAGTAAAAGCGCTTCTGAAAAGATCAGTTTACTCGCAATGCAAGCCTGTTGTGGTGGGTGATGCAGGAGTGATACAGCAGGCAGTTGACTTTTTGAATGTTGCACTGAAAGTCAATGCAATTAGTAATATCCGCGATGCTAAAAGCAGGTATGGCACCATCGATGTGTTTGACCTGGCCAATTTCAAGCAAAATGTAGCATACGGAGTCGTATCGGCCGAAGCGGGCAGAGCTGCATTTGAATCCATTGTAAAAGTAATCGAATTGGCCAAAAGCGGTGAAGTGGATGCTACGGTTACAGCGCCCATCAACAAGGAAGCCATCAACCTGGCCGGTTTTCATTTCTCGGGACATACCGAAATTTATGCCCATTATACCAATACTAAAAAGTACGCCATGTTGCTGGTTCACAATAATCTGCGTGTTATTCATGTATCCACACATGTATCGCTGCGTGAGGCCTGCGACCGTGTACAGAAAGACCGGATTATTGAAGTGTCCAGACTTTTGTATGATGCCTGCAGGGGTTTTGGCATTGCCGAACCAAGAATTGCAGTGGCAGGACTTAATCCTCATTCGGGCGATAACGGACTGTTTGGCTGGGAAGAGGAAAGGGAGATTATACCGGCAATTAAAGCATTGCAAAGTGAAGGATTAAACGTTACAGGTCCCGTTCCTCCCGATACACTCTTTTCAAAAGCCATTGGCGGTATGTATGATGGTTGCGTGGCCATGTACCACGATCAGGGGCACATTCCTTTCAAAGTGGTGGGTTTCAATTATAATAAATCCAAAAAGACTTTGGATGTTGAAGGTGTGAATATTACGCTGGGACTTCCAATTATCAGAGTATCGGTTGATCATGGTACTGCCTTTGAAATTGCCGGAAAGGGCATTGCCAGTGAAAAGGCCATGCTTACTTCTATCGATTATACCATAAGAATGACAACATCCAAGAAATGATAGCAGTAATAGCCGACGATATTACCGGTGGAGCCGAGATTGCCGGAATCGGACTCAGATACGGACTCAGGGTGGTGCTTTCGACCCTTTCTGACATCCCTTGTCCTGATGCAGACCTCTGGGTAGTTTCAACCGATTCCCGGTCGATGTGTGTGGAAGACGCTGAAAAAATCACCTATCACACGGTAAGTAATTTAACAGTCGGTGGAATTGAATCTATTTTCAAGAAAACCGATTCTGTGCTACGCGGTCATGTAATGGCAGAGCTGGTTGCGCAATTAAAGGCAGAAAGTAAAAAGAAAGTGGTCTTATGTCCTGCAAATCCCGCTTCGGGCAGGATAATCATGAAAGGCACCTATTATATTGATGGTATTCCCCTGCATGAAACAGGTTTTTCGAAAGACCCGGATTTCCCGGCGAAGAGTTCAGCAGTAAAGGAAATTGTTGGGGTTGAAAGTGCAAAACATCCCGATATTTCAATCAAGGATGCCACATCAGAAGAAGATCTGAAAAGTGCTGCCCGATTAAGGAATTACGAAACTATCCTTGCCGGTTCTGCTGCTTTCTTCGCGGCATTTCTTGAAATCATGGGTCATCATACTTTAACAGGTAAAACAATTTTTCCTGTGCTGAAAAATGCCTTGTTTGTTCGTGGTAGCGCTTTTGCCAACAGCAGGAAGGAAGTTGAAAAATCATCCGCAAGTGGTGCGTATGTTACTTACCTGTCGCCCCTGATCATTGATACTCCCGACTGCGAAAAGAAGATAAATGATTACGCTTCGGAAGTGGTTGCTATCATGCAAAAAGGAGAAAATGCAATTCTTGCCATCGGAGAACCTGTTTTGCAGGGAAAAGAGGCAGCAGACAAAATAAAGAATTTAATGTCTGAAGTGGTAAGTAATATCCTTTCCAAAGTGAATGTCAATGAGTTGGTTATTGAAGGCGGAGCAACAACCTCGGCAATACTCTATAAGCTGAATTACACACAATTTATACCCACATTCGAATATGCCCCGGGGGTTGTCAGAATGAAAAACAGAAACAAAGACAATATATATATAACAATAAAACCGGGGAGTTATCAATTCCCTGAACAAATCTGGAACTTCAAAAAAAATGAATCAAATATTAATGTTAAAAAGTAAATTTTATGGGAACAATAGGATGGATTGATTATTCAATTATTATTTTATCTGTGGCGGTTGCCATTTACATTGGGATGTTTTTCGCCAAAAGACAGAAAACTTCTGATAAATTTTTTACAGGGGGACGAAACATCCCTCCATGGGCAATTGGTATTTCAATTATGGCAACTCTTATCAGCAGTATTACCTTTCTGGCTTACCCTGCAACAGGATTTAAGTCAAACTGGTTATTGTTGGTGCAGGGATTGATGGTGCCAGTTGTACTTGTGGGGTTGATCGGATTCATAGTTCCCTTGTTCAGGAGGTCAATAGGAATAAGCGCCTATGAGTATTTTGAGAAGCGATTTGGATTGCCTGCCCGCATTTACAGCTCCATGGCATTCATGCTGATGCATTTCTCAAAACTGGGAACTGTAGTTTATCTGATGAGTCTGGCCCTGGGAACAATGATGGGAGCCGATGTACTTACTACAATATGGATTGTAACGATCGCCATCATTGTAATTACCTTCTTTGGCGGCCTTGAAGGTGTGATCTGGATGGATGTTTTCCAGGGAATCTGGCTGATGCTGGGAGGCTTGATTTGTATCGGCATTATTCTTTTTGTCCCGGCGGGAGGACCGGCAGAGGTTTTCAGGGTGATGAACGAAGCGAACAAAATCAGTTTTAGTCCTTACAATATTGATTTCGCCAAACTTACTTTTATCGTGATGGCGATCAATGGAATATTTTATGCTCTTCAAAAATATGGAACCGATCAAACCATTGTTCAGCGTTACCTGGCAGCCAAATCCGATAAGGAAGCAATCAGGGCTTCTCTGATTGGAGTATTGTTGAGTGTTCCGTTATGGGCAATGTTCATGTTTATAGGCTCAGCTTTATTTGCATTTTATAAACTTTCTCCCGGGTTGTTACCGGAAGGAATGGTCAGCGAAGGTGTATTTCCGCACTTCATTACCACCCAACTTCCGGTAGGAGTTAAAGGATTTATCATTGCAGCTTTGATAGCTGCAGCCATTTCCACAATAGCTTCAGATATTAACTGTCTTTCCGCCATTGGTGTGGAAGACTTTTATGCCCGCTTTAAAAAGAATGTAAACGACCACAAAAAACTCAGGATGGCACGGATAATCATCGTGGTTTCCGGATTGCTTTCGGCGGTGATAGCCACCATTTATTACTACTGGGGGGGAGAAGGTGTACTTGGAGTAGTATTTGGATTATATGCCATTTTCTCTGCCGGAATTGTTGGGATGTTCCTGCTTGGTATTCTGATTCCAAAGGCAAATGAGAAAGGATTGTATGTTGGCATGGTTGCCTGTATTCTTTTTACAGCTTGGGCTACGCTTACAACCACCAGTCACGAAGTGAACGGGACAAAACAACTACTTTGGGATTTGGGCAATCTCAATTTTCCTCATCACACCTATATGCTTGGCGTTTACAGTCATTTTGTACTGTTCTTTGTCGGTTGGGGTGCCAGCTACCTGTTTAAAGGAAAGCCTGTTGACGAAAAGTTGATGCTTTATGGCTTACGAAATAAAAAATCATAAAAGAAGATTGCAAATGAGAAATAATGGTCAGGACGCCGGTATCCTGTGGAGTATCCCTTTTACGACCAGAATTGGGAAACTTCTAAACCCAGGGCTAAATACGATCGAAATCGAAGTATCTAATCTGATGGCTAACCGCATCAGGCAGATGGATCAGCAGAAGGTTCAATGGAGGATTTTCCATGAGTTCAGGCAGGTAAATCAGGAAATCAAGATAGCATGGCACACCTGCGGCGCAATCCGGCCACTTATTCCCGAATTTATTGAACTGGGGCTCGATTTCTTGAATCCGATTCAGCCGATGGCTTCCAACATGGAGCCTGAAAGCCTTTCAGAAGAGTTTGGTCGTTCAATTTCATTTTTTGGGGGCATTTGTGTGCAGGATTTATTGCCCAACCGGACTCCTGAACAGATCAGGGAAGAAGTAACGCGAAGGGCAAAAATACTGGGCAATCATGGAGGTTACATCATTGCTCCTGCCCACAACGTGCAGGATGACACCCCGGAAGAAAATATTCTTACCATGCTGGAGACCGTGCGATCTTTATCAATATAGATTTAATGAAGTTAAAATTTTATCAAATGAAGAAATCCATCCTTTTTTTATTTCTGTTTTTAGCTGTTTTCAGCTCACAGGCTCAATCGTGGCAATCCCAATGGATCTCAGCTGTTGAGAGCAAAAACGACACCAACATCTGGCAGGTGTTTCGGAAAAACATTGACCTGTCCGCGAAGCCCCAAAAGGCAACCGCCCGGATAGCTGTCGATTCGAAATACTGGCTTTGGGTGAATGGTGAGCTAGTGGTTTACGAAGGAGGCCTGAAACGTGGCCCCAATCCCAACGACACCTATTTTGATGTGGTGGATGTTAGCCGGTTCCTGAAAAAGGGGGGAAACACTATTGCAATTTTATCGTGGTACTGGGGCAAAGACGGGTTTTCGCACAAGAACAGCGGCAAAGCCGGATTAGTAGCCGAATTTAATATCGACGACAAAATTACAGGTACCGATCAAACATGGAAGGCCATGCGCCATCCCGCTTATGGGGTTACCGGCGAACCTCATCCTAATTACCGCATGCCCGACGACAACATTCATTTTGATGCCCGGAAAGATATCGGGAACTGGAATGCTCCTGATTTCGATGATTCGTCCTGGTCTCAGGCCATGACCTTGGGCACTCCGCCTGCCGCCCCCTGGAACAAACTCGTTGAGCGGCCCATCCCGCTTTGGAAAGTGGAAACGTTGACCAAATATGAAAACGATGCCCAACTGCCGAAGATTAGCGATGGCAAACCCATTATTGCCACTCTTCCCCGTAACATTACCATTTCGCCCTACCTGAAGATAAAAGCTCCGGCAGGATTGACCATCGACATGCGTACCGACAATTACAAAGGGGGTAGCGAATACAACTACCGCTCGGAATATGTTACCAAAGAGGGCGTTCAGGAATTTGAAAGCCTGGCCTACCTGAACGGTCACTGGATGATTTACAGCATTCCTTCCGGAGTCGAAATACTGGAACTTTGCTACCGCGAAACCCGCTACAATACCGAGTTTACCGGCAGTTTCGATTGCGACGATCTTTTTCTGAACTCGTTGTGGTTGAAATGCCGTAACACAATGAACGTGAATATGCGCGATGCCATCCAGGACCCCGACCGCGAACGTGCCCAGTGGTGGGGCGATGCCGCTATCGTGTTGGGTGAGATTTTACATTCGTGCGACCTGAAAGCACAGCCGCTGATTAAAAAATCTATTCTCAATCTGGTCGACTGGCAGAAACCTGATGGTGTGCTGTATTCTCCCGTTCCTGCCGGAAGTTGGGACAAGGAACTTCCCGGGCAAATGCTTTCGAGCATCGGTATGCATGGATTCTGGTATTATTATCTATACACAGGTGATAATGCTACGATCAAACACGCCTACCCTGCGGTAAAACATTATCTGGATTTGTGGAAACTTGGCCCGGACGGTCTTTTGGTTCACCGCGATGGTGGCTGGGACTGGGGCGACTGGGGCGAAAACATCGATCGTCCTGTAATGGACAATGCCCTGCT
>JAIFMH010000053.1 GCA_020048595.1 Bacteroidota bacterium | reverse complement strand
ATAAATCCTTTCGAGAAACTCCTCCCCCTGGATGCTGAGCGAAGTCGAAGCACAGGGGGAGACAGAGGGGGCTAAAATCTTGGAAGAATCTCTATTTAATTAAAAACTGAGAACTGCCTGCAAACTCATCTGATGGAATATCCTCAGAGTCAGCTCCTGTCTCTTTTGGTAACCCAAAAGCTTGTTGCCGAAGAGATGGGATTTGATCTTATTACCAATTTTAAAAATCAAGCTGTTTATGGCATTTGTAAATAATGTAATGATAATCCGCCGGGATGTAATTTCACGCATGGCTGAATTATATAAGGAAGACCGGCTTTATGAAAATATCGACCGTATTCCTATTGAAATAAGCAACCGGTTGAACGGAAATGAGCGTTGCTGTGTACACAAAATGAGGGCTGTTGTCAAGTATAAAACTATGGCTATCCTTGGTTTTGGGCTAAATGATGAAAAAGATGAACTTGATAATCTTGCGTTTTATGCAAAGGAAGCACTGAACAGAAAAGAAGAACTACCTCATTTCCTCATAGTTGCCGACGAAGCATGCACCACTTGTGTAAAAGCAAATTATGTGGTTACCAATCTCTGCAAAGGCTGCATAGCCCAGCCATGCATGAATAACTGTCCTAAAAAAGCAATCACCAGATCAGCGGATGGCAAAGCCTTTATTGATCCGAAAGCATGTGTGAATTGTGGGATTTGCAAAGATTTGTGTCCCTACCACTCTATAATTTACATGCCTGTTCCCTGCGAAGAATCGTGTCCGGTTGGGGCAATCACCAAAGATGAAAATGGTTTTGAAATTATTGATGAAGATAAATGTATCCTTTGCGGGAAATGTGTGAACGCCTGCCCTTTTGGTTCCATCCTGGAAACAACGGAATTGTTCGAGATCATGAATTTGCTAAAACAGAAAATGCCGGTAACGGCAATTATTGCACCTTCCATTTTTGGGCAATACAGGGCTGAGGCAGGAAATGTGATTGATGCTTTGTACAGGCTTGGATTTACAAATGTAGTTGAAGCTGCCGAAGGCGCTATGACGACAACACAGCTTGAATCGGAGGAACTTATTCGCAAACTGGAATCAGGAAAAGAATTTATGACTACTTCCTGTTGTCCTTCATGGGTGTTAGCAGCTCAAAAGCATATTCCGGAAATTCTTCCTTATGTTTCACATACGCCTTCGCCTATGGCTATTTCGGCAAGGAAATGCAAAGAACAATCACCAACTCAACCAGTAGTTTTCATCGGGCCATGCCTTGCAAAACGAAAAGAAGGACGCGATAATCCGGATATCGATTGGGTTATGACTTTCGAAGAACTTGCGTGCCTGCTGACCGGCTGGAATATTTCAGTTGTGGAATGCGACAATATCGAGGTTAACAAAAAGGTAGATCAGCAATCCAGGAATTATTGCCTTTCGGGCGGAGTAGCGGCTGCTGTTCAATCAAAAGTCGGAGATGATATTACGGCACAGGTAATCAACGGGTTGGATAAAAAGCAGATGAGGTTGCTTTCATCTTATGCTAAAAGCAAAAAGCCGGAAGGACAATTAATTGAAGTGATGTCGTGTGAAGGTGGTTGTATTTCAGGGCCTTGCAGTCATGAATTCCCGAAAGATGCAAAGCGTTTTTTTTATCAGAATACGGAGAAGATATGTAGTTGTGAAAGTTGATACGATTAATGGCAACCAGATAGTTCATTCTAATCGTTAAATTTCAAAAATATGCCACAGATTGCGCAGATTACACAGAATAATATTCTTTGCCTATGATGAAATTTCAATTTAAAACTGATTCATTAAATTAAATCTGCGTAATCTGCGTAATCTGCGTAATCTGTGGCAAAAAAGGTTAAAAAGTAGCTGATCGAAATCGAAAATTGAGAAGATACTTTTAAAAGAAATCATCCAAAAAAAAAAGAGCCGCCCGAAAGCAGCTCTTTTTTCATTTATGGATGAATACTGAATTAAACAGTAGCCATATGAGCAATCATATCAATCAGTTTGCTTGAATAACCCCATTCGTTATCATACCACGAAACGAGTTTAACAAAGTTAGGATTCAACATGATGCTTGCTTCGGCATCGAAAATAGAAGTGCGTGCATCGCCAATGAAATCACTCGAAACAACAGCTTCTTCGGTATAACCAAGAATTCCTTTAAGTTCGCCTTCAGAAGCGGCTTTCAGAGCAGCTTTGATTGCTTCCATGGTGGTAGCTTTTTCGAGGCGGCAGGTTAAATCAACAACTGATACGTCGAGCGTAGGAACGCGGAACGACATACCGGTTAATTTACCTTTCATAGCTGGAATAACTTTAGCAGTAGCTTTTGCTGCACCGGTTGATGATGGGATAATATTGCCGGCAGCAGCACGTCCGCCACGCCAGTCTTTAGCCGAAGGACCGTCAACTGTTTTCTGTGTAGCTGTGGTTGCATGAACAGTTGTCATCAAACCTTCAACAATACCGAAATTATCATTGATAACTTTTACGAGTGGAGCAAGGCAGTTGGTAGTACATGAAGCATTGCTTACAAATTTCTGACCGGCATATTCTTTGTGGTTAACACCATATACAAACATAGGTGTTTCGTCTTTTGAAGGACCCGACATGATAACGCGTTTTGCGCCGCCATCAATGTGAGCCTGGCATGTGTCCATTGTAAGGAATAAACCTGTACATTCAGCAACGTAATCAGCACCTACATCCGACCATTTGATTTCGGCAGGGTTTTTACATGCGGTAACGCGGATAGTTTGTCCGTTAACAACCAGGTGGCCGTCTTTTACCTCTACAGTACCTTTGAACTGTCCGTGAACAGTATCATACTTGAGCATATAAGCCATGTAGTTAGCGTCGATCAGATCGTTGATAGCTACAACATCGATATCGTCGCGAAGAATTGATGCGCGGAAAACAAGGCGGCCGATGCGACCAAAACCATTGATACCTACTTTAATTTTTGTCATAATATATTGATTTTTAAAGATGTGTTCTTTTTTTCAAATCCGATGCAAAAGTAATGATAATAGTTAAATGATTTATACAAGAAACACGGAAAGATTTTGAGTGGGACGGGAAGAAAGAGATGTTGTGAGTGAGATGAGTGGTCATTCGATGGTTGAGGGTTGAGTAGTTTTTAGAATTAGAGAAGATTTGGTTGTCATTCAATGGTCATTCAATTGTTGATGGTTGTGTTTTTAGGGATTACAGGAGGTGGAAGTTGTCATTCGATGGTCATTCGATAGTTGAGGGTTGAGCCTTTTAGCGTTTGAGCGGAATAAGTTGTCATTCAATTGTTGAAGGTTGAGTTTTTGAGACTACAGGAGGAGCTAGCTGTCATTCTATGGTCATACGATTTGAGTTTGGGATTTGGAATTTGGAATTTGGGACTTGGGACTTAACATTTTGAGCATTGAACCTTTAAACTTTTGAACCACTTGAACTATTTTTAAAAACCTATAAACCGATGTTGAACATATGTTAAAAAATTGTTCCGTTTTTTATACCTTTGCGGCAATGGAACACATCAGGAACTTTTGTATAATTGCTCATATCGACCACGGCAAAAGCACGTTGGCCGACCGGTTGCTCGAAACCACCGGAACCCTTACCGAACGCCAGCTTCAGAACCAGGTGCTCGACGATATGGATATTGAACGCGAACGCGGTATCACCATAAAAAGCCATGCCATCCGTATGGATTATTTGTACAATGGCATAAAGTATGAACTGAATCTGATAGATACACCCGGCCATGTCGATTTTTCGTACGAAGTATCACGGGCTATTGCTGCCTGCGAAGGGGCATTGCTGATTGTTGATGCCACACAAGGTATACAGGCGCAGACTATTTCCAATTTGTACCTGGCACTGGAACATGACCTGGAAATTATCCCGGTAATGAACAAAATGGATATGGATTCGGCAATGCCCGAAGAAGTGGAAGACCAGATTATTGAACTTATCGGTTGCAAACCCGAAGATATCATACGCGCCAGTGCCCGCACAGGTTTGGGAATCCAGGAAATACTGGATGCCATTATCAGCCGTGTTCCTGCTCCAAAAGGTGATCCGGAAGCACCGTTGCAGGCTCTTATTTTTGATTCCTTTTTTAATCCGTTCCGGGGAATTGTGGCTTACTTCCGCATTTTTAACGGCAAGATCCGCAAAGGTGATCAGGTAAAATTTGTGAATACCGGTAAAGAGTATAAAGCAGAAGAAATCGGCTTGCTTAAATTAGAGCAAAAACCAATGGATATGCTTACTACAGGCGACGTTGGTTACATTATTTCCGGTATTAAAACAGCCAAAGAAATAAAGGTTGGTGATACGATCACTCATGTGGATCGCCCTTGTGTCACCGCAGTTGAAGGATTCGCCAATGTAAAACCTATGGTTTTTGCAGGGTTATATCCAATTGATCCCGATGATTATGAGGAGCTGAGAATTGCCATTGAAAAACTACAATTGAATGATGCTTCACTTAGTTTTGAACCTGAATCATCCTTAGCTCTTGGCTTTGGCTTCCGTTGCGGATTCCTCGGACTTTTGCATATGGAAATAGTCCAGGAACGCCTCGACCGCGAATTTAACATGGATGTGATCTCGACCGTTCCTAACGTAATGTATAAGGTAATTACAACCAAAGGCGAAGAAATTGAAGTCCACAATCCTTCAGGAATGCCTGATACAACCTGGGTTGATGATATTTATGAACCCTTTATTTCGGCACAGGTAATTTCCAAATCGGATTACCAGGGATCGATTATGAAACTCTGCCTTGAAAAACGTGGAACCCTGAAAAATCAGATTTACCTCACGCAGAACCGTGTAGAACTCAGTTTCGACCTGCCTTTGGGCGAAATCGTAATCGACTTTTACGATAAACTGAAAAGTATTTCAAAAGGCTATGCTTCTTTCGATTATCATATCTCTGATTATCGCAAAGCTGATCTTATCAAACTTGATATTCTCCTTAACGGCGATCCGGTTGATGCACTAAGCACACTTATTCACCGCGACAATGCCTATAGCTTTGGAAAACGCATTTGCGAAAAACTTAAAGAATTGATCCCGAGGCAGCAATACGACGTAGCCATACAAGCCGCCATCGGAGCAAAAATTATATCGCGCGAAACCATTAAAGCACTTCGTAAGGACGTTACCGCCAAATGTTATGGCGGTGATATTTCTCGTAAACGCAAATTGCTAAGCGCTTTCCTTGCTGTATTGAAACTTGACTAAACATTTTTGATCTGATATTTAAAAGCCTCTTAACTTAAGGAAAGTTAAGAGGCTTATTTTTTCACTTTTGTCCGGGAAAAATGTTACAGAAATATATAACTATTTGATTTATAACGTCCCTACGGGACTTGGGATCAGATGATGCAAGCTTTTTCTTCTACCAATATTCAGTCCCTCTGGGACTGTCCCGTTAGAGACAACATGTTGGTAAAAAATAAGTTATAAAAAAGATAAAGTCCCGTCAGGGACGATATATTTAAAATCGGGCAACAATGATTTTTTTACTAAAATTTCAAGATATCCCGGAATCAACTTCCGGATTGCTCTTTATAAAATAATAAAGATCGAATCCTCAGTCATCACCATATTATTCTAAAAAATCCCGGATACAGTTTGTTATCGGTTCTACTTCAATCAAAAATCCATCGTGTCCATAGGAAGTAGGAATTTCGGCATAATGGGCGTCTGAAATCCCGTTAGCAATAAACCGTTGTTCTTCACGCGGGAAAAGTCTGTCCGTATCCATTGCAATAACAATTGTTTTGGCAGTAACTTTTTGTAGTGCATGTTCAACAGATCCTCGTCCACGTCCCACATTATGACTATCGAACAACCAGGTCATTGTCATGTAACTGTATGAATTAAATCGTTTTATAAACTTATTCCCTTGGTGTTGCAGGTAGGAAGACGCTTTAAAATCATTGATTTTATTAAGATCAGTCTCTTTTTGAATAAAATTCAGAGCTTCTGTAGTTCGGTAGCTGATCAAGGCAATGGCCCGTGCTGTTTTCAGTCCCTGGTGACCGCCATCAGGCTGATCATTTAAATAGGTAGAATCAGCGGTAATAGCCATTCGTTGAGCTTCATTGAGTGCAATGTTCCACGGCGAGGCAAAGGCATTGCCGGCAATAACGGCGAGGTTCCTGATTTTATCAGGATACATTACGGCCCATTCCAGGCATTGAAAAGCACCGATTGAACCCCCGATTGCCACAAATACAGATTTTATCCCAAGGTGTTCTCTTAGCAATTCGTGTGCATTTACCAGGTCGCGAACGGTAATCATCGGAAAATCCCGAAACCAGGGTTTTCCGGCTTCGGGATTCTCGTCAAGAGGCCCGCTGGTTCCATAACAGGAACCGATTATATTGGCACAAATCACAAAATACTTATCAGTATCCATCAGCAATCCCGGGCCAATCATACCTGGCCACCAATCCTTTGCGTCAGCATTGGCAGTAAAAGCATGACAAACCCATATAACATTATCACAATTCTCATTGAGCTCACCCCAGCTATTATACTCAATCCGC
>JAIFMH010000104.1 GCA_020048595.1 Bacteroidota bacterium | reverse complement strand
ATTTCTTTTAAATGAAATAAAACAAAAACGACTTCATAAAAGTCCATAAGAAAAAAAGTGCCTTTCCCTGAGCCCCGATTAATACTAACCAATTTTACCAGGCCCAGCACAAGACTAACTTGAATAAATTTGAAAGGCATTGGCTCTTACTAAATTAGCAGTGAACCGGTTTTACAAAAAAAAACAATAAATCAATCATGAGATTAACTAGCAGGTTTATTTTTATTTCACTTCATTTAATTATTACCTGCAATATTTCCAAAGCCGGTAATTATTACCTTTCAGCCAACGGCAGCGACCTGAATAAAGGAAATACCGCAGCAGCATCCTGGAAATCGATTGATCGGTTAAACCAGCAAAAACTGAAAGCCGGTGACTCTGTTTTGTTTAATCGCGGTGATATTTTTATCGGCGAAATACGTGTTGGCTTTTCAGGTGCAAATGGCAAACCTATTGTGTATGGGGCTTTTGGCTCAGGCGAAAATCCTGTTATTACCGGGGCCATCAGAATTAACAATTGGGAAACCATTAAGCCCGGACTAATAGCCGCTTCCCTTCCAACGAAAGTTTACAGTCTCTTCTATGATAATAAGGAGCAAATTCTGGCCCGGTATCCGAACAAAGGTTACCTCGTAATTGATGGCGGGACAAACAGTAAGTTAGCTATATACGACCTGGAATTAATCCAGGCAGATAACTATTGGAATGGTACCAATATAAGGTTTAAATCCTCCGATTGGGAATGGAGAACGAGTAAAGTTTCTGAATTTTCCAATCACCTGGTAACACTTACCGACAGTTCGTCATCCCTATTAAAAGCAGGCTGGGGATATTATTTCGATAACAAATTGGAGGAACTCGACACCCTGAATGAGTGGTATTACTGCGACAAAGAGCAAAGACTATTTTTTATGCCCGAATCAAAAGACACCCAAACTCACTTTATTGATGCCGGTATATATGAAAACGGATTTACGATTTTAAAAACGGTTAGTAATGTTGAGATAAGAGACCTGTCGGTGAAAATGTTTCACAACACTGCAATCAGGGCTGAAGGCAATAACGAAAACATCAGGATCTGCGGTAATGAAATAAGCAATATTTCTCAGACAGGCATATCCGTAGGACTTGGATCAAAAGCATGCACTATTGAAAATAACCTGGTTCGTGATATTAATGGGAAGGGAATTTTTGCACTGGAGCCTGAATATATGAAAATCAGTAAAAACCATGTATCGCGGATTGGTTTTATGCCAGGCTATGGAATAAGCGGGGTTAATGGAATGGTGGGAATCGGTATCGGTAACTTTGAGGGAATAAAAACAAGTAACTCGAAAATTGCCCTGAACAACCTGATCAGTTACAATAAAGTGGATAGTATTGGCTATGTTGGCATTCGCATGGATGGAGCAAACAGTATACTCGAATACAATGAGGTGAACCATGTTATGCTTTTTTTAAGCGATGGCGCGGCAATATACTGCTGGGCCAAGAGTAACTATTACACCCATGATAACATCATTCGTAACAACATTATCCATGATGTTCAAGGAAACAAGGAAGCAACACCATCTCCTGAAAGTATTATCGCAAACGGCATCTATATCGACAATCTTTGTTTCCAGATAAGTGTGTACGGTAATGTTGTTTTTAACCTCACCGGATCAGGCATACATGTTAATTCAGATGCTTACGATAACACTGTGATAAATAATACCATTTATAACTGTGGAACGGGATTGTCAATTGCTGAGTGGTCAAAACCTAATTCAACATTTGGAAATACCATCTCAGGCAATGTGGTTTTCTGCAAAACATCCGATCAATCAGCGGTTGAGCTGATGAACTGGTTGCTTCCCTATACACATACATTAGGTACGCTCTCGAAGAATACATACTATAACTTCTTCGAGAAGTACTTTTTTAAAGAAAGCTACCTTTCGAAGGACAAAGAGGAGAAAATTAGCATCAGATACACTTTTGAGAGCTGGCAGGATAAATTGGGTTATGACAAGGATGGATCGGCTTACCAGTTAACATCAGAACTTGCAGGTTTTTCAAACTCCAGTATTTGCGTGAATAATACGGCGGGTGAGAAAAAGTATAGCTTTGATATTAATGATGTTTTTGATCTTTCGGGGAATAAAATCGACTCATTGGTTTTAAAGCCTTTTTGTTCACAAATTCTCTTATCCAGGTAATTCCGGATGCACAGAGTTCGAAAAGACCCATATTTTGTAAGCTACAAGTGAAAATGAACAACTCATATTCTGCTTTTCTCTTCCTGATCCTGATCGCAATTCCGATACAGAATCTTTCAGCGGGTAACAGGCTAAAAATATCAGCTGTTTTTGGAAGCAATATGGTTGTACAAAGGGGGATCAATATTCCTGTTTGGGGTACATCTGAAGCAGGGAAAGCCGTTACCATTGATTTTGCCGGATACAAAACCAGCGCGACGGTTGACAAAGATGGCAGCTGGTCGGCACGCCTGCCTGTTCTCAATGCAGGCGGACCTTTTACGATGAAAGTATTCACGGGAACAGATACAGTTAGTTTTACTAACGTGCTGGTAGGCGATGTATGGCTGGCTTCGGGACAATCGAATATGCAAATGGCATTAAGCTGGGGTGTGAATAATAAAGAGGAAGAAATCAGAAATGCCAATTATCCCCAAATCAGATTCTTTACGGTTGCCAACGATCTGAATAATAAACCCCAAACCGATATCACCGGTGGCCAGTGGCTGGAATGCAATTCCTCTTCGGTAAAAGATTTTTCGGTAGTAGGATACTTTTTTGCCCGTCAGATTCATCAAGAAATCAAAGTTCCTCTAGGTATCATCAATTCATCGTGGGGCGGCACTGATATTCAGGCTTGGATGAGTAATGAAGCTTTGCAAAGCATCCCTTTTTATAAGGATACGCTCCCGGAAATTATTGCCGGAACCGGTGATTTTTCCGATGGATACGAGCAATTTGAAGAAACCAATAAACTGCGCGATTCCATTATTGAAAATTCATTAAGCGGAATCCAGTTGAAAGTTTTTGAACCTCAATACAACGACCAGGATTGGAAAACAATGATGTTACCATGCAAATGGAGCCAATATGGAATCAAAAATTACTATGGGTATGTATGGTTTCGCAAACATATTCAGCTACACGAAGGCCCTGAAACAAAAGATTTGATCTTGAACCTGGGTGATGTTTCCAATGAGAATATTGCATATTTCAATGGCATAGAAATTAAAAAAGCTGGTTACGGTGCAAATGTGGCTTATAGCATACCTGCTCAATTAGTGAAACCTGGTGATAACCTGATTTCGCTCCGCGTCCTGGGTCGCTGGGCTATTGGAGGTTTTAACAGTACTGCCGGATTTATTTATCTCGAAACTGCCGATAAATTGGTTCACCTATCCCTTGCCGGTGACTGGAAATACAACGAAAAGATTGAACCTGAAACACCCGCGTGGATCGAATACTACAACTTCCCGACTTTTGTGTACAATTCCAAAATTGCGCCCGTTATTCCTTTTGGTTTGAAAGGCATGCTTTGGTACCAGGGCGAAAACAACACTAAAAAACCTCAAGGCTACGATCAGTTATTTTCATTGCTTATCAACGATTGGCGCACCCGCTGGGGGCAAGGTGATCTGCCGTTCATTTTCGCGCAACTTTCCAATTATGGTATGCGTTCGGATAAACCCCTGGAAAGTAACATCGCTCTTATCAGGGAGGCGCAGGCAGGCTGCTCGAACATCCCTAACACTGCAATGGTAGTAAATATTGATTTGGGCCTGGCCGATGGTGATGTTCATTTTAAAAACAAACAAGAGTGTGGTAAACGTTTCGCTGATGCGGCTTTGGGTTTGGTTTACGGTAAAAATGTTTTGTATAAAAATCCGATCTGCAAATCCAAGAGAATTGAGGGGAATAAAGTTCACATTCAATTTGAAAACATACCAGGTGGGATGAAAACAAACGACAATTCCGCACCAAAAAGTTTTGCTGTTGCCGCTGCTGACAATCAGTTTGTTTGGGCTAATGCCAGGATTGAAGGCAACGAAGTTGTTGTGTGGAGCGACCTGATTGAAAATCCAAAATCTGTTCGCTATGGCTGGGCTGATAATCCCGATTGTAATCTCTATAGTGCTAAAGGACTCCCGTTTTCACCTTTCCGTACCGGGCGGTAAGCCATGTTAAATGTGAAGGGAGAGATAAACCATTGTCAGTAAATTATATAATTAAAGTTGTTGATTATGAGCATCTTGTATAAAAATCAACCTGAAGAAATAAAAATCAACAGTTTTTCAGACGTAATGTCGGCATGGAAAATACTTGCCACCATGGGATTTTATCCTGTTGATCATGGAAGTGGCATTTATATAGTTGGAAATCATCGTTTCCCCAAAATATCTTTCCAAACGGTTATAGGCGGTAAAACCTTCACGTGGAAAATTGTAGTTAAAAACCTGTCGGTGTACAATATCTATGTCCATAAAATTTTGCTCAATGGTGAACCAATTGATGCAAGCCTGCTCGATCATTATCCGCTTTTAGGTCGGAATGTGAAACTTGTTTTTGAGATGAGCCATTCGCCTCATTACACGAAGCGTGCTGAATTCAAACTATTACCGCTTCATCCGAATTCAAATCAAATGGAACTTCTACCGGTAAAACATTCTTCCATTGTCCGGAATAAAACTTCATACAGCCTATTGCACAGGCTGTTCCTGGTATGTGCTTCATGGAGCATTTGCGGATTGGTAGCATTTCTGATTTTATAACTTCTGCGTTTATCAGATCTATATTAATTTATTAAAGCAGAAATAGGTTAAAATATTTTCAACTTGCAGATTCTTAATGATCAAATCATTTATATACAACAAGTTAAATCATCATATTAATTTGAATTGCTAATACATGACAAAATATACACTTGGAGTAGATTATGGCACGGACTCAGTGCGCACCATACTTGTTGATGCAACAAACGGGAATGAAATTGCCGACAGCGTTTTTTATTATCCACGCTGGAAGGAAGGCAAATATTGTGTTCCCGCTAAAAATCAATTCCGCCAGCATCCGTTGGATTATCTCGAAGGTCTCGAATTCACCATTCGTGGAGTGTTGGCAAAAGCACCTGCCGGTGTTACTGAAAATGTGGCTGCCATTTCTATTGATACTACCGGTAGCACTCCGGTTGCCGTAGATGCAAATGGGACTCCACTGGCGCTCCTGACTGAGTTTGCCGAAAACCCGAATGCAATGTTTGTACTTTGGAAAGACCATACTTCAATTGTTGAAGCGGAAGAGATCA
>JAIFMH010000101.1 GCA_020048595.1 Bacteroidota bacterium | reverse complement strand
GTTTAGTGCATTGAATATCAATTTATTTACTAGTTTTATTAGTTGTTCCGACTCACAGGAAATTGCAGGCAGTAGGAAGCCGAATCGTTGAATACAGAGCAGAAATTACAACTATTCAAGTTAAATCTTAGCCAATATGACATCCACATTCAAAAAACTGAATTTTAAAAATCAGGATAAAATTCTTGCTCTTAACTCACCGGAATCATTCGAAAATGAGTTGCTTGCAATGGCTGAAGTTGCTGGAATTATCAAATCGGAGAATGAGATTCGGGATATTGATTTTGCACTTGTTTTTGTTACCAAGCAGCAGCAGATTGACGAAATAATCTTCAGAATATTCCCAAAACTCAACGGTGACGCAGTTCTCTGGTTTTGCTACCCAAAAGGGACCTCTAAAAAGTACACTTGCGACTTTAACCGGGACACAGGCTGGAGCGGACTCAAAAAATACAATCTTGAACCTGTAAGGCAGGTTGCTGTTGACGAAGACTGGAGCGCATTGCGATTCAGAAAACGGGAATATATAAAAATGATGACAAGGAAAGAAGCGAATTTCAATAAAAGTAAATAAGTGAATAAGATGGTTAAACATCATGTTCCATATCACTCAGGTGGAGATTCAGCGCTTTTACTGATATCTGAATTTCATATATTGAAATGCCAAGGGATAAGATCATCATAAGCAAGGCCACGCCAAATACCCAGACAGCAAGATTATGCTGTCCAACGAATATCAGAAACATTGTCCCCACGCACAGGAACAGGCTTGCAACTCCCGCAATCTGCATGTTTTTGGTCAGATACAAACGCCTGCGGATATTGGCAATCTGGCTTTTTAAGAGTTCATTCGGATCGGTTTTAAATTTCTCGTGCAATGTACGTATGAGTGCGGCATATGCTAAAAAACGGTTGGTATAAGCCAGCAAAATCAGCGAAATAGCCGAAAATAAAAGTGCCGGTGTGGTAAGTGTTATTTGTTCATGCATGGTTAATTTACAATTAAATCAGGTGAAAATTCGGATTTATACGCAAATAGTTTACTATGTAATGATACAAAGCTTTAACGTTTTGGTTTTGCAAAGGTACCTACTAATCCAGTTTATAGCGGCCATAAGGATTAAAAATCCCGGAAAATGCATTTAGAACAAATTATTGGAAATGGTTTTAAAAATCATATCCGTAGTAACCTATGCAGTCTAAACAAAATTTAAGTTTACATCATTTGATCTGAGCTTTCATTTACCTTTGTCGCAACAGAAAAAACAGATATCCGGAATGAGAAAGGCTCTACTATTGATTTCAATGCTCTTTTCTCTGACTTTTTGCAGAAAAGCGGATGATCCAATACCTGTTCAAACGCTACAGGTATATATAATTCAAGACTATAATTCAGCGACAGTTTTCTGGGAACGAACAAAAGATTATCCTGATAGCGCAGTGGAATACGCTGTATATCTTGACGAAAAGCTTCTTGTCAGCCATTTAAAACAAAGATCCTATCTGATTAGGGCGCTCTCCAAAAATACAGCTTACAAAGGCAAGATAGAAGCCTGGTCGGATAGCAGAAAAATTGCCGAACAGGAATTTGAGTTTCGTACACTGGAAGATCAGCCACCCGGTGAATTCAGCATATACGAAATTGGAACAGGAAACAATTCGGTTTCCCTCAAATGGAGTAAATCCAGCGATCCGGAGAAAAGTCCTGTTGTATATGATATCTATTTAAACAATCAATTGAAAATAAGCGGTATAATTGATTTGTCATGTACCGTATCGGGATTAATTCCGCTCACATCATACACAGGTGAAATTGTTGCCAGGGATTCAGCCGGAAAAAATATTAAAACAGCTTTTACATGCAATACTCTTAATGTAACCAACAGCAAGCTGATTCACAGATTTATTGAATATAAAGGGTATAGCCGCGATTTTGCGTTTTATGTTCCTGCAGCTTATGATTCTACATTAAATATCCCGCTGGTTATTAATCTGCATGGAGCCAACGGAAACGCATGGAATGAAATAGGAATAACGCCTTTCAAAAAAATTGCTGACCGGGAGAATTTCATTTTGCTGATGCCACAGGCTCTGCTGGGCTCTTATGGTGGCCAGACATTTTATCAGTGGAATGCGCATTATATTTTCGCCTGGGATGATGTAAGCCTGCTGAACTACCTGATTGATTACATGTATACCAGGTATCATGTTGATTTAAGCAGAGTGTATCTGAGCGGCATGTCGAACGGAGGGTATATGACCTTTTTCACTATCCGGCAACTTCAGGAAAGGATTGCCGCAATAGCTCCCATTTCGGGTTTGATGTCGTGGAATGTGTACGACGGATACAGACTAAACAGGCCGGTACCACTGTGCTACATGCATGGCACTGCGGATAATATTGTAAAAATTGACGGTTATCCATCGGCAGAAATGCTGATAAATTTATGGGTTGCAAATAACAACTGCGCTGTATCGCCTGTTGTAACTCAAATGCCTGATATTGCCAATTATGATAACTCAACAGTTACACTATATCAGTACAACGGTGATTCACCTGATTCCGAAATTCAATATTATAAAATTGTAGGTGGCGGCCATTCCATTCCCGGAGTTGAACCGGGCGCAAACCAGGATATAAATGCGTATGAAGTGATTTGGTCTTTTTTTAAACGGCATACTTTGCCCGAACATGCCGAAGGGCAGATTGTGGATATTAACTAAATCAAAATCCTTGTAATCAGGTTACAAGCGCACTGTGGAGGTTCATTCCATTAAAGTGTCGACTTGAGGTAACTTCATGCACAACCTGATAAATTTCTTCCGTACTTTTTTCATATCTACCTGCATGGACTATGAATATCTTTTTTGTAATTTTATTATCCGAAAACTGTAACTAATTCCGCCTTCGTACGTCTGAAAATATATGCTTACTTCAACTACATGTTTTTGAATAAAAACTACGATTATCATCAAAGAAAGGATGTTATCCTGATGTGAATTAAGCTATCAGCATTTTAGAATAAACATTGAAAGCAGAATACCCAGAGAACAACAAACCGGAAGTCTTTTTACTCATTTCTGAAGGTAACCAAAAACAGCAAGAGCATGATCCGTCTGAACGGCATTAACAAATCATACATCACGGGCAATAATAAACTGCACGTTTTGAAAGGCATCGACCTGCACATAAAGGCAGGAGAGTTTGTATCCATCATGGGTTCTTCCGGTTCCGGTAAATCGACACTGCTCAATATTGTCGGTATTCTTGATGAGCACGATACCGGTGAATATTATCTGGATAATACTCTTATCCGCAACCAGAGCGAAACCAAAGCAGCCGGACTGCGCAATCAATACATCGGGTTTGTATTCCAGTCGTTCAACCTGATTTCGTTCAAAAACGCGATGGAAAATGTTGCGCTTCCACTTTATTACCAGAATGTAAACCGTAAAAAACGTAACCGCATTGCCATGGAATACCTCGAGCGTATGGGTTTGGCCGAATGGGCTGAGCATATGCCTAACGAGCTCTCGGGCGGGCAGAAACAGCGCATTGCCATTGCCCGTGCCCTGATTTCGAAACCTAAAGTAATCCTTGCCGATGAACCCACCGGAGCGCTCGATACCACTACCTCTTACGAAGTAATGCAATTGCTTAAAGAAATTAATCAGCAAGGCATAACCATTATCATTGTAACCCACGAAAACGATATTTCACACATGACCAACCGCATTATTCATCTTAAAGATGGTTTGATTGAACGTGAAGTGCTGAATGGGAAAAATCAGTTCGTGACTAATAATTAAAAAGTGCTTAGTGCTTTGTGCACTGTGCATAGCAAAAGAAACCGGGAACTTAGGAAGCAACACTAATCACTCTGCAACTAACACATAGATCCAAACACACAGAACATAGCACTAAGCACACAGCACTAATTACACAGCAAAATGTTCGATACCGACAAGTGGCAGGAAATCTTCAGCACCATCAGGAAGAACAAGCTAAGGACCTTTCTGACTGGCTTCAGCGTGGCATGGGGAATTTTTATGCTTATGATTCTGTTGGGCTCAGGAAATGGCTTGCAAAAAGGCGTTGAAAAAGAGTTTGAATCTTCGGCAACCAACACCATTTGGGTTTGGAGCGGACAGACCAGCCTGCCTTATAAAGGCATGAAACCGGGACGTAACATTCAACTGGTTAACGAGGATTATGATGCTGTTAAAAGGACGGTGAAAGGAATTGATAAAAGCTCATCCCGTTATAATATCTGGGGAACCAACACTTTATCCTATAAAAAACAGTTTGGCAGCTTCAACGTGCGCAATGTGTATCCGGATTACGGTGATATTGAAAAGATAAAAATCATTAAAGGCAGGTATATCAACCAGCCCGACATTGATCTGTTCCGTAAGGTAACCACCATAAGCACCCAGGTTGAGGAAGCACTTTTCAAAGGCGAAGATCCAATAGGGAAATATATTAATGTAAACGGTGTTCCATTTAAAGTGGTGGGTACATTTACAGATGACGACAACAACGGCGATGACAATATGCGCCTGATTTATCTGCCTATCAGCACGGCTCAGCGGGTGTTTTCGGGCGACAACCGCATCAATACCATTGCTATAACAGTGGGAGATGCCTCGGTGGAGGAAAGCAAACTTATTGAACAGAATGTTAAAACCAAGCTGGCCGCTCTGCATAAATTCGATCCAACGGACCCGCGTGCTATAGGCACATGGAACAGCCTGGAAAATTATCAGAAATTCCAGCGTTTATTTTCCAGCATCCGGCTGTTTATCTGGATCATAGGTTTTGGGACCATTATTGCCGGAATTGTTGGAGTAAGCAACATTATGATGATTGTGGTAAAAGACCGCACCAAGGAAATCGGTATCCGCAAATCGATGGGCGCAACTCCCTGGAGTATTGTTAGCTTAATCCTTCAGGAAGCAGTGCTGATAACCTCCTTTGCCGGTTATTTCGGATTAGTATTGGGAGTTGTTGTTCTCGAAACTGTTGGAAGTAAAATTGAATCCCCGTTTTTCTCGCAACCTTCGGTTGATCTCAGCGTAGCGCTTTATGCCTTGTTATTACTGGTGTTCAGTGGTGCCTTAGCCGGGTTTATTCCCGCCCGCAGAGCAGCAGCCATTAAACCGATTGAAGCGCTGAGAGATGAATAAAATGTCGGATGTGGGATGTATTATGTCGAATGTGCGAATTGACTTAACATTGAATCTCAAAACAATAGAATAATGGAACAACAGAACTATTGAACATCCGAACATCCGAACATCCGAACATCCGAACAATAGAACAATAGAACAATAGA
>JAIFMH010000251.1 GCA_020048595.1 Bacteroidota bacterium | reverse complement strand
TTAGCTCCTTGTTGCTTTTCTTCAGTTTTTGTGCAATTTCAGGAACTAAAGTGGCATATTCATCATCGGAGCTGCAGATCACAACGATTTCAGCCTTCGAAGCTTTGGCGGCTTTAACTCCTTCATCAATGGTTTCGAATCCTGAATTATCAAAAATTGCATAACCGGCACAACCAAAGAAGTTTGTTGTAAACATTGCTCTTGCTTTACGCATGGCAAGGTTTCCGATATTGAATAGGAATACACCTGGTTTCTTATTCCCATCAGCAACAAACTGCTCGGTAGCAAGCCTCAGCTGATCGAAAGCATCGGAACCACCAAAGAGAACAAGCTTTTTGTAGGTTGTTGGTTCATCATCGTCTTCCTCTTCCTCATCAACTTCCATATCATCGTCGGCATAAATTTCTTCTTCCAGCATTTCATCCTCTTCGGCGAAATGGATCTTTTCGAGCATTTGCTCTTCCGGGTTCGGATGCTGGTTGGTTCCAAGCTGAATAATGCGGCGGTTGGCAATATCATCGAGTCGCAACCCGGCAGATTTCTCAACCATATCCTGCACGAATCCTGCTTTCACAGCTTCTACCATTCCACCTTTTTCTTCAATCAGCAGGAATACTTTCCATGCAGCTTCGGCAATCAGTTGAGTCAGGTTTTCAATATAATAGGAGCCGGCTGCCGGATCGATTACTTTATCAAGATAGACTTCTTCCTTTAAAATGATCTGCTGGTTGCGTGCCAGGCGGTTCGAAAATTCATCAGGATCTTTATAGAAAGTATCGAAAGGCAGAATACTGAGCGATTGCGTGCCGCCTAAAATAGCCGACATGGCTTCGGTAGTGCTTCGCAACAGGTTTACATATGGATCAAATAAAGTTTTGTTCCAGGCCGAAGTATTGCAATGAATATGCATCTGCATGGATCTTTCCTCGGAAGGTTTATATTGCTCAACAATTTTAGCCCACAGCAAACGCGCTGCCCTGAGGCGGGCAATTTCCATAAAGTAATTGGATCCTACACCAAACGAAAACATCATTCGCTGGGCTGCATCATCAACAGAAACACCGGCGGCAGTTGCCAAAGCCAGGTATTCGTTTCCCGATGCCAGGCTGAATCCTAATTCCTGAACTATGGTTGCCCCGGCGCTGTTAAAATAGTGGCCGTTCACATTGATCACTTTCATTGCCGGCATCAATTCTTTGCCAAGTTTTACCATGCTTGCAACCTGGGCCAGATCACTTTTCTCTGACTTCCAGAAATCACCATTAAGTAGCAAGTAACTGATCGGATCAAAATCAAAAGAACCTTTCAATGCTGCGACTGGTTGTTTTTGCGATTTGGCGTTTGCAGCAACAATCCGTATCAAAGCAGGGTAGGAGGGAGCAGCACCGAAATGGATTGCCACTTTTGTGGGATCAATACCCTTCAGCAATTCTTCCACATCCTGTTCCGTTTCAAGTTCGGCGGCAACCAAACCAACTCCGTTTGCACCCCGCTTTATGGCATCGACTGCCAGCAGGTTTGCTTCTGATTCATCATCAGTTTCAATATCCTGGCGGATTTCCCAGTCGTTTGACAAGGTTTGATTCCCCCGAACATAAGGATATTCGCCTGGTGCGGAATTGATGCTTCCGATTGACTGAATATCTTCATCCCGGTAATATGGTTTCACATCGAAGCCTTCATTTGTCTTCCAGACAAGTTTTTTCTGGTAATCAGCACCCTTAAGGTCCTGGGTAATACGTGCTTCCCATTCGGAAGTGCTTACCGGTGGGAAAGTGCCGAAAAGTTTATCGTTATTCTGATCCATAGTTAGTTATAAGTTGGTCAGCATGATAGCCGGGCAATGCCGGAGGATTGATTTGTGGCGCAAAGGTATAAATATTATAAATATAAAAATCCTTTTGTTATTTGATTAACAATAGGTCGATTATAAATATTCTTATCTTTACCATTTATGAGATGCAATAGTGAAAGTGTAATTGTAAATATTAAACTATTATAATATGAATATAGCAATATCTGGTGCAAACGGCTTTATTGGAAAACAGCTTACGTCTTACTTTCAGGCTAAAGGAAATGATGTGCGAAGTATTTCCCGTATTAAAGAAGGTACTCCTGTAAGTGAAATAGTTATGCAACTTTCGGGAGTTGATGTTATCATTAACCTTGCTGGCGCTCCAATTGTTGGTCGTTGGACACGAAAATATAAAAAAACTTTGTTCGATAGCCGGATAAATACAACACGGAAAATCGTGGAAGCGATAAATTTGATGGATAAAAAACCAGAACTGCTGATTTCTGCTTCAGCAGTCGGAATTTATTCATCAGTAGGGACTCAGACTGAAAGCAAATACCAGGTAGCTAACGACTACCTGGGGGAAATTTGCAGTGCCTGGGAACTGGAAGCAAAAAAAGCAGTTCCTTTTTCGAGAGTTGCAATTACCCGGTTTGGAATTGTGTTAGGTAAAGATGGAGGTGCTTTAAAAAGAATACTGCCACTCTTCCGGTATGGGCTTGGAGGGAAGATAGCCTCAGGGAAGCAAGGATTCTCGTGGATTCATGTATATGACGTAATTCATGCTATCGAATTTATAATTGAAAATCCGCAACTATCAGGTGAATTTAATTTAACAGCTCCTGATTTGATTGACAATAGTAAGTTTACTAAAGTACTGTCGAAAATGCTTGGTAAGCCAGCGTTACTTCCTGTTCCTGTATTTGCACTGAAACTGATATTCGGCGAAGGCTCTATTGCAGTTACTGGCGGGCAGTTTGCTTTTCCTGAGCATCTCACTGATGAAGGATTCCAATTCAGCTACCCGGACATTAAATTTGCACTCGATGATCTCACCTCATAATTAATTATTGGTCAAGTACCCAACATCCACATTCATATTTTTATTTTGTGAGACTTTAAAATATGCCGGGACCATTTTGCATGAATAATCTTCTGAAATATAAAGAATAATGTATGGAATTTTAAAAAGATAATAATTTAAAGCTCCCCTTTGTGCCATTTGGCAATGGAAGATAAGATGTGAGAAAAAGTCAAAAATAGCCCAATAATAATTTGATTATGAGCAAATGAAGTAATGGTGAAACGAGCCATGACACTAATTTGTATCACAGATAGATGAATATTAATGGCGAGTTATCCGCCTGCATCGGGCAGGCATTACCAAAAATCGGGACAAGTGGTGACCTGTAAAATTTACTGTGAGCATGCTGATCTAAATAAATAAAAATATATAAAATTATATAGGCTGACCATTTATCTGCGAATTGCTTAAAAAAAAGAGGGTGTCTCAGAATATAAGACACCCTCCGAAATAAAAGATTGTTTTAAGCCTACTTGACAAATTTAACAGCAGAACCACCGTTAATTTTTACAAAGTAAAGCCCGGGTGAATATTTGCTTACATCAAAACGGGCTTCTTTTCCTACAAAAATCGCTGATTCCACAAGCAATCCCAGGCTATTATAAATAGACACTTCAACTTTAGAATCCGGGAAAGTTACGTTCAAAACATCAACAGCGGGATTTGGATACACCTTAATGTTGTTGCTCTTATTATCAGAAATGCTGGTTACTATCTGTGCCTCCATCATATCTTTTACAGCAACAGGCCATATACCCGGGGATGGAACACTTACACCTTTGTTGTTTCCACGAACCATCATATCAAGACCGAAATAATAAAGTGGCCAGCCTTTAAAAGTAAGTTGATCTTTACCAAAAACATTGATAACATCAAAATCAGCTTTATCCAGGATGGATGGAAGTATCATGTCATTTTCCTCATAAATTGGCCAAACACCATTATTTGAGAAATCGGGTTTTGTGAAATTATTTACATTGTATTTGTCGTTCGTCCAAGTATACAATGTTTTTCCTTTACCATCCGTAAAATACTGAATCACTTCTTCTCCTAAAGTGTAATCACCTTTGTACTTATTTCCATCATTACCAGTCAATTGGTTGTCGGTGAGCATAATAGTGTAGTCAGGTTTAGCAATGAACCATTTGCCGATAACACCATCGCCCATCATTTCTCCCGGTCGTGAATCATTGGCGAAATAATAAAGTGGCCAACCTTTGTAAGTGGTTTGCATTACTCCGGATCCTCTGTCAATTGAAGCAAAATCAGCTGGATCAAGCCCTACTCCAAATTCCATGCCTGGAGCATAAAAAACAGGCCAGTTATTTAAACAACCATCTACGCACATCGAAGTTCCGAATGCATCTTTAGTGAAGAAATACAATGAATTTCCATAGGTGTCAGTTATTATTTTACCCATTGTTTCGGTCTCTTTCACTACAACATCGGCTGAAGGAAGAAGTACTACATCAATTACATGTACAACACCATTTACTGCTTTTATGTCGGCAACTGTTACTTTTGCGTTGTTGATAAATACTTCTCCTCCTACAATATTTATTTTAACTTTTTTACCTTGAAGAGTGGTAATTATTTGATTGTCTGAAAGATCAGTTGACATAACTTTTCCGTTTGCAACGTGGTACAGAAGAATTTGTGCAAGGATTCCGGTTGGATCCTGAAGCAATGCATCCAGTGTTCCGGCAGGCAAGGCATTAAAAGCTGCATCTGTTGGAGCAAATACAGTGAAAGGACCTGTTTCGGACAAATCATCTGCAAGTTCCGCAGCTATTACAGCAGTTTCGAGAATGGTGTGATCAGGACTGTTTACAATAATGTCAACCACAGTCATTGGATTTTCTTTTTCAATATTATCCATATACACTGTAGTTCCGGAAGTCCTGGTAGCAGGGAAATCAGGAAAGATTACAATTCTGTTGTATGAGAAACCGATAAGTGCATTGAGATCAAAAGTGATTTTCTCCCACTGATTGGTCAGGGTATTTGAAACTTTAACTTCAGTAATAGGTCCGCCATTAGTGCTTCCTTCAACTTTGAAGCCAACCGGGCTGATTACTGATTTCCACACCATCATGGTAACAGTATGCGATTTTTCAGTAAATTCAACCGGAGCGTAGGAATCTGAAAATGCACCAGCCCATGGATCGGCACCATCATTTACCTTAAACTTTAATACATTGCCAGAAGTGTTTATCCCTGTTTTGTCAGGATTGGGGATTACCCTAAAATCCTCAGGCGCACCTGCTCCATTTGCAAAAACTTCCCAAACTGCATCGGTTTTAGTTTCGAAATCTATTGGAAACTTTGCTTTGTCCGTCGGAGGAAGAAGCACTGCATCAATTACGTGAACAACTCCGTTGTCGGCAACCAGGTCAGCTACTGTAACTTTAGCGTTGTTTATAAAAACTTCTCCTGCAATAATGTCAACCTTCACTGTTTTTCCCTGGAGGGTTG
>JAIFMH010000266.1 GCA_020048595.1 Bacteroidota bacterium | reverse complement strand
GTTTTGGCTGGAAAGCCTGGATACCTAACCTGTGCAGTGTTGGTGCGCGGTTGAGCATAACAGGATGTCCTTTCAGGATGTTTTCAAGTATTTCCCAAACTACAGGATCTTTGCGGTCAACAATTTTCTTGGCTGATTTAACCGTTTTAACGATTCCACGCTCAAGCATTTTACGGATAATAAATGGCTTGAAGAGTTCGGAAGCCATATCTTTTGGAAGTCCGCATTCGTGCAGTTTAAGTTCAGGACCTACAACAATAACCGAACGACCTGAATAGTCGACACGTTTACCAAGAAGATTCTGACGGAAACGTCCTTGTTTACCTTTAAGACTGTCGCTTAATGATTTCAACGCACGGTTTGATTCAGTTTTTACTGAACTTGCCTTACGTGAATTATCAAAAAGTGAATCAACAGCTTCCTGGAGCATACGTTTTTCATTACGCATGATAACATCAGGAGCCTTTATTTCGATAAGGCGTTTCAAACGGTTGTTACGAATGATAACCCTGCGGTATAAGTCATTTAAATCGCTGGTTGCAAAACGACCGCCATCCAAAGGGACCAAAGGACGAAGTTCTGGTGGAATAACCGGAACTACTTTTACTATCATCCACTCTGGTTTATTCTCACCGCGTGTTTGCGCATCGCGGAATGATTCATAAACCTGGAGACGTTTGAGCGCTTCCATTTTTCGTTGCTGCGATGTTTCAGTATTTGCTTTGTGACGCAAATCGTATGACATCTGGTCGAGGTCGAGACGGGCGAGTAAATCGATCAGCGCCTCAGCACCCATTTTTGCAATAAATTTATTTGGATCACTTTCATCCAGGTACTGATTATCCTTCGGTAATTTGTCGAGATAATCAAAATATTCTTCTTCTGTAATAAAGTCAAGGGTTTTAAGCCCTTCAGAAGCAAGAACACCAGCCTGAATAATTACATATCGTTCATAATATATAATTGAATCCAGTTTCTTGGAGGGAACTCCAAGTAATGCGCCTATTTTATTAGGCAATGAACGGAAATACCAGATATGAGCAACGGGAACTACCAATTGGATATGTCCCATGCGTTCGCGGCGAACCTTTTTTTCGGTTACTTCAACACCGCAACGGTCGCAAACAATACCTTTGTACCTGATCCGCTTGTATTTCCCGCAATGACATTCCCAATCCTTCACAGGACCGAAAATGCGTTCACAGAACAAACCATCCCTTTCAGGCTTGTAAGTTCTGTAGTTTATAGTTTCGGGTTTAAGTACTTCACCGCTTGATCTTTCCAAAATTGATTCAGGCGAAGCGAGGCTTATCCTGATTCTGGAAAATTTATTTGCGGCTGTATTTTCTTTTCTGAAAGCCATATATCAAGAAAGGATTAACGATTAAAATTACTGTTGTTACACTACAAACATTCTGAGCCGGACAAAGCATCATGTGTTTTAAAACATGATGCTTCGAGGCCTTTGAATATCTATTCGAAGTTTACGCTTAGGCCTAAACCTCTGAGTTCGTGAACAAGTACATTGAATGATTCAGGGATACCAGGAACCGGCATATTTTCGCCTTTTACAATGGCTTCGTATGCTTTTGCTCTTCCAACAACGTCGTCAGATTTAACTGTAAGAACTTCCTGAAGGATATTGGCAGCACCAAATGCTTCAAGAGCCCAGACTTCCATTTCACCAAAACGCTGTCCGCCAAACTGAGCTTTACCTCCTAATGGCTGCTGTGTAATAAGTGAATATGGTCCGATTGAACGAGCGTGCATTTTGTCGTCAACCATATGGTGAAGTTTCAGCATATAGATATAACCGACAGTTGCAGTTTGATCAAACTTTTCACCGGTTCCGCCATCATAAAGGAAGACTTTACCATTTTCAGGTAAACCAGCTTTCCCCATAAGGTCATTGATCTGATCGATAGATCCGCCGTCGAAAATTGGTGTTGCGAAATGGGTTCCGAGTTTAGCTCCGGCCCACCCTAAAACAGTTTCGTAAATCTGTCCAAGGTTCATACGCGAAGGTACACCCAGTGGGTTCAAAACAATATCAACAGGTGTTCCGTCTTCGAGGAAAGGCATGTCTTCTTCACGAACAATACGTGCAACAATACCTTTATTTCCGTGGCGTCCTGCCATTTTATCCCCTACTTTAAGTTTACGCTTTTTAGCTACATAAACTTTTGCCATCTGGACAATACCGTTTGGTAATTCATCACCAACTGTAGCAACAAATTTCTTCCGGTTGTAAACACCGAGAATTTCTTTGTACTTAATAATGAAATTATTAATAAGCTGTTTGATCAGTTCATTAACATCTTTATCAGTTGTCCATTTGTTAGGATTTACATTGATAAAATCAATTCCCATTAACATTTTCTGTGTGAATTTCACCTTTTTGGGAACCATTTCATTCTTAAAGTTATTGTAAACCCCTTGTGAAGTTTTACCGCTAACCAGAACTGTAAGTTTATCAACGAGCTTCTGTTTCAGATCTGTTGTGCTTTTTGAGAATTCCTCATCCAGTTCCTTAACAAAATCCTTTTCTTTAGCTTTGAGTTTTTTATCCTTTACTACACGTGAGAAAAGTTTCTTGCTTATAACAACGCCCTTCATCGAAGGAGGTGCTTTAAGGGAAGCATCTTTCACATCACCGGCTTTATCACCGAAGATAGCGCGGAGTAATTTTTCTTCAGGAGTCGGATCACTTTCTCCCTTAGGAGTAATCTTACCGATTAATATATCTCCTTCGTTAACTTCAGCGCCAATACGAATCAATCCGCTTTCGTCCAGGTCCTTTGTAGCTTCCTGGCTTACATTAGGAATATCGTTTGTAAGTTCTTCAACACCACGTTTGGTATCACGAACTTCCAGTGTGAATTCTTCAATGTGAAGTGAAGTAAAAATATCTTCCTTTACTACACGTTCGGAAATTACGATAGCATCTTCAAAGTTATACCCTTTCCAAGGCATGAAAGCCACCATCAGGTTACGACCTAAAGCAAGTTCTCCCGCCTGAGTTGCATAACCTTCACATAATACCTGTCCCTTTTTCACCTTGTCGCCTTTGCGGACGATAGGCCTGAGGTTCATACAGGTATTCTGGTTGGTACGTGCAAATTTGGTAAGGTTGTAAACTTTGATATCTTCATCAAAACTTACAAGTCTTTCTTCTTCAAGTCTGGCATAACGGATTACAATCTGAACTGAATCAACATACTCTACTATACCATCGCCTTCGGCATTGATAAGTACACGCGAATCTTGTGCAACACGCGCTTCAATACCAGTACCGACAATAGGTCTTTCGGGATTGAGGAGCGGAACTGCCTGACGCATCATGTTCGATCCCATAAGAGCACGGTTAGCATCATCATGTTCCAGGAAAGGAATCAATGAAGCAGCTATCGAAGCAATCTGATTAGGAGCAATATCAATAAGGTCGACTTTCTCCTTTTCAATCAAAGGATAATCGGCCAGGTAACGTACTTTAACTTTGTCATCAGCAAAATTGCCAAGATCATCCATTGGAGTGGTTGCCTGGGCAATAATCTTATTTTCTTCTTCCTCAGCACTCAGATACATGGTTTCAGCAAGGTCAACCTTCCCGTTTGTAACTGTTTTATAAGGAGTTTCAATAAAGCCAAGTTTGTTGATCTTAGCAAAAACGCATAAGGAAGAAATAAGTCCGATATTCGGGCCTTCAGGTGTTTCAATCGTACAAAGGCGACCGTAGTGAGTATAGTGAACGTCACGTACTTCAAAACCGGCTCTTTCACGCGAAAGACCTCCTGGTCCTAATGCAGAAACCCTGCGTTTGTGTGCAATTTCACTCAGCGGGTTTGTCTGATCCATGAACTGGGACAACTGGTTTGTACCAAAGAACGAGTTTATTACACTCGATAATGTTTTGGCATTGATCAGATCCATAGGTGTAAATACTTCATTGTCACGTACATTCATACGTTCTCTGATAGTACGAGCCATACGGGCCAGACCAACACCAAACTGGTTGTACAATTGTTCTCCAACTGTACGAACACGGCGGTTACTAAGGTGATCGATATCATCAACCTCAGTTTTTGAGTTGATAAGACCGATAAGATATTTTATAATCGAAATAAGATCTTCTTTTGTGAGAACCTTAGTTTCGAGAGGAATGTCAAGTGACAGTTTTTTGTTTATTCTGTAACGTCCTACATCACCCAAATCGTAGCGTTTATCGGAGAAGAAAAGCTTCTCGATAATTCCACGTGCTGTTTCCTCATCAGGTGGTTCGGCATTACGTAACTGACGGTATATATATTCAACAGCTTCTTTTGAGCTGTTGGCGGTATCCTTTTGAAGGGTATTGAAGATAATTGAAAAATCCTGGGAGTTGATATCGTCGCGATGCAGCAGAATTGATTTAGCGCCTGAATCAACAATCATATCTATATGATTATTGTCAATAACAGTTTCGCGGTCAATAATAACATCAGTACGTTCGATAGAAACAACTTCGCCTGTATCCTCATCACCAAAATCTTCAATCCAGGTCCTGAGAACCCTTGCAGCAAGTTTCCGGCCGACATATTTCTTCAGACCAGCTTTACTTACTTTAATTTCCTCGGCGAGGTTAAAGATTTCGAGAATATCTTTATCGCTTTCAAAACCAATTGCCCGTAAAAGAGTAGTTACAGGTAATTTCTTTTTCCGGTCGATGTAGGCATACATCACATGGTTGATGTCCGTTGTGAACTCCATCCATGAACCTTTAAAAGGAATAATCCGGGCAGAGTACAACTGCTGGCCGTTGGTATGAAAACTTGTACCGAAAAATACACCGGGCGAACGATGCAACTGCGAAACAACAACACGTTCGGCACCATTTACTACAAATGTGCCTTTGGGCGTCATATAGGGGATCATTCCCAGATAAACGTCCTGTATAATTGTTTCGAAATCTTCGTGCTCGGGATCGGTACAGAAGAGTTTTAATTTTGCTTTAAGAGGAACACTGTAGGTTAACCCTCTTTCGATGCACTCCTCGATTGAATACCGGGGTGGATCTATAAAATAATCTAAAAACTCGAGAACAAAATTGTTCCTGGCATCGGTAATAGGAAAATTTTCCGAAAAAACCTTAAAAAGGCCTTCATTTACACGGTTGTCAGGATTTGTCTCCAGTTGGAAAAAGTCCTGGAAAGACTTAATTTGCACTTCGAGAAAATCAGGATATTCTGATTTGATTTTCGAGGTCCCGAAGCTTAACCGTTCAGTTTTTTGTGAAGCCAAAGCCATGAAGTTTTAGATTTAAATAAACAAAGTATTTTTAAACAATTAATCCCGATATGAAAATCGGGAAGAAAACTGACAACTTAT
>JAIFMH010000226.1 GCA_020048595.1 Bacteroidota bacterium | reverse complement strand
TAATTTTAAACAGGTGTTTATGCAGGATTTGGCCGGTGATAAGGCCATTGATATCACTGACCTGATTATCAGGGATAAGAAATCAATAAAAATCTCAGGTGAGATTTTAAAATTGGTCGGACTATCGGCAGCAGAGAAAAATGATATTTCAGAACCGGGTTCGTTATTAATCTTCAGGTGAATAAAATCAATACTGGATTGAATTATGAAAGAGTCAATAACCTGCATTTTTTTGATTTTCTTTTTTTCAAATTGTATTGCTCAGAATGAAGATGTAAAATCAAACAATGATTTAAGTAATATTCGTCTTAACAATGGTTATTTTATGCGGATCCAGCCTTGTTCGGATAAGATTATACGGATAAGGGTATCTGCTAATAATTTGTTTAATGAATCTCTCCTTGAACGATATGAAATAGTAAAGAATGATTTTCAAAAAGTCGAAGTTCAATGCTCGGTTAATGGAAATACAGTTACTTTGAATACAGGCTTTATGATACTGACCATAGATAAAAACATGGGAACTATGAGTCTGAAAGATAAAAGTGGAAAAGATCTGGTAAACAACATTAATCTTAATCTGACCGACAGGAAACCAGAATTTGGTGGTTTTGTGCAATCCCTCAGTAAAATATTCGAAAAAGAAATTGTTTCAAGAGCTATTATTGGAGCGGATTCAACTTCCATAACTGCTCAGAATGTAATTTTAAAAAATAAAATTGCACTGGAAAAACAGCATGATTTGACTGACTCTGTGAGCCCGGCCTGTATTGCAGAATTTTCAATTAACCCCACCGAACGTTTTTACGGATTAGGCAGTGCCATACGTGATGGTATTCAACACAGAGGAAAGATTATAAGGGTTTGGCCACAGTATCAACATTCTGAGTCCCCTTTTCCTTTTACAATGAGTACTAACGGTTGGGGAGTATTTTTTAATACCTCGCGCATCAATTACTTTGACATTGGCAGGTATCAGTCGGATAGGATGATGGTTTATTGCAGCGACGAAACCCTGGATTTTTACCTGATGGCAGGATCGATGCCCGAAATACTTGACCAATATACCACCATAACCCAAAAGCCATATCTTTTACCGAAGTGGGCGTATGGCTTTGCTTTTGGTAGTTTCTGGATGGAAAATGAATTAAATGTCCTGGAAAATGCATACCATTTCAGGGAGGAAAAAATCCCTTGCGATATATATTGGCTCGAATATCAATGGATGGAAAAAAACTACGACTCGTCAACCCAAAAAGATTGGAATTCAACCCGGTTCTTCAATGCAGGTAGTTATTTCTGGGAATCAAGTCCGGCAAAAAGGGATATTAAATCGGATTTGTTTATCAATCGAATGAACAACATGGGTTTTAAAGTGGCTCTCTGGTTGAACAATAACGAGGACCTGACAATTGAAGAAGAAGATTACCTGGCGGCAAAGCAGGGCAAGGCTCAATCGGGCCTGGATCATTGGTTCCCCCATTTAATGAAATTTGTGAACCAGGGCGTGCAAGGCTTCAAGCTCGATCCCGGAACGACAATGGATGAACATCCTGCACGTAAATACTTCAATGGATTAAACGATAAAGAGATGCACCCTGTTAACCAGGTATTGCTTCCGAAACAGTTATACCGCCTAATGAGGGATAGTACCGGATTGCGCTCCTTTCACCATTATTGTGGCGGCTATTCCGGAATACAGCATTGGGCTGCATCAACCTGCGGCGATAATGGAGGCGGACACCTGGCTCTGTTTGACCAGCTAAACCTTGGTATTTCAGGGGTTATGAATACTTCATGCGATGTTTTGTTTCTTGAAAGAAATGAACCAATTGAGCAAGGATTGCATTTTGGGTTCTTTCTTCCATGGGTACAGGTGAACAGTTGGTATGGTATACTTCATCCCTGGCTTTTAAGTCCGAAACAAAAGAAGGAATTCCAGTTTTATGCCCAATTGCGGTACAGTTTGATGCCATATATTTATTCTGCAGCTCTTAACGGGAGCCTGTCAGGAATGCCGATACTAAGGGCCATGCCATTGATGTATCCGAATGACCTCAAAGTTGAAAATTCTACCAGTCAATTCATGTTTGGTGATTTTTTACTTGTAAGTGCTTTTACAAATAGAACTTACCTGCCTGAGGGGAATTGGATAGATTATTGGACAGGCAAAAAATATCAGGGGAACCAGGAAGTTGTATCGGAAGAACAAATACATGGAGGACCGTTATTTATAAAAGCAGGTGCAATTATTCCTTATCAGAAGCCGATGCAATATGTTGACGAGCATCCTGTTGATACTCTTATCGTGAGGGTATTTCCCGAAAAACAAAGCTCATACACTTTACTTGAAGACGATGGAATATCATTTGATTATGAAAAAAATGCTATTGCCAAAACTCATTTTACATGCATTGCAGGCGATAAACAGGTTGAGATCAGCATAACGAAGGAAGGGTCTTATATTGGCATGCCCAAAAACAGGAGCTATGAATTTGAGATTGCAACTTCAAAAAAACCAAACCTGGTGTTGCTCAATAAAACACCGATAACCAACTGGATTTACAGTTTGGACGGGAAAGTAAAACTTCTGGCAAGTCCTGGCAAACTTGACCAAGTAACAATTACTTTACAATTCAGATAAAAATTTTCTCAAGTTATGCAGGTTCTACTCATAGATTACAAAAATGATTCCCGATCAGAAAACAGAGGAAATGGTGATTATGAGGGAAGTAGAAAAGTGGAGCAGAAAATAACCAATAATTATATATTAAATATGAAAAGGCTTGTAATTTCTTTCGTTTTAGTTGTCTCAATCATAATCGGATCATATGGTCAGACTAATAAGCCAATTGGGAAACAATTGCATGTAACCTATTCTCATCCGAAAACAGTTTTAAATGCTAATAATCCCGATGCCAGGGACATCGTTTTTGGCTTCGAAGGAGGCCGCGTAGTTAAGGTTAATGGAACCTATCACTTGTTTACCAGTGAAATGTATCAACCTCCAATGTGGGTGAAGATGCGATTTGGACATTGGATAAGCACTGATAAATTAACCTGGAAGCGGGTTTCGACCATTCGCGAATCGAGTGGTGAATTCGAAGGACTAGATCCACGCGCTGCTTTATGGTCGCCACTTCCGGTTTGGGATGCGGATAATAATGAATGGAACCTTTTTTATGTAGCCTACAAAGCAAAAGCCAATACTCCCGAAAAATTCCTTTGGAACCACGAAGGACGGATCTGGCGATCGGTTTCGGAAGTAAAAGGCAAGGATGGAATAAATGGTCCGTATGTCGACAAAGGAATCGTTATGGAACCAGGCTCAGAGTCTCAGGCTTGGGAAGGACTTCAGGGAACGGATTCGTTTTTTCCGTATAAAGCTGGAAAAACCTGGTATGCATTCTACGGAAGTGCCAAAACCGAAATAAAACCTATTTTGTATTGGCTTGTGGGACAGGCATCTGCGCCATCGCTCGAAGGAAAATGGATACGAAGTGATTCCAATCCGTCAAAAATCGAAAAGAAAGGTATCGAAAACCCCATTGTTACTCCGGCTTTCAAAAAAGGCTGGCTGATGGTTTACGATCAGGTAGTGGTTGACGGGGCTTTTGGATGGTGTTACTCCGAAGATGGAATTAACTGGCCTGCCGGAAATGCAACTCCTATTGACACATCAAAAAATGCATGGTGTGCCGATGTGCGAACGCCGCTTGGACTGGTTGACGAGGGTAATGGTAAATACACCTTGTTTTATACCGGCTTCGAACAAAAACCTGACTACGACATCATTTTTTCAGGAGCAAAAACCGACAATTATTGCTCTATGGGATTTATTGAACTGGAATGGAAATATTAATTTGAAAAAAGATAGAAATGAAAAAGATCATTATTGCATGTTTAGTTTTAATTATTTCGGGTAATTTATTTTGTCAATCGAAATTTAAGATAAAGGTTGGCAAGCCCGAGCCAGTTTCAAATAATCAGGGTGATACATGGGTTGCAGCTTTTACAAAAGGAGACACAATTTATTCACCATCAAATGATACAAAGGGCTTTTACACCTTCTTTCAAACTTTCAATAGCAATATTGCTTTTAACAAGGTAATTGTTAAAAAGAATGAATCATCAGTAATTAATGGTATTACAATAAATCAAATGGATGATTATGGTACTCAGGGTTTTGAAGGGCCTGATACATGTAATTGGAAAACCAGTGGATGTTATTTTGTAGATGGTGTAATTTATTGGGTAGTTGCACGACATAAGTATGGAGATAAATCCGGCGATCCTATGAAGCGGCAACCTGCAGTGAATGCCAGCATAATTAAGTCATACGATTTAGGTAAAACCTGGTTCAGAAGCGAAAAAGACAACTATGATAAGCCAATGTTTCCGGGAAGCAGATTTTCTACTCCTTATTTTGTACAATACGGAACAGATGGTTCTTCAAAAATTGACAATGCCGATAAATATGTTTATGCTGTATCGAATAACGGATTTTGGGATAATGGCGACAACTTGATTTTAGGAAGGGTTCTTAGAAGCAAAATAGCAGAATTAGATGCAAATGACTGGCAGTTTTATTTGGGTGACGATGGAATGAAAGACGAAAGCTGGTCGAGTGATATTAATAAAGCCAGATTAATTATTGATAATCCTGACAAGCTTGGAATGACAGGTATTGTATATAATCCATCCTTAAAAAAATATTTGTATATTGGTTGGTACTATCCAGCCGGTGGAGGAAAGCTTCCAAATGCCAGCCAGAAAACAATCTGGGATTTTTACGAATCAGACAGACCCTGGGGGCCATGGAAACGATTTGATTCTTATGAATTTGAACCACAGGGCTATTATTCTCCTCAAATTTGTCCGTCACTTATAAGTTCAGATGGGAAAAAATTCAAAGTTTTTACTGCCGGCGACTGGAATAATGATTTGTTTTATCGTTTGACTATAGTACCAATAGAGATAGTGGTCAAATAATATTCAGACTATGTATATGGTATTTTATTAACAAACTGAATTTTCTTATATTAGGTAATATGAAAATTGTAGTTATAGCTTTTTTAATAAGTTTTGTGCTTTCTGTTTGCGAATACAGAGTTCTTTCACCAAAGAAATCCAGTTCATTTGTGGCCACAGAATTTACGGGCGACACTTTATTTAATGTAGTTGAGGTAATTGACCACCCGCTTATTACGATGAATGATCCCGGAACTGAAGGCAATATCTTTGGGTTTGAAGGTGGTCGGGTACTCAAACAAGATGGTGTTTACCATATTTTTACTACCGAAATGTATGGCGAGCCGGTATGGTGCAAAACCAGGCTTGCCCATTGGAAAAGTAAGGATGGGATA
>JAIFMH010000087.1 GCA_020048595.1 Bacteroidota bacterium | reverse complement strand
TGGACACCTTATGCTGGAACTAACAGGTGGCGCTGCATTTTACACCACCAACCATGATTTTTATGGGGGTAAAACCCGTTCGCAGGCTCCAATCGGATCCCTGCAGGGACATGTGAATTACAATTTCACGCCTGGCATCTGGGCAGCGGTGGATGGAACGTATTACTGGGGCGGGCACACTACCCTGGATGGTGTTGAGGGTGATGATCTGCAGAAAAACTCCCGCTTAGGGCTAACATTTGCCCTTCCGTTAAATCTTCACCACTCACTGAAATTTACATTCAGCACAGGCGTTTCTACCCGCACAGGCACTGATTTTACTGTTGTTGGCGTTTTCTGGCAATACCGTTGGGGCGGGGGTTTGCCAAAAAGTAAAAAGTCGTAGATGGAAATGTCCTAAAGAATTGTCACCAATACCAGGAACAGGTAGTTGTGTCAAATTACTGTTTTGATTCAGCAATTACTTCTTCTGAAAACAAACGTCTAAAGAATCCCCTGCTTCTGGAAGTCAATAATAAGCCCGGCGATAGTATTAAAGCCTGTCTTGTTCAATATATTTGAGCGATGTGTGCTGATTGTATGGAAGCTCAGGAATATCTTCTCAGCTATTTGTTCACTGCTCAGGCCGGTTGCTATAAGCTTCACAATCTCAAATTCACGATCCGATAATGGATTGCCTATCCTTAATAATTCCTCATCCGGAAATCTGAAATTGGAAAGATCGTCTCCTACGTAATAATGAAAATGAGCCTTGCTCTTTTTAACATGCTCAATACCAGTGTGTATTTGCAGAATATAAACTGTGTTTATTTGGGATTCAATATTGAATAAATAGCACTGAACAAGTAAATCCGGATACAATCCAAAAGGATTTCGAAACCTTAAATCGGTTGATAACAGTTGCGTCCCTTTCCTTTGAATAAAAAGATCGGTTGCCATCCTGAACAATTGGGCAGTGCCATTACCATGTCTTATAGCATCATCGGGATGAATAGCTTCCCTTAAATGATAGGGAGTGAAGTCATCCGGCATAATACCGATCATTTCACTACTTCTCTTACTGGTATAATTGATCTTCATCTGGAGCAGGTCTCCAACAAAGAAAAACTGATTATTTTCCCTGGTATAGTTCTCAAGTTCCTCTACCAGTGTATCATCCCGAACAATCCCGTGGAACCCGGACGGGGCATAGGTTTCTATAAACTTGTGAAACAAATTGTAACTTCTGGGATCAGTCATCATCACGTGAAATAGGAAGAATTACCTTTAGTAGCAGTCAAAGGTATTAAAATACTCATTGATAACTATTGTCAGAGCTGACAAATGGATGTAATTTTATATTGTTATAAATAGAGGAAGCACTCATTATTTATAATACGGATAAACCACTTGTCATCAGATCAAGGTTTATGGAAGAGGAATTACAATATATCGCTACATTCGATGCCAACGGCAAACCCTTAGCCGGAAGCAGGTACTACACATTGCACCTGCCACCTGATATATCTGCAAGCAAGTTTTGGTCGGTAATTGTATATGACAACCATACGCGCATGATAATCAGTACCGATCAGCCATGGCCGTCAGTTTTTAGCAGCTGTAAGAAACTTGTGGTTAACCAGGACGGTTCAGTGGATGCATGGTTTGGCCCACAGGCTCCGGCTGGCAATGAAAACAACTGGGTGAAAACAATTCCGGGTAAAGGCTGGAATATGATACTCCGGCTTTACTACTCTACTGAAGCCTGGTTTGATAAATCGTGGAGACCTGGTGAAATTGAAGAAGTGAAATGATTAGTACAAATGCGTTAAACTGTAACAAGCTTAAAATAAATCTCAAATGCCAGGCCCAAAATCCCAAGCCCATGATTTTCGTACCCTTTAAAACTTTTAACGTCCCTCTTGCATGGGTCTCGGAATTTGGATCTTGAAATAAATAGAAGATTAATGCTGTATTAACAAAAAGAATAAATAACCCCGAAAACAATGAACATCAGGTTCTTTCTTGAAATTACCGGAATGTTTCTGATTCCGCTACTGGTTGTGCTTATACCCATTTTTCTCGGTCAGCGTTATGGAATTTACCGCAGCAAGAAATCGGAAGACATGCAGCATACCCCTGTTGGCACTGTAGTTGGTTCTACATTTGGACTTTTGGCTTTTATGCTGGCATTCACTTTTCAGATTGTGGCCAATCGTTACGATACACGCAAAGAATTATTAGTTGACGAGGTTACAAACATCCGGACAACATACCTGCGGGCAGGTTTAATACCGGAACCCATGCGCAATGAAACAAGAAATCTATTGGTTGAATATGTTGATCATCGTGTTCAGCTTGCCAGTGATCTTTCGAAACTTGGCATTATGATGTCCCGTTCACAACAGATTCAGGATACCTTATGGAAGTATTGCGAAAAACTGGGCGAACTGGACCGGAGTTCCGAAAATTACTCACTCTTCATTTCATCAGTAAATGATTTGGTTGAGAATTATAATCAGCGAGTGACCATGACCCTTGAGTTTCGTATCCCTGTTGTAATACTTTGGGCTTTGTTTATCATAACTTTCTTTTCGATGCTTGCGCTTGGCTATCAGTTCGGGATTTCGGGAAAAGGAAGTTTCAGGATCAATCTTATACTGGGAATTATTTTTGCCATAGTCATGTTTTTGATTTTAGCACTTGACCGGCCCGAAACCGGGCTGGCACCAATCAATCAGAAACCTGTGTTCACCTTGCAGCAACAGTTGCAGGTGATGCAGTCAAATGTCGGGACAAAATAACATTGAAATAAAAAACAGGTTAAGAGTACATTAATATAATAATCCTCGAATTTACGCATAGTCAATAATTGAATTACAAAGCACTATGCACCATGCACTTTAGTCTGAATATGTTTAATAACAAAATTCGCTAAAACAATGGAAGAAAAAATTATAACCCATTTTCAATCGAAACCCAAAACGATTGAAGAACGCATGGCAGCCGGGAAGGCATTACGTGTAAAATTCCCGCGCATCAAACAAGGAGAATATAATCCTTCGCCAAAACGTGCCGATCCGGTTTCTATTCTGGAAGCACAAGGGAAAACACGCCTGGAGGAACTTGTTCCAATACGCTATGCTCGAATGCTCACTTCGCCTTTTGCATTTCTTCGCGGAGGAGCTGCAATAATGGCTGCCGACCTTGCATCAGGTCCTAAGCCTACAGGAATTAAGGTACAGGCTTGTGGCGATATGCATGTGGCTAACTTTGGTGTATTTGCTTCGGCTGAACGAAACCTGGTTTTTGGCATCAATGATTTTGACGAAACCTTGCCGGGGCCCTGGGAATGGGATATGAAACGACTTGTGGCAAGTATTGTGGCTTCCGGAAGATTCCTGGGTGCCAATAAACGTTTATGTAAAGAAGGCGTGCTGGCAGCAGTAAGTTCATATCGGAAACGAATGCACGAATATGCAGGGATGGGATACCTCGAGTTGTGGTATGCTACCATTAAAGAAGCCGACATTTTAAAAACATTAACCGGAACGGCACAAAAAGGCGCCTTAAAAATAATGAGCAAAGCCCGTCAGCGGACACATATGCAGGTGCTTGGTAAACTTACCGACCTGGTGGATGCCAAATACCGCCTTCACGAAAATGCCCCCTTTATTGTAAGGGAAACACACCTGAAAGATGGCACACCTGTCGATGCTGCTATGGAAATATTTCTCGAATCCTATTTTCTTTCATTAGCAGATGAACGTAAAGCCCTACTCAAAAACTATCGCATTACAGATGTTGTACGAAAGGTTGTTGGAGTTGGTAGCGTGGGAACACGATGCTGGGTTGTTTTCCTTACCGGGAATCATACAAATGACCCGTTGTTTCTCCAGATAAAAGAAGCTCAGCCATCAGTTCTTGAACCTTATGTTACCAAATCAATTTATTCGCACCAGGGTCAACGGGTGGTTATTGGCCAGCGGTTGTTGCAGGCTGCGCCCGATATTTTTCTGGGTTGGTTTAAGTATGGTGGTTTGGAATTTTACGTGCGACAGTTACGGGATATGAAGGGTGGTATTGAGTTTGATCCCAATAAAGTGAAAATTGAAAACCTGCCCCAATATAGTTCCTTGTGTGGCTGGGCATTGGCGCTGGCTCATGCCAAATCGGGTGATGCGGCTATGATTGCAGGCTATGCCGGCAATAGCGATGAACTGGACCAGGCCATGGTTAACTTTGCCTTTGCCTATGCCGATCAGACTGAAAAAGATTACCAGGCATTGGCTGCAGCAGCAAGGAACGGAAGGATCAAAGTTGCGCAATCGGCTGAGTAAATTATATGAAGTATGTGATTAATTTGCTCTGTTTATTCTTTGCTCCCGAAATCTGGTGCTTTGGTATTGAACCTGGAACCTGGCACTTCTGACGGAAACGCTTTATTGACCACGCCAGGTGGTGTGGTTTACATACAAAAGAATATACCTATTGATAACTATTTCATTTTGCTTATTCCAGATTTATCTTTGCATACAAGGAGACAAGGATAGATCAGGGGCTTTTCACTAATTCAACATTCTGGATTACTAACTTAAAATTAATTAATCAATGAGACAAACCGCTTTTAAAAATTTACTGATTCTGTGCATATTTGCTTTACCATTCAGCATGGTAAACCTTTCATGCAAGCAGCAGGCAAAACAGCAAGTTGGTACCGACGGGCTCGACCGTACTTCGCTTCCTGTTAAAGCACCACTTAATCCAACTTTTACTGAGCTGGATGTCCGTAATGCAAAAATGCCGGATCGTTTCGAGGTAAAAGCCCCGGAAGGAGCGCCCAACGTGATACTGGTACTTCTCGATGACCTCGGCTTTGCCGGAACAAGTAACTTTGGAGGCCCGGTTAGCACTCCAACGTTCGACCGTATTGCAAGTGAGGGTATTTATTACAACAATTTCCACACCACAGCAGTTTGTTCTCCAACACGAGCAGCTATAAAAAGCGGGCGTAACCACCAGGTGAATAACATGGGATTTATAACGGAAATGGCTACAGGTTTCCCCGGCAACACCGGCGAAATTCCTCAAAATGTTACTCCTGTTGCAGAAATACTTCGCCTTAACGGCTACAGCACCGGCGCCTTTGGTAAGTGGCACGAAACTGCAACCTGGGAGACCAGCGTTTCCGGACCCATGGACCGCTGGCCACATCGCCAGGGATTTGATAAGTTTTATGGATTTTTCGGAGGAGAAACCAACCAGTGGGCGCCTTTTGTCTATGATGGCACACATGTGGTTGAATTGCCCGAAGACCCCAACTACCATTTCATGAATGATATGACCAATCAAGCTGTAGCCTGGATGAAATATCAAAAGGCTTTGACACCCGACAAACCTTATTTTATGTACT
>JAIFMH010000018.1 GCA_020048595.1 Bacteroidota bacterium | reverse complement strand
AAAGTTGATGTTAGTGAACTTAAAAGTTTTACTGCTCCGGGATTTGAAACTGTGCTTCAGGGGCAGACAGCAGGGGTGCAGGTTCAGCAGAGCAGCGGCAAACTGGGAGAAGCAATTATGATGCGTATTCGTGGCTCTTCGTCCGTATCAGCAAGCAATCAACCCTTGTATGTGGTTGATGGCGTACCCATCACAACCGAAAACCAGGGCGATTTGAGTAACCAGCCTACAAATCCGCTTACAGATATTAACTTCAATGATATTGAATCCATACAGGTATTGAAAGATGCTTCTGCCGCAGCAATTTACGGCTCAAGGGCTTCAAACGGAGTAGTACTTATCACAACGAAGAAAGGGAAAAGCGGGAAAACGAATTATGCGCTCAATTATGTATTTGGGGTAAATCAGCCAAGTCATTTGCGCGACTGGTGCAACAGGGCCGAATACCTTGAACTGATGGATGAATCGCTGAATAATTCCGTGGATGATAATGGCCTGATATGGGGCTGGAAAACTCCGGATGAGCTTAAAGATGTGTATATTCCCGGATGGCGCGATGGAACAGATACAGATTGGCAGAACGAAGCCTTTCAGAAAGGATTACTCCAGAAGATAAATCTTTCAGCTACCGGTGGTACCGAGAAAACCCGCTTCTACACAGGAATTACTTACGACAACCAGGATGGGATACTTATCGGTAATAACATTCAGAAAATAAGCGGCAGGCTTAACCTCGATCAGGAAGCTTCGAAGCACATATCTTTTGGTATAAATATGAACCTGGTACAAACCACACTCGACCGGATTGTGGAAGACAACGCTTTTGCCAATCCAATACAAATGGTGGCAATTCCTTCGGCACAGTCAGTTATTGATCCGGCAACCGGCGAATACAATACGAAAACAGTGTACTATAACAGCCTTATCGACTATAGGGACGCACAAAACAAAACACAGGTTTTCAGGGCTTTTGTAAATTTATACGGACAAATTAAATTTACAGACTGGGTTTCCTTCCGCTCTGAATTTGGTACTGATATTCTTACCCAGCATGAAAAAAATTATTACGGACGTTACACCAACTGGGGCAAGCCCGGTGGCTTAAGTATCAATCGCGAAGTAAGTGTTTATAATTACAATACCAATAATTACTTCTCCTTTGATAAAACATGGAAAGATGTCCATACACTGAATGTGGTTGCCGGCATGTCGTTCCAGAATTCCAGTTCCAGCGGCACTTCGATGGAGGGACGCGGTTTTATTTCCGATGATTTCAAAAATATGTCGAGTGCAGCCGAAATTACCGATTATACAGGCTGGGGCTATGGAAACAGTTACCTGAGTTATTTTACACGCGCCAACTACAAACTCAACGAAAAATACCTGCTTTCACTAAGTGGCAGGCTGGATGGTGCTTCCCGTTTCGGAAACGACAACCGCTATGGTTTCTTTCCTGCTGCTTCCATGGGCTGGATTATGTCGGAGGAACAATTCCTGAAAACATCCAAATCCATCAGCTTTATGAAGCTCAGGTTTAGCATCGGGAAAACAGGCAACTCAGAGATTGGAAACTATGCTGCACTGGGATTGTATGACGGAGTTAATTATGTAGGAGTAACCGGCCTTACACCTTCGCAACTGCAAAATCCGGGACTTAGCTGGGAAGAAACCACACAGCTGGATCTGGGTCTCGACTTTGGTTTGTTTAAAGACCGTATAAGCGGGCAGGTTGATTTGTATCATAAAAAGACTACCGATATGTTGCTGTATCGCTCACTGCCGGCAACAAGCGGTTATACAGAAGTAATTATGAACGTTGGAAGTCTCGAAAACAGGGGCATTGAGTTTTCACTGAAATCGCATAATACAACACGTGCTCTTAAATGGACAACAGAATTTAATATAGCGTTCAATAAAAATAAAGTTTTGAGTATTGATGGTCCTGAGATTGCTTATGGAGTAAACTATGTGATTGAAGGGGAGGAGATTGGTGTTTTTAAGATGGCTGAATATGCCGGAGTTCATCCTATGACAGGTGATGCACTATTTTATAAGAATGATGGCAGTGGACTTACAACCAATAATTACAATGAGGCAAAAACAGTGGTTGCAGGCTCTCCGAACCCGGATTTTATCGGCGGCCTGACCAATATTTTCACATACTACCAGTTCGACCTGAATATTTTAATGAGTTTTGTTTACGGGAATAAAATCTATATGAGCGCTGACCGCTATCTTTCGGCTAATGCCGAATCGTGGGACAACCAGTCAACATCACAGTTGAATCGATGGCAGAAACCAGGCGATATCACTGATGTGCCCCAGGCCCGGTTCGATTCAAGGAACGGTTCGCAGCACTCTACTCGTTATCTGGAAGATGGCTCTTTCCTGCGGGTCCGGAATGTAGCATTTGGTTACAACCTGCCGGCACGTGTCACCCAGAAGATAAATTTCGATAAAGTGCGTATCTATGTTTCAGGGCAAAACCTGCTGACATTTACCAAATATCCGGGTTTTGATCCGGAAGTGAACAGCCTCAGTGCCGGAGCATCCACCCAGGCAAATAATGTGTCGATGGGCGTTGACTTCTTTACCGCGCCCCAGATGCGCTCACTTATTTGTGGAATAGAAGTGAATTTCTAACTGTTCATTTCAATCAACAACACCTAAAAATTAAGCTTTATGAAATCCTTATCTATACTAATACTCACAATTTTTGCAACGCTGTTCATCTCTTCCTGCGACAAAAACCTGGATATTGAGCCGCAACAGTCGATGAATGCCGACATTGCACTCTCAACTCCCGAAAATATCAAAGCTACACTGGTAGGCGCTTATGTTTATGCCCGTTCGCGCTGGACTATGGGAAGCCAGTTTAATGAGTATTCCGAATTGCTGGCTTCTACCGGCGATCTTCAGCATGTAGGTTCGAACCGTGAACCGCTTGAAATTATAACGAAAACAATTACAGTTAATAATTCATACATCGCCAGTTCGTGGATTGATTCCTATCACCTGATCAATACGGTAAACAATGTTTTGGGAGTAATTGATGTAATTGAAGAACAGGATCGCAACCAGGTAAAGGGCGAAGCGTTGTTTCTGCGCGCATGGACCTACTTTGAAATGACCCGTCTCTGGGGCCTGCCCTACGTAAGCGGGCAGGAAAACAGGCAGCCTGGAGTTCCGCTGGTATTAACACCAACCACACAAGCCAGCCAGGCAATTCCGGTTGCCCGGAATACGGTGGAAGAATGTTATGTACAGGTAATCGCTGATCTGCTTCTGGCCAAAAGCCTTTTGCCTGAGAGCAATGGATTCTGGGTGGATAAATATGCAGCAGGCTCATTGCTGGCGAGAGTTTATCTGCAGCAGGGCAAATATGCAGAAGCTGCTGCCGAAGCGAATAGTGTAATAGAATCAGGTAAATACCACCTGGTGGCTTCTCCCAAACAGTGTTTTAATAACGCTTCAAACTCCGTAGAAGATATTTTTGACCTCCAGAATAACCTTACCAGTAATACCATCTGGCTTACCGAACGCTATGCCAGTCTCAATGGAATGGGCAGGGGCGATTACCAGATGGGACCATCCTTTTTTGATATTTTCGAACCCGGCGACCTCCGTGGTCAGATCAAGCTGAACACTCAGCCGAGCTATACATGGGAAAACATCGACAGCATGTATTATATTGGTGTTGGAACCATAAGGAGCGGAGGTATCAATACGTTTAAATATGCCAATTATTATGCAGCTATTCCTATGATCAGGCTGGCTGAAATAATTCTCATAAGAGCAGAGTCGAATTTCATGATTTTACAGGCTGGTGGCCAGATTGCAGGAACAAATAGTCCCACTATCGACATAAATCTGTTACGGTACAGGGCGGGAGCCTCATTGTATGAAGAACCGGTTACACTCGATCAGATCAGGACTGAGCGCTACCGGGAGCTATGCTGGGAAGGCTTCAGGCTTCATGACCTGAAACGCTGGCAAATGAACATTGGCGACCTGTCCTACGATGCAGGAAACCTCATTTTGCCGATTCCCCAGCAGGAAATGGAAATCAATTCATTACTGGTACAAAATCCATTCTATCAATAAATAGTCTAAAACTGCAGAAACATGAAACATATACTAACCTTCATAATCCTTATACTTTACGCTGTAAATGCCGGATTTGCATGCACAACCGTAATTATATCCGGGAAATTCACCAACGACGGTAGACCCTTACTCTGGAAACAACGCGACAGTGATGCTTTTAACAACAAAATCGTTCATCTGAAAGGAGAAAAATACCATGCCATTGCATTAATTGATTCCGACGACAGCGAGCCTGAAAATATCTGGATTGGATTCAATAATGCCGGATTTGCTATTATGAATTCAGCTTCCTATAACCTTAAAGGGGATGATACTACCAGCTTCTCGGAACAGGAAGGCTCTTTTATGAAAAAAGCACTTCTTTCGTGCGCCACTGTTGATGAATTTGAAGCCTTTATCCGTACATACCCCAAACCAATGGGTGTTGAAGCTAATTTTGGCGTGATTGATGCTTTTGGCGGCGCTGCATATTTTGAAACAGATAATTTTAATTACACTAAATTGGATGTCAACGATAAGCTTCTCGCCCCTCATGGTTATATAATACACACCAATTACAGCTTTGCCGGTGAGCCATCTAAGGGAGCCGGCTATATCCGTTACGAAACCGCTGAGCAATTATTCTACCAGGCCTCTGCACAGCAGAATCTGAGTGTTGACTATATCATTAATACCATGATGACTTCGCTTGAAAACTCACTAACCGGCGAAAGTGTGTCAGAAGCTTTGACACAAAGCAGTCAGCAATCGCATTTTATGTACAACCAGGATTGCATAAACCGTTACAGCAGTGTTTCTTCCGTAGTAATCCAGGGCGTTATTCCGAAAGAGAATCCTGAATATACAATTATGTGGTCAAGGGTTGGATTTCCGCTCTCGTCAATTGTTGTTCCGGTATTACTTGATAAGAACGGAACGCTGCCCAAAGTGGTTACGGCAGCTGCAGGTGAAAATGCCCCGGTATGCGATAAGGCGTTGTTGCTCAAAAAAGTAATGGTTCCTATCCGGAGAGGTTCAGGGAAATACTATATCAATCTCACCAAAGTGGCCAACGCAGAAAAAACCGGCGTTCGGCAACTTATTGAACCTGTGGATAAGGAAATCATCAAACAGACCAAAGCTAAAATGGAATCCTGGCGTCCGAAAAATCTGGATACTAAAGAACTGGGCTTATTTTACGATTGGCTGGATCAGAAAGTTATTGGTTCCTACCAGAGTCTGTTTGGCATTTAAAAATGATCGGTGTTAAAAGAAACGTTATGAAGAAGATATTCCCTCTTTTGTTGATTAGTATCCTGGCAATTTATTC
>JAIFMH010000035.1 GCA_020048595.1 Bacteroidota bacterium | reverse complement strand
ATTGTTCCCACAGCAGGTTCATGCGGCGTTGCAAAGGAACGTATGGAAAGCAAATCCGAAATGCATTGTTACGATTGGTTCTTCTGCACCAAAAAACTAAGCAAGGAAGAAGTTCTTGCCAAACTTATCAAATAAAACTGATCCTGGTATTCCGGAATTAATATCCCTGCCTGCTGTGGAACAAATTGTGTTTCATCACCAGGCAGGGATTTTTGTATTTCTATTTTATAAGGGAAGGGAATTCCTGTCCACAGATCAGTATTATTATGGTGTTTGCACGATCTGGCCCCCTCCCTGTTTTCCAGGGAGGGCTGGGGTGGGTACATTTTATTAGAACTTGTTTTCTGGATTTTACTCGAAATTCATTTTATTTTTTAAGAAAATGTACTGCCTTCCAATTCCAACTTCTAAAATCTTTCCCACCCCATTTTAAAAATCCGGATTCCTTCTCTTTTGTAAAAAAATATTATTTGTAATAAGTATAAATTGTTATTCTGATCTTGTGTTTATAGCCTGCTTAAAAAACTGGTAAACAGATAGTTTATAGCTCGAGATTCAATCGTAAGATATGTTTTGAAAATATTTTTCAACCTCCATATGTAAGTATTACTATATTTGCATCCGATTTGAATGAAATGAACCATGGTTCAAAATAAGAACACAGAAAATCCACGAAATACTATGTACAGAAACATATTTCTCGTACTGATTGCAGTAGTTGCCATACTGATATTGGTAAACGTTTTTCATAAAGAGGACAACTATAATCTTAAAATAGAAGAACTCAGGCACGAGTACGCTATTAAAAAGATTCCTTCGGTTGATCATATGAAGCTTCCGGCACTGGACAAAGTGTTTGAAACACCCCAGGAAGTTACTGAAGCATGTCTCAGCTGCCACACCGAAATACATAAGGAAATTATGGCTTCGTCACACTGGAACTGGGAGCGCGTAGCTTATGTTGAAGGTCGCGGAATATCTTCGGCAGGCAAGAAAAACGTAATGAACAATTTTTGCCTCGGAACCAGTTCCAACGAGCAAACCTGCGCCAAATGCCACATCGGTTTTGGTATGAGCAACAGTCATTTTGATTTTGAAAATGCCCGTAACGTCGATTGTATGGTTTGCCACGATAACAGCGAAGCATACCTGAAAGGTGCTTCCATGGCCGGTTATCCCGACAGGAATGTAAACCTGGAGGAAGTTGCCCAGCATGTAGGTTCTCCTCTGAAAAGCAATTGCGGCTCGTGTCACTTTTTTAGTGGTGGCGGTAACAATGTAAAACACGGCGACCTCGAAAGTGCCCAACTCTCCTGCAGCCGGGAAGTGGATGTACATATGGCTGCCAACGGAATGAATATGGAATGTGTAGCCTGCCACACCGCCGAAAACCATCAGATTAAAGGCAAATTGTACTCGGTTTCGCCTGATAATAACAACCGCGCCACCTGCGAACAATGCCATACCAGCACGCCACATTTAAGTGATGTAATCAACAGGCATAGTAATAAGGTCTCTTGCCAGGCCTGCCATATTCCGGAATATGCCAAAGTAAATTCTACCAAAATGTCGTGGAAATGGTCGGATGCCGGTAAGCTAAAAGATGGGAAACCGTATGAAGAAGAAGATTCTTTAGGCAACCACCGGTATATGTCAATCAAAGGCTCATTTGAATGGGCCAGGAATGTAAAACCTGATTATGTATGGTTTAACGGAACTGCCGAACTTTATCTCCTGGGCGATACAATCAAATCAATCCCTGTTCAAATGAACAAACTTAACGGCTCATACAAAGACAAGGCAAGCAAGATCATTCCTGTAAAAATACATGTAGGCGACCAGATTTTCGATAAAGTATATAACAGGTTAATTCAGCCACGGTTGTACAGCGAAAATGAAGGTGACAGTGCTTTCTGGAAAGATTTTAATTGGGAAGAAGCCTCCGAAGCCGGAATGGCCCGATCAGGTTTGCCCTTCAGCGGGAAATATGGTTTTGTTGAGACCGAAATGTACTGGCCTGTCAATCACATGGTTTCACCTAAAGAGAAATCTGTTGGCTGTGCCGAATGTCACACCCGTGTAAACGGACGCCTCGATAAACTTGCAGGGTTCTACCTTCCCGGCCGCGACAGGCATATGGCTCTGGATACCATTGGTTACTGGGCATTTATTCTCACTTTACTTGGGGTAATTAGTCATGGTATTATCCGCATTGTCATTACTATCCGCAAGGACAGGTACGAAAAACAAATCATCAGTTACGATGAGGATAAGCCGTTGGAATAGGAGTAAAGAATTAAAAATTAAAGAATTCATTAAATAGTGTCTGACCATAATGTTAAATTTTTTATTTGCGATTTACGATTTACGACTTACGATTGACACATAACTCGCTGAAAATAAATCGCCAATCGAAATTCGAAATTCGTAAATCGTAAATTGTAAATCGTAATTGGTTCAATCCAAATTCTAAATAGCTAAAAAATGCAGAAAGTATATATTTACAAAGGGTTTGAACGCTTCTGGCACTGGTCGCAGGCTTCGCTGATCATGTTCCTGGCTTTAACCGGCTTTGAAGTGCATGGTTCGTACCATATTTTTGGTTTCGAAAAGGCAGCCGAATTTCACCGCACCGCATCCTGGCTGCTGATCGGGTTGATCATTTTTGCCATTTTCTGGCATGTTACAACCGGCGAATGGAGGCAATATGTCCCTACAACCAAACAGCTGAAAGCGCAGATTATGTACTATTTATCCGGCATGTTTAAAGGCGAACCTCATCCGACTGAAAAAACGCACCTCACCAAGCTGAATCCGCTGCAACGTATGACTTACTTCGGATTTAAAGTAGTACTCGTTCCTATCACCATTATTTCGGGTATTTTGTATATGCTTTACAAAACAATCGATCAAAACGACCTGATCGTGATTGAAGATTACCCGCTGGCATCTATAGCTTTCTGGCATATGCTTGGAGCTATTCTGCTGATGATTTTCCTGGTAGTGCATGTTTATATGACAACTACCGGTACAACCCCGACTTCAAATATTAAAGCCATGATGACCGGTTACGAAGAAATTGAGGAAGAAGAACATCACCATTCAACTGAAAAAGATAACAATCAAAAAGATATCGTATGACACCACGCAAATTTATGAACCCTTATCTTGCCGGGTTTTTACTCGGTTTGATATTATTGGGAACAATTTATGTTACCGGACGTGGCCTGGGAGCCAGTGGCGCTGTAAAAAGTGTGTTGCTAAGCGCTGTTGTAAAAATAGCGCCTGAGCATTCGGCAAACACTCCTTATATCAAAACATACAGCGAAGAGCATCCCAACGGACCTTTGAATGATTGGTTGGTTTTTGAAGTGATTGGTGTGATAATCGGTGCATTTATTTCGGGAGTGTTATCGAACCGCGCCGGTATCAAACTCGAAAGAGGTCCATCCATTACAAACGGAACCCGGATTGTTGCAGCCGTGATAGGAGGTTTACTTTTTGGGCTGGGTTCACAGCTGGGTCGCGGATGCACCAGCGGCGCGGCTTTAAGCGGAATGGCAGTTATGTCATTTGGAGGAATCATCACCATGCTGGCCATCTTCGGATCGGGATATTCGTTTGCTTACTTTTTTAGAAAACTCTGGTTAAAATAATCATTATGGGACCATTAGTACCATTTATCATAGGTAACGAATTCAACCTGATCATTGCCTTAATTGCTGGAATCGGGTTCGGGTTTGTACTCGAACAGGCAGGATTTTCATCCACAAAAAAACTTGTAGGTTTATTCTACGGTTACGATTTTACGGTTTTAAAAGTTTTTTTCACAGGCGGAGTTACAGCCATGATCGGTGTTTTATGGTTCGGCCATATGGGAATTCTCGATCTGAGCCTGATCTATATCAATCCTACATTTCTTGTTTCGGCATTGGTTGGCGGAGCAATTATGGGACTGGGATTTATTATCGGCGGATTTTGCCCAGGCACCAGCGTATGTGCTGCTGCTATCGGTAAACTGGATGGGCTGGCTTTTGTTTTTGGTTCCGCTTTGGGCGTGCTGGTTTTTGCTGAAGGCTACCCGTTGTTCGAAAAAATATATACTGCCGAAGCCTGGGGCCCGGTTTTGATGAATGAGCAACTGGGAATGTCGAAAATTGTGTTCGCGTTTATCCTTACCGCATTTGCGTTTACTGCCTTTTACTTTACCCGGCGAATTGAGAACCGTGTAAATAAAATTGAAACCCGTTTCGAAAAGAAAAAGATCATCGCCTATTCTTCAGCCATTGCTTTTGCCTTCCTGGTTTTATCGGTTGTAGCATTTTTGCCCGACAGTGAAAGTCGCATGGAATCAAAAATCGCCAAAGCTCTTGAAAAGCAGGATTTTACCACGGTAATGGTGCCTGCAGATAAACTTGCTGATCAGATTGTAAATAACTATTACAAAATCAATGTGATAGATGTAAGGGATTCGGCTGCTTTTAACGCATATCATCTGCCATTTGCCATAAATATTCCACTCAACAAAATGGGGGAGAGTCAATGGAAGAAAATTCTCAATCAGAAATATAAAACAAATTATTTCTATGCCGATGATATCCTGTTGGCCGAAAAAGCTTACTTAACTGCGACCTATTCAGGTAAAGCTGATAATCACATCCTGACTCAATCGGGCCTGGAATTCCGAAATATGTACACCAACCTGCTTGCTCCGGGACCCGATGCCGGGAAAAATGAAATCAACACCTATAACTTTCGTAAAAAAGCAGCTTCAGACATGGCAACATTGGTTGAAGCCCTTAAAAACTCAACTCAGCCCATACAGGTTAAAACCTCAAAAGTTAAAGGTGGCTGTTAGAAACTGTGAATATATAGAAGGGGCGAGGGGCGAAATGGCGAGAGGCGATAATCATAAATATTCTTGAAATTTGAATTTGAATTTCGTTCTTTGAAAGATTTGAAAACGTGTTTAGTGGATTTTGAAATCCGGAAAAAATATCCAATTCTTGGTTTTAGGAAATATTGCTAAAGTGTAATATTTGGATTTCTATTCAGAACAACTCTATCAGTTGATATACAACGAATTGGTTTGTTATTATTTGGGCAAATACTTTTGAACAGAATAGTTTAAATTAATGTCAAAAAGTTTATTTCCTCCTTCTCCCCTTTTTTAAGGGGAGATGTCCAAAGGACAGAGGGGTACATTTCAATTTTCCAGAAAAAAAGAGTTCAGAATTTTGGATTTTGGATAACATATCTTTGGTTATCACCCTCCCGAAAGCAAAATACTATTGCATTATGAACCCACGTTCATTACCTTTGTATGAAATCCGGGTGTTATGAAAACTCAACTCTTACTGAAAGTGGTTTTGGTTCTCCCAATAATCCTTTTTGCCGACTGGGTGATAATGGTTCT
>JAIFMH010000098.1 GCA_020048595.1 Bacteroidota bacterium | reverse complement strand
TTCTCCTGGCTCTCGCACCTGCAGTTATATTAATGATGTATGTCTATTTTCGCGATAAGTACGAAAAAGAACCTATTAAACTAATTCTGAAGGGAATAGTACTTGGAGCAATTATTATTTTCCCGGTGGGATTGATAGAGAATTCTATAATCGGGTTTGGGACAGGTCTTGATAAAATTCAAAAAGCTGCTTATGACGGCTTTATTGTTGCCGGTGCCACTGAAGAAGCGTTTAAATATTTCGTTGTTTTTATCCTGATATGGCGAAACAGCAACTTTAACGAAAAATTTGATGGAATTGTGTATGCTGTTTCGGTTTCCCTGGGATTCGCTGCTATCGAAAACCTGTTTTATGTTTTTTCAAATAACTCTATGCAGGTTGGTTTGTTAAGGGCTTTTACAGCCGTGCCGGGACACACCATTTTTGGTGTTGTGATGGGATTCTATTTGGGATTGGCTCGCTTTAGTGATAATGGTAGGGGAAAATGGTTGCTGAGAGCATTTACTGTTCCATGGTTGCTGCATGGCTTATACGATTTTATGATCATGTCGGGTCACCCGATATTGCTGCTTACATTTATTCCTTTTCTTATTTTCGTGTATAGGCATGGGCTGAAACGTATGAAAGAATTTAATGAACAATCCATCTTTAATCCTGCAAATATCAATTTTATGAATCAGCAGGAAAATAATTACAAAGACGAAGAATCCTAACCTGATCAAATACATTCCGGAATTTATGCCTAACAAAATCCTCCAATTATTAAAACCAGGTGTCCCTAAACCGGTGCTTATTGCACTCGGGGCAGCACTATGGGGATTTGCGGCATACAGGATTCTGAAAATGGGCTTTATATTTATCGAAAGGCATGCACTTCATCATTTTCTGAATTACCTGATCGGAATAGCCGGATTTATTCCGTTTTTTCTGCTGGTGTTCAGGAAAGTAAGTTTACGGTACATTACACGCATTAAAAATCTGCCCCAACGCAGACCGTGTATGTTTGCATTTTTCGATTTACGCGGTTATATCCTGATGACTTTTATGATATCCATGGGAATCGCATTCAGCCATTGGAAAGTTATACCAGAGCTTTATAAAGGAACTTTTTTTATCTCTCTCGGACTTTCGTTACTGGCCTCTTCCATATTTTATATTGTTGAAGGAGTGCAGTTTGTGATTCAGAATCAGAAAGGAAAACACAACGACAATTAAGAAATCAAATTCCAAGTCTCAAATTCCAAGCCTCAAAACTCAAGCAACAATTGAATGACCATTGAATGACAACTCATCCCTCACAAACCCTCAATTTAACTCAACCGCAACAATTGAATGACCACCCAAACTTCTCATAACTCCAAACGCTCAACCCTCCACAATTGAATGACCATTGAATGACAACTCATCCCTCACAAACCTCAATTTAACTCAACCGCAACAATTGAATGACCACCCAATCTTCTCATAACTCCAAACTCTCAACCCTCCACAATTGAATGACCATTGAATGACAACTCATCCCTCACAAACCCTTTATTTAACTCAACCGCAACAATTGAATGACCACCCAAACTTCTCATAACTCCATACACTCAACCCTCCACAATGGAATGACCATTAAATGACAACTCATCCCTCACAAACCTCAATTTAACTCATCCCTCAACAATTGAATGACCAATTCCCAAATCCCGCAACACACATGACAAACCCAATCACAGTAGTTTCCGTAAATATAAGTGAGAAAAAAGGCACCATTAAAGTCCCTGTTCCTGAAATTGAACTCAACGAACTTGGCGTTGCCCGTGATGCACATGCCGGAGATTGGCACCGACAGGTAAGCCTGCTTGCCGACGAAAGCTTTCAACGCTTTACTCATGCTGCAGGACGGAAGGTAAACTATGGTGAATTTGCCGAAAATATAACCACTCTTGGCCTCGAACTTGTTAACACGCATCCTCTCGATAGGCTCACTATTGGTGAAGTAGAACTGGAAATTACCCAGATTGGCAAGGAATGCCATGGTACTTCCTGCGCTATTTTCAGTGAAGTAGGTAGCTGTGTGATGCCTAAAGAAGGAATTTTTGCCAGGGTTCTGAAAAACGGAATTGTAAAAGCTGGCGATGAAGTAATATATTCGCCACGCATATACAAAGTATTAATCATAACACTGAGTGATCGCGCCAGTCGGGGCGAATATGGTGATCGTTCAGGTCCGAAAATAGAACAAATTCTTTCTGCATTCTTCGAAACCGAAGGATGGAAATTTGCTATCGACCGCAAACTTATTCCAGATGATGCTGAAACGTTAAAAGCTTTACTCGAAGAAGCTCGTCAAAAACAGATTGATATCGTTATAACAACCGGCGGAACCGGAATTGGGCCACGCGATATAACTCCGGAAGTTGTGAAACCATATATCGATAAGGAAATTCCAGGAATAATGGAACTTATCCGGTTCAAATACGGAAGCCTGAAACCCAATGCTCTTTTATCCAGAGCGATTGCAGGGGTAATGCAAAACACCTTAATTTATACCTTACCGGGAAGCGTGAAAGCTGTTGATGAATATATGACAGAGATCACTCCTACCCTGCGACATAGTATTTATATGTTGCATAATCTGGATGCGCATTGATTTTGGGGGAAATAGTTAATAGTAAATGGAAAACAGAAAATAGTTGAGAAAATTCGAATAATAATTCCATTAACTATTTTTCTATTAAATATTTATCGGATATTTATCGGATCCCCGACCTGAAGGTCGGGGCAATAGATTCCCTTTAACTTTTTTCGATAACTATTTTCTTTCAACCATTCCGCCTAGTCCCTTATTGTTTTAAAACGCAGTATCGCAAAAGTTCCAACTACAGCTCCACCTGCAGCTACATATTTAATTATATCATTTTCAATAAAGTAAAATACAGATAGAAGCATCATACTCCACATCATTACAAGTGAGATAATTTTGATATGAAGGCGAATGCCTTTCCTGTCGAGGAAATCGCTTAATATAGGTCCGAATATTTTATTGTTTATAAGCCAGTCGTGCATCCTTTTAGAGCTTCTTGCGAAAGCGTAGGAGGCTAAAAGCAGGAATGGCGTTGCCGGAAGGCCAGGTAATAAAACGCCTAAACCTGCCAGAATTACACATACTATGCCGAAAACAATGAAAAAAATGCGCATTAAACTAAATTTGTAATTTCAGAATATCGCGAAAAGCATATCCCAAACACCAGGCAAAAGTACCAATTATCTATAAGAAACAATACTTCGGCTTCTTAGGTTCAGCTAAGCGGATAATAAATGTCACAGAAGCGGTATTAACGCCTGCTGAAGGTATTACTACAACCTTGTTGTTGCCTTTTCGGCTCTGTTTCCACATAAACCGGCCGGTTACAAATCCCAGTGCTGAACCAATAACCACATCCGAAGCCCAGTGTTTATTGTCATACAATCTTGATATTGCGGTACCTGTGGCAAGAGTGTATGAGAGTATCGGAACCCAAATTGTACTACTGTATTCCATAGCATATACCGTTGCCATGCTGAATGCGGATGTAGCATGCCCTGAAGGGAAACTGGTATATTTAATACTGCTGAATGGTCCATCCCAGTTTGAATGATCAGGAATATCATCCTGGTATGGCCGGTGGCGATGAGTGAGTTGTTTTATAATACCTGCACCTACAGCCGAAACGATAAAGGCTTTTGCTGCGGTAAGTGATGTTCCGGCAAGCCTTTTATCCTTTGCAAACCTGCCGCCTAAATACAACCCACCAATAAGAACCGGTGCAAATCTCCCATAGGGTTCAAAAACATATTTCGAAAGATTATCGGCCGTTGTTGACTGATGCGCAACAAAGTACGTCTGTATGTTTTCATCCTGTGTATATGCCAATACTCCTGCTCCGGCAACAACGCCAAATTCAATCCACTGTTTGGTCTTCCATTTAGCAGGGGAGATGACAAAAGTTTTTGAATCGTGCCAATAGGATTTAATATAGGTCCTATTCAGTTCCGGGTATTGGATAGTATCATTACCGGCTGCCTGTGAATTAAACGCAGTAATAAACAATCCAATAAAAAGTATCCATTTCCCCATTCGGCTAATCGTGTCAGAAAGCATTATCCAATTTATTTGCAGCAGGCTCATCAATCAGCCATTTCAATTCTCCTTCTGTGGGATTCACCATTGAGGCTGGTAGCATTTCCCATCCTTGTTTCTTTTCGATAATTGTGGCCACCATTTCTGCCTTTGCTTCGCCGGTTACAAGGAAAATCAAAGTCCTTGCCTGGTTAACAATCCGACCTGTTACAGTGATCCTTTTCTGATTCGTATAGGGATTCAACGCTATTTCGCAGAGTTTATTACTTGTAAAAAGATGCAGACTGCCCGGAAAGATGGAAACGGTATGCCCGTCATCTCCCAGCCCAAGCATCATCAGATCAAACTGTGGGATAGAATTATGAGCCGGAACATGTTGGCGGATGGTTTCCGAATACCGCTCCGCTTCCGAAGATGGGTCAGATTCTCCGTGTATCCTGAAAATATTCTCAGCAGGAATCGGAACCCAATCCAGCAGACTTTCTTTTGCCATCCGGTAATTGCTTTCTTCGCTTCCGGGATCAACACATCGTTCATCGCTCCAGAAAACCTTAACTTTTTGCCAATCCATCCGGTCCTTAAAATTCAAAGCCATGTATTCAAATACTTTACGCGGCGTTGAACCACCTGATAATGCTATTGAATAATAGTTGCCCGGAGTAATTTGCTGAATGTCATCTGCCATCTTCTGAGCAAAGAAATGCGAAAGTTCATCAACGTTCTTGAATATTTTAACTGTCTTTCCCATAGTTAAAGCTCGCAATAAATTCCATCGTCCGACAGGTTTTTGCACGGATAACGCCAGGTAACATCCTTATCTTCAATCAGATCATCCGCCTTTTCCGGCCCCCAGCTGCCGGATGGATATCCATAAAGAGGAATATCCTTATCGGTTTTCCAGGCTTCGAGAACCGGAGTCAGGAATTTCCATGCTTCGATAACTTCTTCGGTACGCGCAAATAAGGTAGAATCACCTTTAATTGAATCGTAGAGAAGACGCTCATAAGCTGATGGAATACGCTGATGCGAAAGATCAGAATAATGGAAATCCATATTCACATTCTGCACTTCAAAACCAGCGCCGGGGATTTTCATGCCAAATTTCAACAAAATACCCTCGTCAGGTTGAATCCTGATCACGAGCTGATTAGCTGTACTGTGCCCTTCATTCTGTGAAAACAGAAAATGCGGTGTTGCCTTAAAATGAATCACCACTTCGGTTACTCTAGTGGGAAGCCGTTTCCCTGTCCGGATATAAAACGGAACACCGCCCCACCGCCAGTTGTCGATATAAAATTTTAATGCGGCAAAAGTT
>JAIFMH010000295.1 GCA_020048595.1 Bacteroidota bacterium | reverse complement strand
TACTAAAGGAAACACCAAAGGGAAAATACTGGTATTGAAATGCTGGTATATCGGATGCCAGGCGTGTGTGAAAGAAATGCCTGCGCTGAATGAAATGGTAAATCAGTACAAGGATCGTAAAGACATATTGTTTGTAAGCCTGGCTTTCGACACAAAGGATGAGTTAACCAAATTTTTAAAGAAACGACCGTTTATCTATTCTGTAGTTCCGGATCAGGAAGAATTTATGAGAGAAGTCTTAAATTTGCATATGTATCCCACCCATTATATTATAAACAAACAGGGATTGATTACTAAGGTTGTTAATGATGGTAAAGCGTTGGCCGTTGAATTAAAAATAGAAGCCTCTAAATAAGTCATCATTTGTTTCCCGTCAAACCTACTCAATTCTTTATTGCAAGAGTATGCTTGCTTTCCGGGATTTTATGTTTTTTCAAATCACGAATTTCTTCTCAGTTCATACATTTTAATAGTAAATTGTATTTCCCGGCAGCACGATCAGATTGAAAACAGCAAACTGATTCATACAGCAACAGTAGGTTTTGTGAATCACAGCTTCCCTAACAGGCAACAATCACATAAACACTTATAAATATTTCCTTACCTTTGCACGTTACATAAGGAATACTATTGCAAATAATTAATCACAAAGCATTTATGTCGGAATCGAAAAGAATAAAAATAACTGAACTGCTGAAAACGCCGGAAATAACAGGTATTGGAAACAATGTTACCATTAAAGGCTGGGTTCGCACCAAGCGTGGAAATAAAAATGTAGCTTTTATTGCATTAAATGATGGGTCAACTATCCATAGCATTCAGGTGGTTGTTGATCTGGCAAATTTTGATGAAGAAGTACTGAAACAAATAAGTACAGGCGCATGTTTATCGGTTAACGGCACTTTGGTTGAATCGCCCGGCGCCGGCCAATCAGTTGAAATACATGCCACACAAATAGAGGTATACGGCAGTGCCGATCCCGAATTATATCCTTTACAGAAAAAAGGGCATACTCTTGAGTTCCTTCGCGAGATTGCCCATCTGAGGCCACGTACAAATACTTTTGGAGCTGTTTTACGCATCAGGCATAATATGGCTTATGCTATTCATAAGTATTTCAACGATAAAGGATTCTATTACATTCATACACCAATTATTACCGGCTCGGATGCTGAAGGCGCGGGAGCAATGTTCAGGGTTACCACGCTGGACATGAATAATTTGCCAAAGAATGAAACCGGAGAAATTGATTATGCCCAGGACTTCTTTGGTAAAAGCACAAACCTTACCGTTTCGGGCCAGTTGAATGGCGAATTGGCAGCACTGGCATTATCTGAAGTGTATACTTTCGGACCCACTTTCAGGGCCGAAAACAGTAATACCCCACGCCACCTGGCTGAGTTCTGGATGATAGAACCCGAAATGGCGTTTTACGATATTACTGATAACATGGACCTGGCAGAAGATTTCCTCAAATACCTGATCCGCTATGCCCTCGACAATTGCCATGATGACCTTGAATTCCTGCAGAAGATGTACGATAACGAACTGCTCGAACGGCTCAATTTTGTTACCAATAATGATTTTGAAAGGCTCACTTATACCAAAGCTGTTGAAATTCTGGTTGCTTCAGGTCAGAAATTTGAGTTTCCCGTTGACTGGGGAACTGACCTTCAATCGGAACACGAACGCTACCTTGTGGAAAAAGTATTTATGAAACCTGTTATCCTTACGGATTACCCGAAAGAGATAAAGGCATTTTATATGAAGCAGAATGAAGATGGCAAAACAGTAAGAGCCATGGACGTTCTTTTCCCGCGTATCGGCGAAATTATTGGCGGATCGCAGCGTGAAGAAGATTACGAAAAGCTTATAGCACGTATTCATGAACTACATATCCCCGAAAAAGATATGTGGTGGTACCTCGAAACACGTAAATTCGGCACAGCGCCTCATGCAGGTTTTGGTTTAGGATTCGAAAGACTAATGCTTTTTGTAACAGGCATGCTAAACATCCGCGATGTAATTCCTTTCCCACGCACACCTATGACTGCTGATTTTTAACCAATCCAATATGACTTTTTGTGGGTTGCGCTATTAAATAAATAGTTTTACCTTTGAAATAAAGCAATAATCCAGCTCATTTTATCTTTATGCTTAATCAACGCCTTCAACAGAAATTATTACAGAAGCTTTCGCCTCAGCAGATATTGCTGATGAAGCTTTTGCAAATTCCTTCGATGGCCCTGGAGCAACGCATCAAGCAGGAAATTGAAGAAAACCCCGTTCTTGAAATTGACGAGGAATATGACCAGAATGACAGTGATTCTGATGATTACGATACCGATAAAGATAAGAATGACGATAACTCTCAGAATGATGTCGATATTAATGATTATCTGAGTGATGATGATATTCCTTCGTACCGTTTAAATGCCGGTAACACTTCTGCCAGTGATGAGCATAAGGAAATGCCCATGACTGCTGATACCGGATTTCTTGAAGCCTTGCTTACACAATTGGATCTGAAAGATTTTCCTGCTCACAAGCGTATTATCGGAACCACAATTATTGGCAACCTTGATGAAGCCGGATATCTGCAACGCGATTTGAATGCTATGGTCGACGACCTGGCATTTACACAGGGAATAACTACCAACCTGGCTGAGATTGAACAAATGCTGAAGGAAGTACAGAGCTTTGAGCCAGCCGGAGTTGCAGCCCGAACCTTACAGGAATGCCTGATTTTACAATTAAGAAGAGCTGATCCATCACCTTCTGTAAAACTGGCAATTACAATACTTGACCGATGCTTCGATGATTTCAGCAAGAAGCATTATGAAAAGATCATGAAGCGGACTCATTCGGAAGAGGAAGACCTGCGTGATGCCATTAACGAAATATTAAAACTCAATCCAAAGCCGGGAAGTGCTTTCAGTGCATCTACGGCAGGTAATCAATATGTAATTCCCGATTTTATAATCGAAAATAAGGACGGCGTTCTTGAACTTACCCTGAATCAGCGTAATATGCCCGAACTCAGGCTGAGCCGGACGTATACCGAAATGCTTGAATCGTACGGGGAGAATAAACACAAGAAAGAAAAAAACGACTCCCAGCGAGATGCCGTTGTTTTCATTAAACAAAAAATTGATTCGGCCCGTTGGTTTATCGAAGCTATTAAACAACGCCAGGATACACTTTACGTAACCATGAAGGCTATTGTGGATTATCAGCACAAGTATTTCCTCGAAGGCGATGAAACTATGTTGAGGCCAATGATTCTGAAAGATATAGCCGAACGGGTTGGCCTGGATATTTCGACCATATCGCGTGTTGCCAACAGCAAATATGTTCAAACACCATTCGGAACATTTTTATTGAAGAGTTTCTTTTCCGAATCCATTCAGAATGACCAGGGAGAAGAAATTTCGACACGTGAGATCAAGAAAATCCTTTCGGATTGTATTGTTGCTGAGGAAAAGAACAAGCCTCTTACCGACGAAGAACTCACACTGATCCTGAAACAGAAAGGCTATCCGATTGCCCGCCGTACTGTTGCCAAATACCGTGAACTCTTAAACATCCCTGTTGCCCGCCTGCGTAAAGTGATGTAAATTTTGCTACAAGCGAAGACTGGCAGTAATTTCCTTTGATTAATTCCAATTTCATTAGTTTTGCAACCCATTCAGGCGATTGTATCACCAGGCAGTTATTATAAGTAATGTATAAATAAGACGTACCATACTGTTTTTAAAAGTAATAGAGAAGCAGCCAAAAACCGGGTTTAAGTATTCTGATCACTTATGTAATTAATAATTTTCTTTCCAGCTAAAACATCCATATTACTATGAAACCAGGGGATTTCCATTTGTCACGATTTCTATCATATATTCTTCACCCTTTATTGATTCCCACTCTTGCAATTTCAGCTTTGATGCTGCAGCCCGATCTCTATGCAATTGTATTACCTTCAAATTTGAAAATCTGGTTTTTGTCAATGATATTTATATTTACACTTGTAATTCCGGCCAGCAGTGTACTTATTCTACAGAAGCTAAACATAGTATATTCCATTGAGCTCAACCACCGTACCGAACGTACAATTCCTTTGTTAATAGCCAGTACATCATACATGGCACTTTTATATTTCATACGACCAACAAATATTCCACCGGTTTTTCTGTATGTGCTTTATTCGGCTACTTTTTCGCTGTTGGCAGGATTACTGATAAATATGGTATATAAAATAAGCCTTCATACGCTTGGATGGGGAGCTTTAGCCGCAACCCTAACAGGCATCTCAATCCGGTTAGGAATGCCTATGCTGCCTTATATAATTATTTCCATACTACTTTCAGGATTGGCAGGCTATGCACGGTTAAAGGAAAACGCCCACAATCAAGCCCAGGTTTATGTGGGCTATATTGCAGGCGTCAGCGTTATTATTATGCTTGTTTTTCTTTCCTGATCAATTTGGCTTGAAAACCAGACCAACTGAAATGGGATGAATCTGAGGTCCCAGGTCCTTTTCAAAAACGGATGAAAGCTGGTAAAATACTGATGCTCCAAACCACTTATAACCGATTACAGCATAAGGGCCATAATGGAAATTGTCGATATTCCGCAGTTTCTCTGATTTTTCAATCACTTCGTAACCACTACCTTCCAGATCGTTGCCTTTATACTTTGTGTGTGCATCAATTTTCCAGCCAACCTTAAAACCTAATGTAAAATGGGCTTTGCTGGTAGTTTTATACGTAAATCCAAACGGAACATCAACGTAAGTTATAGCCAGCTTGCTCTTTTTAAGGTTGGTAGCTGTGCCATTGAATTTAGGCGGAACATTGTAGAAGTAAGATTCATTGGCACCAACACCTGCAGGTAATTTTTCGTAAATATTGTATTCGCCTGTTCCTAATAATGCCTGGTTGTAAAAGTTATGCGCACCCAAACCTCCACCAATAAAAAAGTTCATATGCCCTTTCTTATCCATCGGAAATGAATAATGAACAAAAACATCAACACCCTGATTAATTGACCTGGGATTGATAGAGTCAGGAACTTTCAGCCAGATATCTGTAAAAACACCAAATCCAAGACTTAACCTTTTGCGTATGGATTCGACTGACGGTTTTTGAGCATACGTAGAGGCTGCCAAAGCCAGAAAGATGATAATTAAAGATGCGTTACGTTTCATTATAAAGATTTTTCGGAAGCAAAGATAAAGTAAAAACCGGTTTAGTACCAATGATGATCGAAATGTGATTGTTAAGAAATGCTAATATCCAGGAATATCAATTAGCAGTACCGGGAAAGTAAAACACGAAGAAAGTAAAAATGCCGGACTTTCCTGATTCTGAAACTTCAGAACGTCCTTCTAATTCGCTTATTTGCCTGATTTTCAATACCTATTGAGCATCCATTCAGAATC
>JAIFMH010000022.1 GCA_020048595.1 Bacteroidota bacterium | reverse complement strand
ATTGATGGAAACACAGGAAATGTTATACCATTCAGTACAAAGGACAATGGTGCTGACCTGGTAGAATCCGCTTTTATGATACAGGGATTACTCGCTGTACGTCAATATTTTCAGGGCACTGATGCCAACGAAGAACTGATCAGGCAGAAAGTTACAACTTTATGGGAAGCCGTGGAGTGGAGCTGGTTTCGGAAAAATAATGAAAATGTGCTCTATTGGCATTGGTCACCGAATTATGGCTGGGACATGAATATGCAAATCAGGGGCTGGATGGAAGCATCCATTGTGTACATGCTTGCTGTTGCCTCACCCACTTATCCGGTGCCTGCAAACCTTTGGACCTTGGGCTGGGCAGGGGCTTCCTATTATAAAAACGGAAAGTCATTTTACGGTATAAAACTCGATGTAGGCTGGGATTATGGCGGACCGCTTTTCTTTTCACAATACTCATTCCTTGGCTTTGATCCACGAGATAAGAAAGACTCTTTTACCAATTATTTTAATAATAATCGGAACACGGCACTTATACACAGACAGTATAGTATTGCAAATCCAAAGGGATATACGGGCTATAGTGCCAGTTGCTGGGGCCTCACTGCCAGCGACGATCCCGACGGCTATACAGTCCACGAGCCAACATCCACCAGGGATAACGGAACCATCTCCCCTACTGCAGCACTTTCATCCATGCCTTTTACGCCTGAATATTCGATGGATGCCCTCAGGCATTTCTACCGTGTACTTGGAGGACAATTATGGGGAAATTTCGGATTCTACGATGCCATAAACCAGGAGCGAAGTTGGGTAGCCGGCTCATACCTGGCAATAGATCAGGGCCCAATCATTGATATGATGGAAAATGAACGTACTCAATTGCTCTGGGATCTGTTCATGGCCAACCCTGAAATACAACCTATGCTTGATGCCATAGGATTTGTTGACGATTTTACAGCCATTGCTGAATCAAAAATGTGGCCGGTTACCATCCAGCCAAATCCCGTAGCTGCAACACTCACTATAAATAGCAGCAAAGAAATAAACCGTATTGTAGTTACAAACTCCGCAGGCCAGGTTGTAAAGAATATAAATAACAAAGTGGAGAGTATTTTTCAAATGGATGTTTCCGGATTGAAAAGCGGGATTTATATTGTTTCGCTCTACGACCAGAAAGGGAATATAACTACCCGTAAACTGGTTAAGAAATAATTTTCAAATACTATTTTCATTCAATGGAATGAAAACATAAATTTGCTTAATCAGACTCCGGTATATACTCTACCGGAGTTTTATAAAAAAGTTTTGAGATACTGATCCTGGAAAATCAATGTTATTCTTTTTATTAAAAAAAAATATCAACTTTTACAAAAATGCTAGAACTAACTGAAAGCGATCTTACTCTATATTCAGAATTTAAAATCACATCGGCTGATACCGACATGTTTACACGCATTCGTGCCGGAGCAGTGGTAAACCTGTTAATCCAGTCGGCAATTAACTCAGCGGAAAGTCTTGGATTTGGATTCGACGGATTGAAAGTACAGAAACTTTTCTGGGTACTCAGCCGGATGACAATCGAAATTTACCATCCTTTAACATGGAACCAGGAAACTGAAGTTGAAACCTGGCCTAAATCGGTTGAAGGTCTGCTTTATACCCGCGATTACATAATCCGGGATAAAGAACAGAATATTATTGCGCGGGCTACTTCTGGCTGGCTGGCAATTGATTCAGAAACAAAAAGGCCAAAGATCATTGATGGTATCCAGGCTGAAATGTTTGTTCATTTAAAAGATAAACACGCATTCCATGAATCACCGGAAAAGCTTCCGCCAACCCACGAAGGAGAAACTTTTATAACACATTCAGGATATTTTGATATTGATTTAAACAGGCACGTTACTTCAACCCGTTACATCGATTGGATGATGGATACTTTTCCTGTTGATTTTCACAAAAAATATTATCCGAAAAGGATATCAATCAATTTCATGAAGGAAACTATGCCTGGCGACTCGATAACTATTATCCGGGGTAATAACAACGAATTACAATATAGTTTTGAAGGAACCAATTTGTTGCATAAAACGGTGGCGTTCAGGGGAAAAATAGACTTTTAATTTCGAATAAATCTATTTATCTATCCAGCCATTCTTTAAATTCCTGTACCCTCTCACGGGCAACGATTATATCATCGTCGTCTATTCCGTCAATTTTCAACCGAAGCCGGCTGTTTGTCCATGCAAGGATATTGCTGCAAGCCTTTATGGAAACAATATATTTCCGGTTAATACGAAAAAACAATGCTGGATCCAGAAGTTCTTCTACCTGGTCAATCGAGTAATCTATGCAATAATCCCTGTTGGAAGCTGTATGAAAAAAAGTAGCTTTTTCGAGGCTGTAAAATGTGAGGACCTCATCAAGCGGAATGCTTTTAATCTTATCACCAATTTTAACCATAAACCGCGATTTATAGTTTTTCATATTACTTTTACTGGTGATTGACAATAACTTTTCCAACGAAACTGAAGGCGAAAACATTTTAACTTTTTCGATGGCTTGTTTCAACCGTTCCTCTTCAACAGGTTTCAGAAGGTAATCAATCCCGTTGGTTTTGAATGCTTCGATAGCATAATGGTCGTAAGCGGTAGTAAAAATAATCGGGCATTTTACAGCCACTTGTCCAAAAATATCAAAACTCAGTCCATCAGCAAGCTGCACATCCGAAAAAATAAGATCAATATCAGTATGTGCTGCCAGGAAAGGAACCGCATCACGCACTGATTCAACTTTTGCAATCACCTTTATTTCGGGTGCAACTTTTTGAATTAACCGTTCGAGGTAGTTTGCCGCCCTTGTTTCGTCTTCAAGAATAATAACTTTCATTTCTCTGAAGCTTTTAAAATTGGGATTTTTACAAGAAATTTTCCACCAGAGTCACTTACTTCAATCTGCAAGTCAGTGAAATAGCCAAACTGCTGAATAATATTTTTCAACCCTGTATTTTTCGAATCCTCACCCACTTTCTTAATCCTCAACGAATTTTCAACTTCAAGATAGTTCTCTTTTCTGACAATGCTTATCTGTAAAGGAAACGCTTCAGATACTTCGTTATGTTTCACAGCATTTTCAACCAGTAACTGAAGGGTCATAGGTACAATAAGTTCGTCGGCTTCAGCTTTCAGTTCAATTTTCAGATCCAGCTTGTCTTCAAACCGGGTTTTCAGAAGGTAGATATATGAGTTCATAAAAGCCAGTTCTTCTGCTAAAGGCACCAGTTCTTTATCCCTGCTATCAAGCACATACCGGAACAGATCGCTGAGCTGGTTTATAAATTTCACAGCCATTGCCTGGTCGGCATATACCAGGTCGCTCAATACATTAAAACTGTTGAAAAGAAAATGAGGATTGATCTGATTTCGTAAGGACTCATAGCGGTATGCCATCATTTCCGTTTTTAGCTTTTCCGATTTAATCAACGCTTCCCTCCACGCTTTAAAGAATCCAATTGCCGTAAAAAGAAGAGAAAGAAAAGATGAGATTAACAGAGTATAAATGATGGATTTGGAAACCATTTCCCAGGCTTCTGATGGAATAGTCCCGTATAAAATGTATAGCATTACAAATTGCACAGCCGAAAAAATGAATACGGAATAACCCACTAAAGAAATAATCCCGACTACAGACCTGAGTATTGGTTGCTCAATCCATTTTATTTTTCTGTCGATGAGAGAATTAACAAATATTATTCCACCCCATTGTGTAATGCATATAGCGAAAGCCCATACCGTTCCGATTAAAAGATTTCTTAATCCATTTGATGCACCATCCATAAAAATCAGCATAATCAAAATGCCCATTATTAGGTTGGCAAGCATGAACTGAGTTATGCTCAGCGGATGTAATAGTTTCCTGATCTTTTCCATGTATTCGTATTGATCAACAAAAATAAAATTTAAATCTTCTTAATCATTTGATACCCCTAGCCTGATTAAAGTTAGCTGAAAGATACAATCAATATCCAACTTTTCTAAAATTTAGCTAAAACTTTCTAATGTTCATTTATCTATTACCGTTGGCTTAAGCCAACGGCAATAGACGGCAATAGACTTAAGCCAACGGCAATAGACGGCAATAGACTTAAGCCAATTCAATAAGCTACAATAAGTTTATGCCAAAGGAAAGGGCGTTCATATTGAGAGTTTTCTATTATTTGCATTCATTCACAATCCCTTCAACCTGATCTTTTCCCCATGAAGGATAAATCGGTGATTTTATTTTATAGTCATCCCACTTTGCAAGCAGTTCGATTGCCTGAGCGCAGTATTCTGCCGGATCGTTGCCATAAAACTGTGCGGTACCCATTTCATTTTGTAGCTTAAGAACACTTGCCCTAGGATTACCGGGCTCCATTGCATTTATTACAAGCCGGCCGGTAAATAAAAATCCCTGCAAGGCATATACTTCCGCTTCGGCAGGTGCCATTGACAACATTTTCTCAATCGATTTTTCAGCTACATCCAGGTAACTGTCTTTCTTTGCTAAATCGGCAGGTTCCATAAAACTCATTATAATATAACAATGAGCATGGTAATACAACGGAAGCCATTCGGTTTTTTCAGCATTGGCAATTAATCCGAACCTGTTTCCAAGCATTTGAAAATCCTCAACAGTTTTACAGGTTGCATATTGGCCGAGTGCCTCTCCCATGGCACCGTTGAATTCTTTACTTTGGGATTTGCCTGTTAAAGCATACAGCATAATTGTAATTGAAAGGATGACTGTTTTCATATTTATTGAGTTATTAATTGGTTATTAATTAGTTGTGAACTATAAGTGATGAGATATATGGAGTTTGGCATTATAAACCAGACCAATACTTTCCATGTAATGTTCTGGATTCTGTGAAAATTCGAATTCTTCTTCTTTGAACTTTTTGATCATGAACTTTGAATCCTTTTTTGTCAAACTTAACGAAGCAGATGTGTGGAACTGTTACTCAATTTTATCAATCTGGTTAGCTTCGCCTCGTCGGGAAAGCGTTATAAAACAAGCCACAAGGAAAAACCTGTCGGCACCGGGAACTATTGGCGCACTCCGGTAAACACCTTCTGAATCCGGCCTGGCTGAGTATGAATACCCGTAGCCTTGTTTAAATCCGAATATATTGGTGACAGCAGCATAAACAATAACATTTTGCCTGAAAAGAAAACTCCAGCTGGCATCAACACTGCGATACGGCTTAGTAAGTTCTCCATTGAATTCTGATGAATTCGGATTGTTGTAAACCCGTGGTGAAGAATATTTGAAATTTGCACTTACATACGATCTTAAACCTCCAAACCAATGCTTGTAAACCATGGCGAAATTATGTGTGCTGGCAAATCCCGGGATCGCTTTTTCCGGATAGTTCCTGTAATCACGTTTGGTATCAAGGTAAGAATATGAAATCCAATAATCACCATTCTTAATTGTCTTTTTATCTCTATAGAATATGTCCAGGCCTTTGGCATAGCCATCACCCGAATTGGAATAACTGGATGGCAAATAAAAGGCTTCATTGTTAAGTTTTGCCAGGCCTTTATAGTCTTTATAATAGATTTCAGCGCGTAGTGTGCGGTCGTTCTGCGCTACCTGGTAACTAAGCGTGTAATGATCGGCTCTTTCATAATCCAGTTCATTGGTATACAACAAGTAATCATCGGTAGGATCCTGGTAAAACCAGCCATAAGCTATCGAAAACTGGCTCAATTTTGAAACTTTATATGCGGCCGATATCCGTGGGACCAGGTTTGCCCGTTGCAGGTAATCGGAATATTCAAAACGTGCTCCAAGACGTGCAACTAACTTTGAGGAAGCATAAATTTCAGCTTCTGCAAATGCTGATATAGTATTATTTGTATAATTGTATTGAATTGGATTTAATGAAGTTACATATTTCTGTGAACAGGTTTTCGAAAATAATTCAGCCCCGAACCTTAACGAAACCTTTTCACTAAACTGGTGCGCAAAAACATTCTTCACATGAACGCCACGCAGTAACTTATTGAATGCAACAGTATCATAAGCTACATCATCCGTATTGTTTGTAAATGAAGCAGCGGTAGCAACAGTCCATTTTAGGCCCAGGTTACTTTTCCAGGATGCATTCACAAAATAATTATCGTTACTTAAGGCATAATCATAGAATTGCCCTTCATTGTTCAAATCCTCCTGCGATATCGTATATCTTGAATTGCCATAACTGCTGTATAGTTTGAACATTTCGGTCTTCCCGGTTTTTTGTCTCAGGCTGAAAGCTCCTTCGGTGCTTGAAGGATACCTTACCCATTTATAATTTTGTGGCACCACCCACATATAAGGACTAAGATCGTTGTAAGATAAAGATGCTGTAACAGCCCCTGTTTTCCATAATTTGGTGCCTGCTACCCCTACTCCAACCGACATTATCGAAATGTCAAGTTGATTTTCCGCAGGCATATCATTGGTGTTCAGCAACAAAACCGAGGAAAGTGCCTGACCGTATTCAGCCGAATATCCACCCGTACTAAAAATAGTACCTTTAAACATAAAAGGATTGAACCTTCCACGCACCGACATGTTTGGAGCTGCTGAACTGTATGGGGAATATACAAGTGAGCCATCAATAAAGGTTTGCGACTCTTCACTATCTCCGCCTTTTACAAATAGTTTTCCCGATTCGCCGTTGATGGTGGTTCCGGGTAATGTTTGTAAAGCACCATACACATCACCAACAGCGCCTGCTGTTGTGACCATATCAAGTGGAGTAAGAATATTAGCCTGCTTTTTGTCACCGGCTTCAAATGAGCCTGCTGTAATTGTAACTGCTTCCAGTTTATTGAAAGCCTCGTTGAGTTTAATTTCAAGGTTTATTGGTTTTCCATTCAGTTCAATTTCTTTCACAAAAGGCTCAAATCCCATAAATTCAACTTTTAGATTTGCCAAACCAATTTTAGAAGTCTTGAAACTGAATTCACCGTTTAGATTTGTTGAAGTTCCATCATAGGTTCCTTCCAGGTACACATTTGCTCCGGGTAAGGTTCCTTCCTTACTCGATACTTTCCCTGAAATGGTAACCTGGCTGAATGCGGCTAAGCTTATTAATCCCATAAGGATTATAAATATGAACTTTTTCATTCCTGTAACTATTTTATTTTTATTGCTCTTCATGCAACAAAATTGCGATGTGAAATAGTGCAATCATAATAATAGTTACTCAACTGTCGGAAAAGGAGGATGAATTGTATTTCATTCCTTATCCAAACAAACTCAGTTCTCAGAAAGTCCTCTGATCTGTTTTTTTCAGAAACAGCTTCCAATAAAAATACTGATGCATTCAAAAAAATTACAACAATTGAAATATCCTGTATTACCTTTGTACTTTCAAATAAAATGCTGTTCTTCACTAAAATAATTACTACTGATCTTTCCCTACCTTGAAAATTTTAGAATCGATCAAAAACAGGATACTTATTCCTTTCAGACTTGTACCAAAAGAAGGATTAACACCCGAAAAGCTTGCATTTTCAGTAACCATAGGCATTATTGCCGGTGTATTTCCTGTTGTAGGAACAACTACGTTATTAAGTTTGTTGCTTACACTGCTGTTCCGTCAAAACCTGCTTGTGGTTCAATCAGTACAATGGATTTTGGGACTCGTTCAAATTGTACTTATCATTCCTTTTATGCAATTTGGAGCATTTTTACTCAATCAGAATGTTATCCAGATCAGTTTGGCTCAAATCAGTCATGCATTTCAACCAGGGATGCTTTCAGGTATCAAAACAGTGGGTGTATTTCACCTCTATGGTATTTTTACATGGTCAATTCTGGTAATCCCGGCAAGTGCAATTTCCTATTTCCTTTTTCTAACAGTTTTTCAGAGGAAAAATAAAAATCAATCTGTACATATTAAAAATCCCGCCGCTATTCTAAAAACCAATATTCCCGGTTAAAGCTATTCTTAAACTACTTTTAAAAAGTATGTTTTTGATGCCTGACAGTGCATCCTCCGTTTTTTCTCTTTTATCTTTAATTTAGGTGAATCTGCCGGTTCAACATATATGTATATCCAGCTTGCGTTAAACTCAACTACTGATCAACGGCTGCTAAGGATTTTTTCCTAATTTAACCTTTCGCCAGTGAACTTATATTAACTAAAGTAATTATATTTGTCAGGCGAACAATGTCAGTGCTGTAAGCAATCATCAATAATAACTAACTGCGGTTGTATGAAAAAACAAAATATTCCGGAAGGCTATCTTTTCAGTAAAGGATACACAAATTACATTTTCATATTGCTGTTTCTGCTTTACATGTTCGATTATATTGACAGAATGGTTATTACATCTTTGTTTCCATTCCTGAAAGCTGACTGGAATCTTACAGATACTCAATGTGGGATGTTGGTTTCGGCCGTTTACTGGTCAATTGTCTTATTCACTTTCCCTATATCTATTCTGGTTGATCGCTGGAGTCGCCGAAAAACCATAGGAATGATGGCCGTATTATGGAGTATAGCTACAGGTTTAGGCGCATTTTCGAAATCATTCCGCCATCTGTTTATTACCAGAACTATTGTTGGCGTTGGCGAAGCCGGATACGCTCCTGGTGGATCAGCAATGATGTCGGCCTTGTACCCGCAGGAAAAAAGATCGTTAATGATGGGATTGTGGAATGCATCAATACCTCTTGGCAGTGCAATCGGCGTGGCAATCGGTGGAATTATTGCCGCCCATTGGGGATGGAGACATGCACTTGGAATTGTTGCCATACCTGGATTTATAATTGCAATTCTGTTCTTTTTTATTAAGGATTACAAAACCATAGGCTTGGAAAGAACCGTGCAGATTCCCAGTAAATCTGTTGAGCGGAAAAAAGTCAGAATGTCGATACAGGATACGCTGGCTGAATTTTTATCCAAACCCTCACTGATTCTTACTTATTTTGGAATGGCCGGAGTGGTTTTTACAACTACGTCGCTCCTCACCTGGCTACCTACCTATTTTCACAGGGTGCAAGGCGTACTTGAAAAAGATGCCGGCGTGAAAGCCAGCGCGGTTATGCTTTTTGCTATTATAGGCGCACCACTTGGCGGATATATTACTGATAGATGGAGAAAAAAGCAAATCAATGCCAGGTTGCTTGTCCCAACTCTCACATCTTTACTATCAGCTGTACTTATGTTCCTGGCTTTCAGTGTTTTTGACGGACAGTTACAATATTTGATTTTGCTTTCAATGGGGATTTCGATAACCGCATTTATTGCAGCAACAGGAGCTGTAACACAGGACGTTGTTCATCCGGGATTAAGAGCTATGTCATATGCAATAGCAGTTGTAATACAAAACCTTCTCGGTGCTTCACTCGGGCCAATAGTAATGGGTGCAATTTCCGATGCTACGGATATTCAAACAGCTTTTTCCTTCCTTCCGATTGCATTGCTTATTGCTTCAGCGCTGTTTTTTGCAGGATCATTTTATTATGAAAAAGATCTTAAAAAGGTAGAAAAGGTAGAACTTGAGATTGTGGATTAGTTTGATTATTGTGAGGATCAATAAAGCGATATAAAGAATAAAATTGGCAGAAATCCGGAAGATCTGTTCTTTCGTTCCTTGTGGAATTGATTTCCCTCCACTACTCCTTAATCCTGTTAACATCCATTCCCTTATAAACCTTGCCAAACGTAGCAAATCCCTGTCCGTCAGGATTTCGTTTGCCGCTGAAATCCAGTTCCGGCTGATCTCCCACGCAGATAAAAAATTCGGATGAAGCAGTTCCCGGTTCCATGCGAGCCATGGATAGAACACCGTCATTGTGCAGTATTCCTGTTTCTTTTGTCGTTTCGTGTTTGATTGGCGGAAACTGGTATATTTCAATTAGCGAATCTTTGCCGTAACCACCCTGTATTACTTCAATTTTTATTGGTTTATCAGGTTGATTGTCCTGCCTTACAATCCTGTAAAAACAAGCTAAGTCGTTGTTGTATCTGCCTGAATCAACATACTGCATGAAATTACTGGCCGAAACCGGTGCTTTATCCAGATAGATTTCCGCTTCAATATCACCAAGTTGCGTTGAGATCAAAACCCGGGGATTCTGATTTTTTGTGCAGCTGATAACTACAAATACCAGGGCTATAACCAGGAGTTTTTTCATTTTGAAAGTTTTTGTAAAGATAGGAAAAGAGGTGATTTAGAATGACATTTTTGCAATACACACATTTTCAGGCATATGCTGACAATATTTTAATTGGCATATAAAAGAAGCAGTTATTTGATATTACATTTCACCGGTTCGTAATAATAAATTATAATATTTTTTAATAAAACCAGGAATCATTCGTCTTGAGTATAAATCGTTCATTAACTCAAAACCAAATAACTATGAAAACCTTATTTTTGTCCTGCCTCATAGGCTTGCTTATAACAAACTGTGCTACTTCACAAAACCAGTCTTTCGACAAGGTTTTTAACCGTTACGCCGATAAGGATGGCTTCCTTACCGTAAGTTTATCAAATCTGCCGGCTGAAATGTTTAATGATGGCAGGAATGATCCTGATTTAAGAATCTCATCGCTTAGAGTACTTACAGTTCAGGATACAATATTGAATGCAAAATTGAATTTTTATTCCGAAATTGTACCCAAAATCAACCGTTCGGGTTACGAAGAACTCATGACTATAAAGCATAAAGGCCAGAAAGCTATCCTTTTATGCAAGAAGGACAAAAAGCGTATTACCGAAGTATTGTTTGTTTCGGGTGGAGATAAGAATGTTTTGGTTGAGATCACAGGAAGCATGTCGCTGGACCAGGCAAAGAAAATGACAAGCCAGGTTGCTGATGAAAATGAATAGTGAATAGTGAAAAATGAAAAATGAAAAACTTAGTGAACCTTTGTGCTCTTAGTGTCTTAGTGGTTAGAAAAAAGTAAAGTATCAAATTGGAAATTCTAAGGCATATTCAGCAAAAAGGCAAATGAATCCCGGTACATAGTTAAAAGATGACTAAAGAAGAGTTTCAGAAGGAGGTAATACCCCTTGGCGATAAGATGTACCGGATGGCTTTCAGGCTGTTGGGGAATACGGAATCAGCTAAGGATGTGCTCCAGGAATTGTTCCTGAAACTCTGGGAAAAGCGTAGTGAACTGCACAAACTATCAAGCATTGACGCTTTTGCCTGTACCGTTCTTAAAAATAAATGCCTCGATAAACTCCGTCTTCAGAAACCTGTTGTGGACGTTGAAATACTTCATTCACTGGGAAATAATCCGGAAGCAGCATTTGATCATATCGAAGGTTTGTCTGAAATCCGGAAAATAATGCAAAAGCTTCCTGAACGGCAGAGACTAATCATGCAGATGCGGGATATCGACGGTTGCACTTTTGAAGAAATTGCATTGATGACAGATACAACTGAAAACAATGTAAGAGTTCAACTCTGCATAGCCCGAAAATGGGTAAAAGAAGAATTAATGAAAGTTTACAATTATGGAATACAAAGAGATTGAAAAACTACTGAACCGTTACCTGGAAGGGGAATCCACTTTGGAGGAAGAAGCTTTATTAAAAGAATATTTCTCCCGGCCCGGAATCCCTGTTGAACACCACGAAACGCAGGAAATGTTTCGTTATTTTGATGTAGCAAAACAGCATTCTGCACCGCCATTCGATATTACAAACGAACTGAATGCAGTGATTGAAAACGAATGGAAAAAGGAAACTGTAAACCGGTTCAGGCCATTTTATGCCTGGATTGGAAGTGCGGCTGCTGTGCTGGTAATTTCCTTCGGGATATTCCAATACCTCAGCAAACCTGAGCCTGTTATAAAAGACACGTACAAAGACCCAAAACTGGCGTACCTCGAAACCAAACAGGCTTTAATGAAAATCTCCAGGGTAATGAACCATAATACAGCTAAACTCAAATACCTTTCAAATATGGATGCATCCTTTGACCAGGTGCAAAAAGTAGCTAAAATCGACAAAATTGTTAACTCAGTAAAAAATCAAGAGAAATGAAAAAAATAATTATTCCTGTACTGCTGATCATGCTATCATTCATGGCAAATGCACAAACTTCGGCCGTTGATCAGTTGTTTGACAGATATTCCGACAAAGATGGTTTTACTACCGTTTCAATTTCCAAGGCTATGTTCAGTCTTTTTGCGAGCGAGCAGGAAAGTAAGGACGAATTCAACAAGGCGGTAAAAGGGCTCGAATCCATACGTATCCTAGCTCCCGACTCAGCCATCCAGGCCCAGATGAAAGGAAAACTGAACTTTTATAATGAAGTTAGTAAGAGCCTTCCGCTGTCGCAGTACGAGGAACTTATGAGTGTTAAGGAAAAGGACCAGGTTTTTAAAATGCTGATCCGTAAAAAAGGTAGTATGATAACTGAATTCCTGATGATTGGCGGCGGAAAAGATAATGTGCTGATTTGTATAACCGGCAATATCGACCTAAAATCCATTTCAAAACTCTCGAAAGCTATGGATATTGAAGGGATGGAGAATATTGAAAAAGTGGAGAAGAAATAGAGCGTAATACTATTGG
>JAIFMH010000260.1 GCA_020048595.1 Bacteroidota bacterium | reverse complement strand
GCTTAATGCCCTGGGTAGTTTGTAACTTTTATAAACAATTTCTAATTGCATCGATATTTTTTTGCGGGCAACTCATCATTAAGAGGCAATGGAATCTGGCAACAGGAATCCGAACCTTTCACACTATTTGAGTTTACGAATTCAATTTTCTTTCAGATTCCCTCAACCTGTATCTTTTACTTAATTCAATTTTCAGAATTAGGTTGATCTGCAGCTTGCATGCATGGAATATATGGACAGGATCATAAAGATTCACCTCCAGACCTTACATTCCAGGTTTACTTTATACTTACTGCAGATGAAAGGAATACCTGCAATGTGTGAATAATGTAATTTATATACGAAATTGTGTAACGCTCCGCCCTGGAGCGGGATATACCTTTGTAGCTGTAATAGTTTAATGAAAAAATCAATTCCGTTTCTGTTCAAAACTATTGCTAAACCTAACAGTATTAATCAAATTAAACCTTACAGTCATGGGAAACCTACTTTACATCATCGCAGTAATCCTGGTCATCGCCTGGGCAATTGGATTCTTTGCATACAGCACCGGCGGAATCATTCACATTCTTCTTGTTATCGCTCTGATTGCAGTAATTTTTAGAGTAATTCAGGGCAGAAATATACTTTAAATTAAAGCGCAACTCAGACGTGGGAGATGTAATTAATTTAATAACAGTAGTATTGTTAGCCACGTGGGTTGTAGGATTTTTCGCCTTGAGTCTTGGTACTTTTATACACATCTTCCTGTTAATTGCAATCATTGCGCTAATCATCAGGATCATACAGGCCAGAAAAATCCTTTAACAGAAATTCAATATAAATCCAATCATTTAAAATAAAAAAAATGAAAAAAATCACCTTTGTGGTAATGGCAATATTCTTGTCGTTAACATTTTACCCGGGTCAATCCATTGCTGCAACCAGCAAAAAAGATAAACCTGCAACAGAGGTTGCAATCAACCCTGCTGACGCAGCTAAAGTCAAAGTTCTTGAAGTAAGGCTGAACGAAATAAACGATATGGACAAGTCGGACTTGAAATCGGCCGAAAAACGCGAATTGCGTAAAGAAGTACGTTCAATTAAAAAGCAAATGAGTGAGTTAGGTGGCGGCGTTTATATTTCAGTAGGCGCAATCATTATCATCTTATTGCTTGTGATCATTTTATTGTAATCATTTAAAACACAGAAATTATGAGCTCAGGAAAAGTAGTATTAGGCTTATTGGCCGGCATGGCAGCAGGTGCAGTATTGGGGATTTTGTTAGCCCCTGAAAAAGGATCGGATACCCGTAAGAAGATTTCAAAAAAAGGTACTGATTATACAGATTCATTAAAAGACAAATTCAATGAGTTTAAAACCACTATGTCGGAGAAATTTGACAGGGTTAAAGCAGATGTTTCGGATATTTCTGAACAGGTTAAGGTTAAATAATCAAGACTGAAACTTTGCGAAAACTGCCTTGAGATGAAATATGTTCAGGGCAGTTTTAATATTTAACCTGCAAAAAACCGGAAGCCGTGCCAGATACAGATTTCAAAATACCATTCTACGCCAAAACAACCATTTTTTTTGTTGGTTTATTTGCATTTATAACCATGCTTTATATTGCTCAAAGCATTATTGTGCCGCTTGTTTTTGCCGTAATTATTGCAGTTGTTTTACACCCGGTAGTAAATTTCTTTGTGCGTTTGCATTTCAACAGGGTGATAGCGATAGCAATCTCACTGCTCATCACAATTATTCTGATAGTAGCCCTGGGAACGCTTTTATATTCGCAGGCCAGCAAATTCAGCGAATCGTGGCCCGCATTGGTTGATAAATTTACAACAGCATTCAACCAATCAATTACTTGGTCATCAGGCTATTTTGATATTTCTCCGCGCAAAATACATACATATATAACCGATGCCAAGAGCGATTTTCTTGACAACAGCAGTTCAGCCATTGGACAAACCATTATGAGCGTTGGAAGCGTTCTGGTAGCACTGTTTTTAATTCCGGTTTACATCTTTCTGATACTCTTTTACGAACCACTGCTGCTTGATTTTATCCAAAAACTCTTTGGGGAGGAAAACAAGGGCCAGGTCAGCGAGATTGTAACCAAAACAAAAACGGTAATACAACGCTACCTCGTTGGATTGGTTATTGAAGCGGCAATTGTTGCAGTAATGGAAATTGCGGCGCTGCTGATACTTGGTATTGAATACGCTATTCTGCTTGGTATACTCGGTGCTTTATTAAATGTTATTCCATACATAGGCGGACTGGTGGCAGTAGCGTTACCAATGATGATAGCCCTGGCAACCAAAGATTCAGCCTGGTATTCAGTTTATGTACTGGTTATCTATTACATCATTCAGCTCATCGACAACAATTATATTGTGCCTAAGATAGTAGCTTCAAAAGTAAAAATCAATGCACTTTTTTCAATCATAATAGTAATTGCAGGTAATGCCTTATGGGGCATACCCGGAATGTTCCTTGCCATACCCATACTTGCCATTGTAAAACTTATTTTCGATCATATTGAACCATTGAAACCCTGGGGATTTCTATTAGGTGATACTATGCCGCAGATTCTGGGAATTAAAACAAACCGTTTAAAGAAGATAAAAAAAATACTCCATGCAGAAAATTAGAGACACCCGTATCAGATTAACTTCAGCCAATTCAAAATCAAAATTGGATCGTGCGTTTTATCCTGCATATTCTCAAAAGGACGAAGAATTTAAAATCTCAGTTATGTCCAAACAAAAATCAGAGTATTCAGATGTAAACAAAAGCACACTTAATGGGCAACTTGCTGAAGCTGAACGTTTCGACAGGTCTTTCAGGAATTCTGAATCTGAATATCAGTCACCCGATTCTGAATTTCACTGGATGGCACATGCTTCGTACAACTTGTCGAAACTTACACCTGAATTGTTAAATAAAACTAAGAAAAATGAAAAATAGAATCCAATCCATTCAACAATATGATTTTAATCCACTCCAGATGCTTAACGATATTAAAAACAGAATACTTCCGGGAACTGTTTCTAAGATAAATGATCAGAAATCCAAACAGGATAATAAAACGGATCTGGCCGAAATCCTTTTCGTTACTTCATACCCGCCAAGGGAATGTGGTATTGCTACCTATTCGCAGGACCTGATAAAGGCATTGAATATTAAGTTCAGCAATGCATTATCCTTAAAAGTTTGTGCCCTTGAATCGGGGGAAACAAATTATTCCTATCCTGCAGAAGTTAAGTACGTTTTAAAAACATCAATTGCTGCAGGGTATAATAAAATGGCGGTACAGATTAATAACGATACGCTCATTAAAACAGTTGTAATACAACATGAATTTGGGTTTTACCATAAACAGGAACAAGCCTTTCTTGAATTTGTATACAACCTTACCAAACCTGTTGTAATCGTTTTTCATACCGTGTTACCGCATCCGGACGATAAATTGAAATTAAATGTAAAAAACATAGCAGCTGTCTGCGAATCCCTGGTAGTTATGACTCACACCTCAGCCGATATTCTGATTAAAGAATATGGCGTAGCAGAGGGAAAAATATCAGTTATTGCCCATGGAACTCACCTGGTTCCCAGCATCAGCAAAAAATCGTTGAAGCTGAAGTATAAACTTTTAGACCGGAAAGTACTTACAACATTCGGACTGCTTGGTTCGGGCAAGGGTATCGAAACTACCATTGAAGCATTGCCGGCTATTGTAAAAGCAAGTCCTGAAGTAATGTTCCTGGTAATTGGAAAAACTCATCCCGAAGTAGTGAAGGAGGAAGGTGAAAAATACCGCGAAATGCTTGAGCAAAAAGTAAAAGATTATTCCCTTCAGGATCATGTGCGTTTTGTCAACAGCTATTTACCGTTGCCCGAATTGCTCGAATACCTGCAACTCACCGATATATACGTGTTTACTACTAATGATCCCAACCAGGCAGTAAGCGGCACTTTTGTTTATGCCATGAGTTGCGGCTGCCCTATAATTTCAACGCCCATACCACACGCCAAGGAATTGCTGACAAAGGATACAGGAATTATTTTTGATTTTCGTGATTCAAAGCAATTAGCTGATAGTGTAATCAAGCTGCTCCGGAATGATAAATTGCTAAAAAACATGAGCATAAACACCCTGCAGAAAATAGTTTCCACATCATGGGAAAATTCAGCCATTGCCCATGCCCTGATTTTTGAAAAAATTACAGACGATAAAATTCTTACCCAATTTAACATCCCGGCTATCAACCTTGACCATCTGAAGCATATGACAACCCAAACGGGAATCATACAGTTTGCGAAAATAAACCGCCCTGATATAAAAACGGGTTATACGCTTGACGATAACGCCAGAGCACTGGTAGCCACCTGTATGTATTTTGCACAAACCGGCGACAGGAAAATTCTTACTGAGATTAAAAAATATCTCAGGTTTATAGGTTTTTGCCAGCAACCTGAAGGTGATTTCCTCAACTATGTGGATAAGGAACTCCGGTTTACCAGTCAGAACAAAGCTGTTAACCTGGATGATTCCAACGGGAGAGCTATATGGGCACTGGGATACCTGGTAACGATATCAAACCTGTTGCCTGCAGGAATCGTAAAACAAGCCGAAACAATGATTGAAAAGGCATCGCCTTACCTTGAAAAAATAACTTCAACACGGGCTATGGCATTTGCTATTAAGGGATTGTGCTACTACCAGCATACTAATAAGTCGGATAGCAATCTTTCGCTTATCGAAACTTTCGCCAATCGATTGGTACAGATGTATAAACACGAATCAGGCAAAGGATGGGAATGGTTTGAGAGCTATCTGACTTACGCCAACAGCACCTTACCCGAAGCCTTGTTGCACGCCTGGAAACTGACAGGAAATAAGGAATATAAGCGCATAGCTATAGCATCGTTTAACTTTTTACTTACACAAACCTTTAACGAAAGAGGCATTGAAGTAATTTCAAACCGGAGCTGGCAACAGAAAGGGATGAAAGCTGAGCAATTTGGTGAGCAACCTATTGATGTTGCATATACCATACTGGCACTGAGTGAATTTTATGATGAACTTAAGGATAAAACATATCTTCAGAAAATGGAAAGGGCATTCAACTGGTTTCTGGGTGATAACCGCTTACACCAGATTGTTTATAATCCAAGCACCGGCGGCTGTTACGATGGTTTGGAAGAAACACATGCCAATCTCAACCAGGGAGCCGAATCAACAGTAAGCTACCTGATGGCACGATTAACAGTTCAGAAGTACAGGAAAGCCGCAGGAGCAGGGAATATTTAAGAATGGTTTCTGGCTTTTGTAACAAATCGTTAATCGATAAAAGGTAAAAGTTAATAGTTAATAGAAAATCGTAAATCGTAAATCGAACTTCATGCCTCGTGAATCAAAACTCGCAATTCTCCTTCTTCCAACTAGTTTAACCAAACACACTTGTCCCCAAGTCCTC
>JAIFMH010000141.1 GCA_020048595.1 Bacteroidota bacterium | reverse complement strand
AAACGGGGAAATGGCAGCTTCAGGAAACATACATACGGAATTGCTTGAAACGCTCAACAGCCTTGGGTATTATCATATGCAACCTCCGAAATCATTAGGCAGGGAATGGATTGAGAGGGAAATACTTCCAATGCTTACCCAGTATAACATCAGTAGTGAAGATGCAGCATGCACATTTTGCGAACATATTGCCATGCAAATTGCCTCCTGCCTTGAAAATGACTCACAGAAACAAATGCTGATAACCGGTGGTGGCGCTTTTAATACGTACCTTGTACAACGAATTGCTGCATATACAAAAGTTCAACTCGTTATCCCGGATCATAAAACTGTAAATTATAAGGAAGCCCTGGTATTTGCATTCCTGGGATTGCTTCGCATGCAGGGGAAATCAAACTGCCTATCGTCGGTTACCGGAGCTAGCCATAATATTTCAGGCGGAGCTGTATATTTACCATGATTTTTAAACATTGACACTTATATACAAACTCCTGGATTTAATGGTTAGATATTGTTATTGATTTTATCTACTTTTGCGCCTGCAAAAAACGCACTTCGTTGAGTAGCAATATCTCCAATACTCTGATTAATCCTTTACATGTAAAAAAAACTTTTATGATTTTGAAGAAAAAAGCATTGATTGCAATGATCACAGGCTTATTCATGCTGCTGCCTGTTTTCACATTTGCTGCTGTACCGGGAGCAATACCGCTGATTTTCGGCATCCGGCTCGAATTTATCATTTTTGCGTTGACACTTGTTGGCGTAGCAGTGTTTCACCACAAAACCATGTATGTTGCTTTAATTGGATTATTGACACTACTCATTTTAAAGTACCTGTTTCTTCCTGAATACTCATTTATTGAGCATTTAACTGGAAACGCACACGAAGAAGGAGAATGGCGCACCCTTGTTAATCTCACCGGTTTATTATTCGGATTTGGGATTTTAGCCAAGATTTTTGAAGAATCAGGAGTCCCAGACAAACTTCCGGCCATACTTCCTGATGACTGGAAGGGAGGATTTGCGCTGTTGGCTCTTATTTTTGTACTTTCAAGCTTCCTGGATAACATAGCTGCAGCTATGATCGGCGGAACAGTTGCCGTTGTAGTTTTCAAAGGAAAAGTACATTTAGGATACCTGGCTGGTATTGTTGCAGCCAGTAATGCGGGTGGATCAGGATCCGTTGTTGGTGATACAACTACTACCCTTATGTGGATTGATGGAGTAAGTCCTTTAGATGTTATTCATGGATATGTTGCAGCAGTTCCGGCACTTTTTATTTTTGGTATCCCGGCATCCATTATTCAGGACAGGTACCATCGGATAGTAAAAGATGCCAATTTAGTTGCAAAAATTGATCCTTATAAAATTCTGATTGTTGCATTGATTCTCATCGGAGCAATACTTACCAATTATTTCCTCGACTTCCCTGCTTTAGGAGTATGGATAGCCATCGCAGTTGGATCTATGATCCGCAAAACACCATGGGATGAAATTCCAAAGTCCGTGCAGGGAACCATTTTCCTTGTAGCGTTGGTAACTTGCGCTTCACTGATGCCGGTTGACGAACTTCCGCCTGCTTCATGGCAGACAGCATTCTCACTGGGTTTTGTTTCAGCAGTTTTTGATAATATTCCATTAACAAAACTTTGCCTTGAGCAGGGAGGTTATGATTGGGGAATCCTGGCTTATTCAGTAGGATTCGGGGGTTCCATGATCTGGTTCGGATCTTCTGCCGGAGTGGCGCTTTCAAATATATTCCCTGAAATGCGTTCAGTTGTTAACTATGTTAAAGCAGGCTGGTTTGTGATTATTGCCTACATCATAAGTTTCTTTATAATGCTTGCTATTGTTGGCTGGAATCCGCATGCTCCGCATAAAGAGTCAAAAGATGCAGTTCATACAGAAGAAACTATTTCACCGGTAGGAGTTGAACCTATAGCCCATTAGTTAGTTAGCAGTTGATTAGAAAATGGAAAATGGGGAAATGGTATCTGGATAGCAGATAAAATTCCTGAATTTGTTAAGCCCGGACCCAATTAAAATCCCGGCAAACAATTAAATCTAGAAATTAAAAACACAGACTTTCTTATGAATGGCTGTGTTTTTTTTATGCGTAAAATAAAACCACAAAAAAACAGTTACTATTAACAAGGAACTGTTTGTAAGTACATGCAATTTAAACCACAAGTTGTTACTAACAGTAATACCTTTATACTGAAAACCTTACATTTATGATCAACGGAGTATTACTTCAGATTGTGCAGACAACAGGCTCTGCATCAGATACTGTAAACCAGGCACTTACCACAATACCACAGCCTTTGAAATCCTCAGAAATTACCCTTTCCATCTGGGATCTGGCTATAAAAGGAGGGCCTTTAATGATACCAATCGCCCTGCTCTCCTTATTAGGGATTTATATTTTTATCGAAAGGTATATTGTGATAGGGCGGGCATCGAAGGAAGATTCCAATTTCATGAATAACATCCGCGACTTTATGCACAACGGCAGATTGGATTCAGCATTATCGTTATGCCATAACAACAATACACCCATTGCGCGGATGATTGAAAAAGGTTTGCAGCGCCTCGGACGTCCGTTGGGTGATATAAATGCAGCTATTGAAAACGTGGGTTCACTTGAAGTTGCAAAACTCGAAAAGAATATTTCGTTGCTGGCGACCGTATCGGGAGCAGCACCAATGCTAGGTTTCCTTGGTACAGTTACTGGTATGGTGAAGGCTTTCTATGATATGTCGATGGCAGGCAACAACCTGGATATACAACTGCTCTCAAGCGGTATTTACCAGGCTATGGTTACCACTGTTGCAGGCTTGATAGTAGGTATTATCGCTTACTTCTGTTACAACATCCTTGTTGCCAGGGTGCAAAAGATTGTATTTACGCTGCAATTCAGAGCTTCTGAATTTATGGACCTGCTTCACGAACCTGCCAAATAGCATATCGTTTTACGAAAAACAAAGACTAAAACATTTCATTTATGGCTATTAAGTCGCAAAATAAAATAAGTACTGAATTCAGCATGGCATCCATGTCCGACCTGGTTTTCCTGTTGCTGATATTCTTTATGCTTACCTCCACACTGGTAAGTCCAAATGCAATAAAACTACTTCTGCCCTCGAGTTCGAGCAAAACAATTGCCAAGCAGACTACTACGGTTTATATCAATGATTTAAACCAGTTTTTTGTAAACGAAACTCCTGCCACCGATCTGAATATGCAGCAATTACTCACTCAATCACTGATCGGACAAACCGAAGGAGTAGTTGTACTGCGCGCCGACCGTACCGTTCCGGTGCAATATGTTGTTACGGTAATAGATGCGATCAACCAGATGAATGACCTTTTAAAAACCAAGCATAAAGTAATCCTGGCTACCAAACCCAAGGAATAGTTAGTTCACTACTCTATCTGACCTCAAACACCCAATCCCTGAAAAATGCTTACCAATAACGAGCAAAGAGAACGCAAATCGCGAATAGCAGCCCTTGCAGGAACACTGGTATTCCATGCCTTGCTTTTGGTTGCATTACTTTTTCTTGCTTTTCATACACCGTTGCCATTACCGGGCGAAGAAGGTGTTGAAGTAAATCTCGGGTATAGTGACGATGGCATGGGCGATATACAGCCCGAAGTTCCGGCACTTTCACCGAATGCAGCACCACCGCCAAGCCAAACCAAGGCCGACGAGGAACTGGTGACTGAGAATACAGAAGAAGCTCCTGCAATTGATAAGAATAAAAAGAAAACCGTAAAACCTGCTCCGGTAACCAAACCCACGCCGGTGGTCGAAAAGCCTAAAGAGCCAACTGTAAATCAAAAAGCATTGTATCCGGGTAAAAGCACCAAAACTTCGGCAGGCGGCAACCAGGGTATTACAGGGAAACCCGGTGACCAGGGTAAAGAAAACGGAACTCCCGGATCACCAAATTATTCGGGCAGCGGCGGAAAAGGCAATGGAATTTCGTTCGATCTTGGTGGACGAGGATCACGCAACCTGATAAAACCAACTTATAATTCACCTGAACAAGGAAAGATAGTTGTTTCGATAAAAGTAAACAGAGAAGGGAAAGTTACCTATGCCAGCGCAGGCGCAAAAGGAACCACCATTTCCGAAATCAATCTGCGTCAGCAAGCCGAAAGTGCTGCACGCAAAACACTCTTCGCCGCCGACGCCGATGCACCTGAAGAACAAAGAGGAACCATCACGTATGTTTTTGTAAAACAGAAATAATATCCTGAAGTCTGCTGCCGGATGTTAAATTTGGACTTTTAAAGTCTGAAGTTGGAATAGTATTCTGGCGGCGAATAATTTTTCTTACAATTAAAAGCATTTTCAATATCTATTGACTTTATGAAGTCAGGAACGGAATTCTCATTTTATTTACTCATTTTAAAACGGTATTTTTGCGTTTTCACAGCAAATCTATTTTAAATGCTGATTGGTAAAAGTATTATTCAAATTATTTCTGCTTACCCTTTCCAGGAATATGCTTTTTATCATTTCTGACTAAAAACATTTAAAATTCTACCCAGGCTACTATGAACTATCTGATCAGGAACTTATTCGCAACCACGCTGATATTTACTGCATTATGCGGAAAAAGTCAGAACTTCTATGAAAGCTACCTCCCGGATCATTTTGATACTGCCGATTCCGGCAAAGTAAATATTCATTTTCACAACAATAACTTTGTTAAAAACAACGAATATTATGGCCCCTATACCGAAGGAATTACCTATATCGGTTCAATAATTCAACCTGAAGTAAGCTGGTGTATCAGCGATAAATTCAGCCTCAGTGCCGGGTGGTATTTGCGGTATTTTTACGGGAAGGACGATTTTGAGCAATCCCTGCCGGTTATCAGGGCAAGGTATACTTTTGTACCGGGAGCCCAGTTTATAATTGGCCAATTGGATGGTCAGCTTCAGCATAAATACATTGAACCTGTTTACAGTACGGATAATTATTTTAGTGCAAATCCGGAGTATGGTGTTCAGTTTTTACTGGATAGAAAAAAAATCCACCTCGATGTTTATATGGATTGGGAAAAATTTGTGTTACCAGGCGATACTCACCAGGAAGCGATTACGGGTGGCATTGTAGCGGAATATTCATTTAATGATCAATCCGAAAACAGAGGTTTAAGTGCTCATTTTCAGGGCATTATTCATCATAAAGGCGGACAGGTAAATATTTCGGACAGCCCCGTCCAAACACGAGCTAATTTTTCTCCGGGACTGGAATATTCCTTTTTACCAGGGCTAAAATTGCTAAACAGAATTACTCTTTCTTCATTCTATATCGGAGCTTCCGAGTTGTCACAAACCAACACCCTTCCTTTCGAAAAAGGCTATGCTATACAAAATACTGTTACTTTCGAAAATAAATGGTTTAAACTGGGCACGGGTTGGTTTCATGGTGACAACTATTTTGCACCCAAAGGAGATTACCT
>JAIFMH010000221.1 GCA_020048595.1 Bacteroidota bacterium | reverse complement strand
CCAGGCTCAATCCTGCAATAATCAATAACACCAAACCGATGCGTTTCAGCCAGCTTACAAAGCTGTGAGCCTCTTTCTCTTTAACAATTGCTGTTCTGATCAGATTAAGGTATTCGGTAGCCAGCTGTTTGTCGTCTTTGTTCACTATTAAACCATCCACTTTACTCACCATCATAATTATCAGGTGATTTTTGTAATCTATTTCAGTTCCCAATTCAGTTTCTGATAACTTGAGCGAATCAGGATTAAATAATGGATCCTGGTATACCTGTTGAATTCGTTTGTTAATGCTTTTTACACGTTCCTCCGGCGAATACGACACCATCTTAGCATACACAAAAAATAAAGTGTCGTTAAATGGTGCAACTGCATACCCTTTAGCGTGTAATTTAAGCGTATCTATTTTCTGCATTAATTCAACTCTACGCAACGAATCCTTTTCTTCGATCTTCCTGAGCTTCGCTTCCAGTTCTCTTGTTTTACGGCTGTCGCCTGAGGACTCTACAAGTTCACCCTGCAAACGCGCTTTAACCAACGAATCAAGAATATGCTCCTGGTATAGGATTGTTGCATCAGCTTCATTTTTTGATTTTGCAGCAAGAGAGTCATTCACTTTGCTTTTTTGCGAATAGGCACCGAAATGGTACAGACAGAACAGTATGCTTAGAAACAGGTATTTATTTTTCATACGGCTGTATTTTTACAGTTGAGGTACTCTGTTATTTGTTTATACAGGATAGAAAGAATGTGATGTGGAAACATAAAATTAACAATGATTCCGTTGATTGAGAACATCATTATTAAAAAGAATTTTAAAACAAAATCACTATTCCAGCACCATCTATCGTTTTACTTTTTCTTCCAGTTCAAATTACGGAAAAGAAAGTACCTGTAACCTACTTGTGCAGCCCATTGATACCGCAATATAAAATCACCATATAATCCGGCCCCTGCCTGAACCCAAAAATTAGAGCGGGGAGCTGTTGCATATACCATTCTGCCTTCAAGGTTCATCGATGTGCCGCCGTGTTCATAGTCAATATACAATACAGGTGCAACAACAGTCCACATTTTTTTCGACCACACTTTAATATATACTCCCTGTATTTTTGTAAAACTGACATTCTCTCTTGTTTCGTCCCCGCTAAAAGAATTTGTTTGTTGTAAAACCACTGACACCAGGTTTCCCGGTTTTTTCAACGTCCTGGTATAACTCAATAAAGGTATGATCATATTCTTCCCTGTACCAAGAAGTTTTGATTCCGCTGTATTTAAACTTACTTCCATCGACAGGGTTATAGCAGATTTGGGATCATCGATAAGCTTGAAACCAAGCAGGCGAAATGAGATGTCGCCGAGTCCATTATGCTTAGCACCTTCCGGTGAAGAAAAAGAACTGTACCCATATGGAATATCCAGCCGGGTTGTAAACCGTTTCCCAAGTTTTACTATGGTTCTGAGCGTGGTCTGGTTCCAGTAATAGTCCTTGGGATTATGTTGCAGCTCATTAAATAATTCAATACGGGTAAAAAACTGCGAAGGATCATCAGCGGCAGAACTGTTTTGTTGCCTGCTGGTTGTGTCTTCTGCAGTTTGTGCTGATGGTATCCCCGGGTATTGCAGAAACAATAGAATCAAGAGAATCCGGAAATGGTTTCGATTCATGTTTGGAATTTTGTTATAATGGTTCAACTGATATTTTGGTGGATATATTTAGTTTGTCGGAAGTCGGAAGACGGAAGCGATGCAATGAGTGATGGTTACTGAGCGCATCCGAAGTAAGCTGAAACGAGAGAAGTCCCCCTGAAAACGGGATAAATTTACGCATTCATTGAGTCTCATCCTGATTGCCATCGGGGCCAGGCAGGGTTTAAGAGTAGGTCTTGTTTCTTGTTCCTGGTTTCTTGGGATTTGGGATTTGGTTCTTGGGTTGACAAGAGACCCCAAACCCAGAAGGGGCTTAACGGTGACAAGCATTAATATAGATTTCGAATTGGGGTTTGGTATTTGACATTTGGGTCTTGGGATTTGGGACTTGGGATTTGTTCTTTTTTTACCCTGAATAAGCCAGGGAAAAAATCGCCAGGGCACCTACTACAATCATAAAAATGGAGATAAGAGTTCCCGGCTGAGGAAGATTATTTCTGCTTGTGCGCATCGACTTAAGCTCTCTCGTACGCAGTATGAATAGAAAAGTAACGAATGCCATAAGAGCTGTTCCCGTGGAAGTTAGTAACAACCCTGCAAAATGGGCATCTTTTTGCCATGCAATCCCCGCAATAATGCGTGCCAGGTGCACTTTGTCAATGGCTATTCCCGCTGTGATCAGCGTTATTACAGTACGAACCCAGGCCAGTTGGGTACGCTCCATAGCCAGCATGGTGCGTTCAACGGCAAGGTCAACACGGGGATCGACATCATTTTCAGCTTCTTTTATGATTGTCTGTTCGTCCTTCATTTTTAAATCTATTTTAAAAATTCTACTGAAAATGCGTGATTTACTATTTCAGATCAGGCAGCACAAGCGACTATAAATGTACAATTTTCACCAGAAAATTCATCAGAACAAAACTTAAACCTAATCCAATAAGTACAGCTGCTGCAGCATTAACCAAGCGCAAAAAAGTTTTTCCTGTGTTAAAAATACGAAAAAATACTATTACCTGGTATAGTATAAATGAACTGAATGCACTTATGAAAAGGATTTCAAAACCCAGATTTCCCGGTTTTAACAAGATGCTGATCAGCATCCAGAATACCATCAGCACCATACTCTGGCTTATCAGAAAAGTGTTGATGATAAGATGTTCGGCAATGTTATATTTAAAGGATTTATAAATGATACTACATATTATTGCATAAGTTGGAATAGTAAGTAACATCCTGTAGCTAAAATACTTACCTGTAAATCTAACGGTTTCCCCGGAAGCCAGAAAATTTTCATTTAAATGATCAGGTACTCCCGACCATTTATAGACAAATCCTCCTGCGAGGCTGATTAGTACCAGGTATGTGAAAGGATTAAAATATTCTACTCGTTTGCCGGAAATATATCCGCGTAAGGTTTCCCCCGGTCGTGTAAAAAGTTCCTTTATTGTGTATAAAAGCCCGCCATGTATATGGTAAAAACCGTGCAAAAACTCACCCGGCAAATGTTTAAGAGTAAATCTTTCTTCTCCGGCTTTCTGCCCGCAATTATTGCAATAATTACCCTCAAAGTTTGTATTGCAATTTTTGCATTCCATATGTAAACTGACCATCGTTAATTTCGTTTAAAAAACATTCACAACTCAATATTCAAAGGTATTTAAATTAAGTATTAAGGATTCTGCTATTAATGCAATTATAACAATGCCCTTAAAAAATACCTACAAAGAGCTAATTTAAATGATTCGAAGTAAACAATTAAAACATTTGTCCATTTCCTAATTACTTTTGCCTCTATTCGCTGTTCGGGATAAGCATTTTATTAAATTATAAACATGTATTTATGAATAAAGCTTCCCTTAAAAAGCAGAGGTTTAACAAGCTTATCGGTTTTGTCCTTCTGCATACTTTTCATTGTAATAGCACATAAATTCTACCCGAATTTTAGCTGGACTCTTTACAAATAAAAATCAATTGAATGAACGGGAAACTAAGGATTGGAGTTAAAGATTAGTATTTTAAAAACAAAATTTACCTGACAATATACTAAATGAAAAATCTGCTGAAAACAAGTCTTCTAGCTCTCTTCTTACTATTTTCCTTGACCCCAAAGGCACAGGTACTAATTTCTCTTTTATTTGGCGAAAAATTAAATACCCCCAAAATTGAGTTTGGAATGGTGGGTGGTTTGAACCGCTCCTATCTCAACGATATCAGCAATTCCAAAGGTAAAAACTACTTCAACCTGGGTTTTTATTTTCATATAAATGTGAAGAACAATTCCTTTATAAGTACCGGGGTTTTGGTAAAGTCCAACGTCGGAGCCACCGGGATGCCTGTTTATTCCATCGGGGATGCAAATTTTGATTCTATATACAAAGATGGAACATTGACAAAAAAGATCAGTTGCTATTATGTGCCTGTAATGTTTCAGCAGCGCTTTAACAACCGCTGGTATATTGAAGCCGGGCCGCAGTTTGGCCTCCGCACAAAAGCCAATGATATTTTCGAAACATCCACCCTCGACGGTGACCTGACTTACACCAAGGATGTAAAGGATCAGTACACGCGCCTTGATGCCGGTCTTGTTGGAGGAATAGGATATAAAACCAAAAGAATACTTAAAAGCATGGCCGTAGGTGTCAGCTATTATTACGGCTTAGTAAATGTAAGCAAAACACCAGATGTTACGATGAAAAATTCATCCCTGAATATCTATCTGAAACTACCTATTGGCTTGGGTGCAAAACCGGAAAAAAGCTGATGATAGCCTTAATAATGCCATTTCTTATTTTAATAATGCAATCAGTATCAATCGAATTATAATTAAGAGTTTTAACCACTAAAAACCAAAATTATGAAAAAGCTGACTTTCTTATTTATTGTAGTCTTTATTGCCGGAATCACCCGTTTATCTGCACAGGCTGATATGCAGGAAAATATAGCCATGATAAAAAAGAACCTGACCGACAGTAAGGCGGCTATGCAGAAATACGAATGGATTGAAACTACTACAGTTTTTGTTAAAGGTGAACAGAAATCGGTAAAGCAGAAGCAGTGCTATTATGCTTTGGATGGTAAACTCACCAAAGTTGAAACCGGTGGATCCAATGCAGCTAAAAGTCCTGGTGGAATACGTGGCAAAGTAGCTGCAAATAAGAAAGCTGATATGTCGGATTATGCTAAAAATGCCGTTGAAAAAGTGCAGACTTATCTTCCACCGGATCCTGAAAAATTACAGAAAATCTATAACGATGGAAAAGTCGGTATACAGATTCTGGAGCCCAATAAAAAGTTTAAACTCAGTTTCCCGGATTATAATGATGCAGGTGATGCTCTCGCAATTTCCCTCAACAAAACAGATCAAAAACTTATGGCATTGGATGTAAGCACTTCCGTTGACGATCCCAAAGAAAAAGTGGCTTTTAACGTCACTTTCAGCGACCTGCCTGATGGTACGCAGTTTCAGGGTACAACAACGTTGGATGCACCGGCAAAAGACCTTAAAATCGTTATTGTAAATTCAGGATTTAAAAATGCATCGGGGAAATAGTTACCTGAATGAACATTGTGATAGTATCATCGGGTCACAATTCTTGTTTAACGGGTATGCCCGGAGTGGCAAAGTGTGAATACCCGGATTACCTGCAGCGTTTATTCATGTGACTGGCACAACCGCAATAAATTAATTGAAACGTTGAATTACAGATAATTAATTATTAACTAAAAAATCAAAGATCATGAAAACTAAATTTTTCCTTCTGTCAACCCTGTTAATCGGGTTATTGTTCGCATGTGTTTCGACCAAGCTGGAAAAAAGCTGGTCCGATCCCTCATTCAGT
>JAIFMH010000059.1 GCA_020048595.1 Bacteroidota bacterium | reverse complement strand
CCTTTTCATAGTAGTATCAGATTTAAAAGGTTAAGTTGATTCCGGCTGAAATGGTACGGGCACGAGGATAAGAAAAGTAATCAAGCCCAGGCATTAAAAAAGATGCGGCACCCTGTGAATTATTTACTTCCGGATCGTATCCGGTATATTTTGTCCAGACAAACAGGTTACTACCTGTAACGAAAACACGGAGAGTATTCATTTTGATTTTCTGCAATATCTGTTTAGGCAAGGAATAAGAGAATGTGACGTCGTTCAGACGTAAAAACGAAGCATCTTCAATCCATAAATCAATGGGAGTTTCATCAACACTTTTCCCCATAATTGCTATCGGATAGCGATTTGATGCATTTCCTTCCATGTATAGATCGCCTTTCACTTTCGTTTCCGGATCATAATTGTATAAAGTTGGCCTCCAGCGATCAGTTGTTTCTGCCAAAGCATTGTCAAAACTAAAGCCGCTCTCAAGTCTGTATCGGTTTGCATTATAAACGGAATTCCCTATTGAAAACTGGAACATAAAATCCAAAGCAAATCCCTTGTAAGAAATTGTGTTAGATACTCCGCCAGTTAAATCAGGCTCCCCATGACCCAATATCTGCCTGTCTTCTGCTGTCTTTTTTCCATCACCATTCAAGTCAACATATTTGACATACCCGGGCTTGGTGTTCTCTGAGGTTAATAACTTCCCTTCAGCAATAGCCTGGTCTATTTCGGATTGTGATTGCCATATACCATCGGTTTTATACCCATACCAGTTTCCTAATCTCATTCCTTCCTCCAAGTAGCCCTGACCTGTCCCCAAATATCCGACATCGACAAGCTGCCAGTTCTGTTCACCAAGCTTGATTACCTTCGAAACGTTTTTGCTGATATTGAAATTAATATCCCAGCTAAAATCTTTAGTTTTTACAGCGTTCGCATTTAAACTGAGTTCCACTCCGCGATTTTGGATCTGACCTAAGTTGAAAAGAGCAGTACTGAAACCTGTATAAGAAGGTATCGGCAAATAATATAGCAAGTCCTTGGTAAATCTGTTATAGACATCTAAACTAAAGCTTAACCTATCTTTAAAGAAACCCAAATCAATACCTAAATTTGTCTCTTGAGTTGTTTCCCATTTTAGGTTTTCGTTTGCAATTCTCGTGAAATAACTTACCAAACTGTTAGTTATTCCATCTATACTCACATTCCATGTTCCCACCGTAGGCAGGGATTGATACGATGGTATGGCTTGTTTTCCACTTATGCCCCAGCTGGCTCTAAATTTCAGATTCGAAAAGACATTCAGTGATTTTATAAATTCTTCCTCCGAAAGGCGCCAGGCTGCAGCGGCTGATGGGAAATAGCCCCATTTGTTATTCTCCGCGAATCGCGATGAACCATCCGCACGTATCGTAAATTTGAACAGGTATTTATTTGCTAAATCATAGTTAACCCTGGAAAAAAAAGATGCATTGTTTTGTTTTATATAGGTTGATGTTGGAATTTGAGGGTTTATGCCCTGGCTTATTCCATATATGCCAAGGTCTTCTAATACAAAACCGCGATTTTCCGTATTCAACCATTTAGAAACTACCTGTTCAAGTGAATTACCTGCCAGGACAGAAACTTTATGAATTTTATTAAAGGTATTTGAATAAGTAATTGTGTTTTCATTATTCAAACGTTCCGATTTACTGTTTCCAATATATGCACGTCCCCCGTAAGCCATTCCCTGGGCAACAGAGCTTGGATAATATTCCTCATTTGTTTGTGCAAACAAGAAATAACCTCCTGTAATTTTTGCTGTTAAAAATTTTCCTAAGTTGAAATCCAAACTTCCATTTGTGAGAAACGAATAGTTGGAAACATTATTTGTTATCAGATTTGCCTGGCTTACCGGGTTTACAACTGTTGCTGATGCTGCTGATTCACCCGGCAACAAGAATGAAGGATCAAAATTTGCTGGTCTGATAGGGGCCTGGGTGAGGGTATTGTACATTACTCCCTGATCACCGCTACCAAAACCTGATATTAAATTTCTGTCAATGGAAGAATGCAAACTGAAATTTATGTTTTTCTGAAGTTGTTGAGTAATATTAGCACGGGCCGAAAAATTTTCATAATTCGAATTTATCATAATACCTTCCTGTGATTTATATCCTAGCATAATTGCGTATGTGTTTTTATCACCTCCACCGCTTATATCAAATCTGTAGTCTTTGGTTACAGCATCGCGCATCATTTCCTTTTGCCAATCTGTATTATATTCAATTGGATTTGTGCCGTTATATTCATTTGTATATGCAGCCTTTTTAGAGATTACATAATAGTTATCTTCTTCATCCTGGTAAAAATTATAGGCAGAAGGTTTAAAGGATGTAGGTTTCCATTTTGCTTTTGGCACATAGGTGAGACTAAAAAAATAATTCTTATCAACAAATTCTTCGCTGTCCATCATGTCTAACATTCTGGTTGCTGTCTGTACTCCAGTCATAGCATAAAAGTTAGTCCTGGGCTGGTTCTTTTTACCTTTTTTTGTAGTAATTAATATTACCCCGTTGGCTCCCCGGGCTCCATAAATTGCAGTAGAAGAGGCATCTTTCAATATATCAATTGTTTCAATGTCTCCAGGGCTTACATTAGACGTTTCTGATAAAAATCCATCAATAATGTATAATGGATTACTGCTTCCACTCAAGGATGTTGTTCCCCGAATATTGATAGATTGACCTGAACCAGGTGTGCCGTCAGACGATGTTACCCTAACTCCACTTACTTTTCCTTTCAGAACATCCGCCACTGATAATACCATTCGTTGTTCAGCAGCGCCTGATTTCACTGATGAAACAGCACCTGTAATATCGACTTTTCGAGAAGTACCGTAACCAACCACAACAAATTCATCCAGGAGTTTTTGTTCTTCTTTAAGGGTAATATCTATCGTGGTTTTATTACCAATGAGTATTTCTGTTTTTTCGAAACCTAAAAAGGAAAATTCTAAAATGTCCTTTGGTTCAGCCTGAATCGAATATTTGCCATACTGATCACTTACTGTGCCTGTAAATGTACCCTTGATTACAACACTTGCTCCTGGTAATACCTTATTGTCAGATGTGTAAATTCTGCCTGATATTTGCTTTTTCTGCGCGACGGATGGGAGTGCTACTAAAAGGAGCATCAAGGGGAAAATCAGTTTTATTATTAGTTTCATAACATTATTGGGATTAGTTTTTTTGAATCTCAGCTCTCAATTTCTTACATATGCCTTTATGGTCGCACACTCTTTCCCTATACTTTCACCGTACGGACGGATTGAATATGAGCCTACGCAGGCAGGCACAATAAATGTTTCGGCATAATGAACAACAAATGGTTTGAATTCATTTGCAGGACTTTCAACAATTGCTTCACGGCCTTCGATCAGGTTGAGCACATTTACACTGTCGCCCGTATTATGAATCACCGGTTTTGAGAACCAGTGCCTCCGTGTTTCAATAAATTCGCTTTTAGCTAATCCTGTACGTTCTTCACGCCAGCCATCGCCTTCAGAGAGGGGTATAATCTGTCCTACTAAGTTTTCGAGGCAATATTCTGTATCCCGGTTCCACTGAATCACCTTTGATCCATGGTCGATATTAATGGCGCGTGGCTGACCATCCATTCCCAGGCGTCCCCAATCGTAGAGTTTAAAAGTGAAAATATATGGAGTCGCGCTAATTTCGAGCACCATGCTGTTAGCCCCTGAACAATGAATGGTTCCATTTGGGATTAGAAAATGATCGTGTTTTTTTGCAGGGAAAACGTTTACATATTTTTCGGCGTTAAAAGTATCATCTGTATCCTGGGCTCTCTGCAGATCAGCAAGCATCAGGGTTGAGTCAATTCCTGTTTTTACACCCATGTACACATTGGCGCCCGGCTTTGCATCCAGCAGATAATAACTTTCGTCCTGGGTGTATTTCATTCCAAAAGTATCGCGGATATACTGAGTTGTAGGATGAACCTGCAGACTGAGATTCCCGCCATCCATGGTATCAAGCAAATCGAATCGGATTGGGAATTCCTTTCCAAACCGTGATTCAACCTGTTCGCCAAGCAACTCCTTGCTTTTATAAAAAACAAGGTTTATAGCAGGAGTTTCAAAAATCTGATCCTCAATTTTAAACAGTATGCTGTTTTCTTCAGGAACACCATCAAACGACCAGGCATAATTCGGCTTGGTTTTATCCAGCCCGCAAACATCTTTCATCCATTGTCCGCCCCATGGCCCCGGGTCAAAATACGGCACCAGGCGAAACGGGCTTTTCACTATTTCCGATAAGCCATCCAGCAATGTTTGCGAAGTAATCAGTTTTGGCTCGTTTTGTTTGTTTGTGTCCAGCCAATAGTCGGCTTTATCGAACAACTGCTGTTTCAGTTTATCACAAACCCGCCAGTCAACAAAAAAAGAGCGTTTATATTGAATTCCCGGAGCTTCGTCCTTGTTAGTAATTCCAAGATTATTAACTTCTTTTTTCCGCTGGCGGAGCTGAATTTCCCAACGCGCCATATCCGCATACACAAGGCAATCGTAGTCTTCGGTAAGTAATGAAGCACCACTTCCGTAAACAATAACTAATCCGGTTGCATTTTTTATCTGCGAACCCAAAGATTCTGCTTTTTTCGGATCCAGAAAGTCATGATACGTCAGCCTCGTCATATAACCAAAAATAGCATCATCGGTTACATCGGGGAATGTTAGTTCCCTGATCTTTTCTTCCGGGTAAAATGCATCATCCGAATTAATGAGTGTTCCGGGCTTTAAACGTAAAAAATTGTTCATCAGCTCATCGTGATATACACCCTGGTAGCATTCGACTATTAATATATAACGATTATTTTCTGATCTTTTAATTTTATTCGCTACCTCATCTAAAACGGAATCCCAGCCGCAGAATATTTCTCCGCTGATAGGGAAAGAAGGTGAGATATTGTAATTAGGAGTTTCGGGCATTGAATGTTTTTTTAAGCAGAATAAGTCTAAATAGGCTTATTATTAATTAATTAGTAAATGTTTATTTAGCAGATTTTGGATTTCAGTTTAATCCGGATTAATCTTTCCGGAAAGTTGTATTTTGAACTTAGGGGAATGATCAATCTAATTGTCCGCAAATATGCTGCTGTTTTAAAGTAAAAAAATATAACTTTGTTGTGATTTACTTGTACTATCTTATGAATTTTAAGAAATAGATTTATGCCACAAATAAAACAAGGATTTAAAGGGCAGCGATTGATTGCCATCAGTTCGGAAGTATTGCAGAATGCTGAACTCGACCCTTTGGCAAAGAGCCTGTATATTACTAAGATTGGATTTTTTCCGGCTGTTAAGTACCATTATAACAAAAAAGAAAATGGGGTGGATTATTATATCCTTATCTATTGCACAGCTGGCGAAGGCTGGTATAAACTTGGAGAAAAGACATATTTAATACAGGAAAACGAATATATTATCCTCCCACCTGATACGCCG
>JAIFMH010000247.1 GCA_020048595.1 Bacteroidota bacterium | reverse complement strand
TGCCGGATAACAATACTGGAATTAGTGCGATAAGTGTTTATAAAGAAGATATTTTGAGCATCTGTGGTACTGCAGGCATGGAACCAACACTTGGCAATTTCGAGATCAACAGAAAAGGTGCTTCAACTTGTATAATAGCAACTTTAGGTGTTTTGGAGCCTATGCCAAACACATTATTTGTAGATTTTACTCAAGGAAGCGAAACAACATTTACTTTTGCTTCAAACAGCTATTGGACAGCTGTAAGTAATCAGGAATGGTTATCAATAAGTGATGTTTCAGGCAATGGCAATGCAACATTAACTTTTACGGCAGATGCTAACACTACAGCTGAAAAAAGAACGGCAACGGTTACCATTACATTTTCAGGAACCAAAACTCAATCTATTACACTCACCATTATTCAGGAGGCAGGAACAACAGGTATTTCAGATTTAATAAAAAATGGAACTCTGGTGTATCCCAATCCGGCTCATACTTATTTGCATTTTAATTCAGATGCTCAAGATGCAATAATTTCAATTTATGATGCAAAAGGCAGAATGGTCCTAAACAAGCAAATCAATGATAATGGAATAAACATCAAAAATTTGCGCAATGGAATTTATACAATCAGAATAGTAGATAAAAACGGAACAAAGACTCAAAAGTTTGTAAAACAATAACTTTATCAAAAAGGCTTGATTCAGCTGGAGGGTTGCAGCAATGGAGGCCTCTTTTTATAATTAAATTACTGTAAATCAAATAAATATTGCAACAAAAATCCCGGCTTATACCATGGGCAATTTAAACTACCACGCTATAAGCCGGGAAATTTGAATAGAACAAACCCTTCAGACAATCAGAATTCCTGAAATATTAAATTCATCAATGATGATGTCCGCCTGCTCCATGAACATGACCATGACTCAGTTCTTCGGCTGTCGCCTCGCGAACCCCAACAATATTTCCTTTAAAATGCAGAACATTGCCAGCCATCGGGTGATTGAAATCCATACGGACCAAATCATCTCCTACACTTACCACAGTGCCTTGCAACATATTGCCCTGGTCGTCGCGCATTGGTATAACATTGCCCTTTGCAAGCATTTCCAGGTCAATCTTACCATCAACTTCAAAAATACTTTTATCGAGATCAATAATAGCATCCTGATCCATTTCGCCATAAGCGTCATCGCTGGCTAATGTAAACTCAAAATCGTCGCCGGTTTTAAGTGTGCTGAGGTGTTCTTCAAATTTGGGGAGCATCTGCCCGTTTCCGTATAGGAATACCAAAGGATCGTTTTCCCTGGTTTCTTCAATAATTTCACCTTTCGCGTCGTCGCGTTTCAGCACATAACTCAGAGAAACTACCGTGTTTTTTGTGATTTGCATTCGTATTGATTTTAATGATTAAGGAATTATTTAACAATTATAAAGATTCATAGTTTAATTAATTACCAAAGTTTGTTTTCTGCCTCTCCTGAATTGTCGTAACATATTGAACAAATAAGAAAGAACATTCGCAGGAGTATTCACTTTTCACTATTCACTATTCACTATTCACTATTCACTATTCGTTATTCGTTATTCGTTATTCACTAATTTCCACAGCAGTTGAATCGGCCGAAACAGACAGCGAATCTGCTTTCGGATAAGGTGTTTGACATGAATAAGGTTTATCAATTTTGATGGTTGGTTTCGGGAATTTTTGCCTGTATTCTTTTAGCGTTTCGTCCTTAAGTACTTTTGCCATAAATCGTCCATATACAGGCTGAGCTGTCCGAAGTCCTTCGCCTACATGCGATGTTTTGAAATGGATGGACCTGTCGTCATTTCCAACCCAGCAGCCAGCAACCAATCCGGGTGTCACACCAATAAACCATCCATCTGTATAATCGGACGATGTTCCGGTTTTGCCGCCAAAATCAGTTCCATATCTGAAAAGATCATATTCAAACAAACCTTGGGTTGTACCGCCAGGTTCGGTAAGTCCTGAACGGAGCAGAACAGTCATAAGGAAAGCTGTTTGCTGTGCCAGAACCTGTTTCTTTTGCTGCACAGCGTCAAAAATCACGTTTCCATTACGATCCTCTATTCGGGTAACCAGAATTGGCTCCACAAGTGCACCATCGTTAACAAATACGCAATAAGCTCGGATCATCTCTTCAAGTGTTACATCACTCGATCCGAGGCAAATGGATGGCACTTCGGCCAGATCTGATTCAACACCAAGTTTGTGCGCATATTCAATAACTTTTTGCCAGCCGATTTTTTGAGCAAGCTGAACAGCCACAGAATTAACTGATCGGGCAAAAGCATGCTTCAACGTCATACTTCCGGCATGGCTGCGATCAACGTTTTTAGGACTCCACTCCTTCTCTTCACCATTTTCAGTATATTTAATAGATACCGGCTGATCAGTAATCATATCGCATGGACCAAAACCCTGGTCCATAGCTGCAGCATAAACAAACGCTTTAAAAAGTGATCCCGGCTGCCGTTTCGACTGATTTACATGATCAAATTTAAAATAATTATAATTTATACCGCCAACCCATGCTTTCACAAATCCTGTTCCTGGTTCCATTGCCATAAAACCTGTCTGGAAAAATTTTTGATAATATTTCAATGAATCAAGTGTCGAAATACTTGTGTCGCGCGCACCTGAAAATGTAAATACTTTCATTTTATGCTTTTGACTCAATGCTATCCGGATACTGTCGCTGCCTTCGCCATAAAGCTTAACGAGTGATTTATACTGAGGAAGATCAGCAGCTTTTTTCAGAAAATATTCAGGAATCTCCTTTCCGTTCTCATCTTTCCATGGAACAACAGCATCTCCGCCGGCCTGGTTGAAAATCCGCTGAAGGTTCTTCATATGCTCAGCTACTGCTTCTTCAGCATATTTCTGCATCCTCGAATCAATAGCTGTATAAATTTTTAATCCGTCGGTCCACACATCGATACCAGTTTCCTTACTCCACGTATTCAGGTCCCTGACAATAGCATCCCGCAGGTAAGTCATATTCCCTTTTGAGAAACTCTTTCGCTGAAAGCGGAGTTTCAACGGGAGTGCTTCCAGCGAATCCTTCTGTAGCTGGGTGATATAACCATATTTTTCGAGCTGCCCTATAACCTGGTTGCGACGAGCTTTTGATCGCTCCGGGTTCGCAACCGGACTATATGATGAAGGCGCTTTTAACAATCCAACCAGCACAGCTGATTCATTATAAGTGAGCTCAGCAGGCTTTTTGCTAAAAAAAGTTGAAGCCGCTGAATTAATCCCATACGCGTGACTACCAAAATCAACTGTATTAAAATACATCATTATAATGTCTTCCTTAGAATAATACATTTCGATTTTAAATGCATTGATCCATTCTTTTGCTTTACTTATCAGGGTAGAAATACCGGGAATAGAGCCAAGCAGTCCGGTTGAATAATCCTTGCGTGTTTTAAATAAATTTTTAACAAGCTGTTGCGTGATTGTACTTCCGCCACGTCTGTCGCCTTGCATTACCGACCACATTGCCGCTAGAGTTGCTTTTATATCAACGCCATTATGTTTATAAAACCTGACATCTTCCGTGGCAATTAGAGTGTTTATCAGATTTTCGGGCAAATCCTCATATACAGCCGGTGTGCGGTTTTCAGTAAAAAGGGTGCCGATTTGTTTACCATCTGCTGAAAAAATTTCAGAAGTAAGACTGATGTCCGGATTTTTAAGTTCGCTGATTTTGGGAGAGCTCCCAAACAACCAGAACAGATTAACATCAATTGCCAAGGTGATCATCAGTAAAAATGCCAGGGTATAAATACCAACCAATAACGTCTTCATCCACAAAGGTGCTTCGCGGGGAATCCTGATCCAGTCTTTAATCAAATATTTGATCCTGTAATAAAATCTCAGTGCTCGCTCACCGAGGACGCCTACCTTGCTTTTGAGGTTACTGTCCTTCATTTGATGGGGTTATTTCCTTTAAATTTAGCCACAAAAATACTTCATTTTTAATTCAGTTCCTTACATCTGCTTTTTTCCGACCAACATTAGGAGTGTTCAACAGAATCAATCGCCGCAAGACGTTGTAAAAGAGCAGGATGAGAATAATGAATAAAAACATACCAGGGATGCGGAGTAAGATTGCTCAGGTTTTTTATTGATAATCTTTTTAATGCATGCTGTAATGCTCCAGGTTGCGAAAGGCTTATTGCAAACCTGTCTGCTTCATATTCATGCTTCCGCGAAATGGAATTAAACATGATTCCCAATATCATCGATACCGGACTGTACAAAATGCCAAAAGCTATTACTGACATATGAAAAGAAGTAACCGATGCGCCCAAAGCTATTGCCGGCAGTGGACTTTTAAGCAACAATGACAATAAAAAAAGCAACATCCCGGTCTGCAAAATGCCTGATATCAGTCCTTTGAGTACATGTTTCTTTTTGTAATGGCCTATTTCGTGCGCAAGCACAGCAGCAAGCTCATCCGTACTATGTTCATTTACAAGGGTATCGAAAAGCACAATACTCTTTTTCCGTCCAAATCCGCTGAAATATGCATTCCCTCTTGTACTACGTTTCGATCCATCCATGATGCTGATATCCTTCAGGCTAAAATCAGCCCGTGCGGCTACCTGTTCAATGGCATCGCGAAGTTCACCTGCAGGCAATGGCGTAAGTTTGTTAAATATAGGAACCAGGAGCGTGGTATAGAAATAACTGATAAACAAAGTAAAAACAGAAATACTGATCCAAGCCAGGACCCAGAACCATGATCCTGATTTTTCGTATATAAAAATGATCAACGACAGAATTCCTCCTCCGATAACAGCAGTCAGAAGCCAGCCTTTCAGTTTATCAATCACAAAAGTTTTGGGAGTTGTTTTGTTAAAGCCATAGCGTTCCTCCAGTACAAAAGTGTGGTATACTTCCAACGGAATACTCAGCAGATCGGAGGCGACAGCTATAATTCCAAAGAAAAATATTGCCATCAATATTGCAGAATCAGTGTAATTCCTTATAAATCCGTCAACCCAGGCAAAACCTCCTAAAATAAGCATCGCTAAAATTGCAATAAATGATAAAATATCCGATACCAGTCCGAACCTGTAATTATCCCGCTCGTAATCCTGCTGAAGGCTGTATGTTGACTCGTCATAAAATCCTTTTAATGCCTCAGGCAGAAAATTACTTCGTGTTGTAGTATTCAGATAATTAATCCACTGATCAAAAATAAATCCGGCTATGATAATAGCAAGTATAATGGTATAGAGGGTTTGAGGAGACATTATTAGTTTGAGTTTGAGTTTGAATTTGAATTTTTTCGTTTCACTTTTATCTTTTGTAGGTTTTCTATTACCCTGAATTTAACTATTTCAGCTATCAAATCTAAAGGAAGTGGCTTATCAAGTGGAAACTGGATCGCACCTTTCGAACTTTTATAGGGTGTAAGTTCTTTTTTAAATGCCACTATACCCGTATTATGTGGATAAAATCCAATGTGTTTTGA